>JBBINO010000025.1:0-31328 GCA_037443845.1 Acidobacteriota bacterium
TCCGCCACAAGCGGGGAAACAAAATGACCGATGTTAAAATACAAGACCTGACCCCTGGTACAATCACCAATGCGGCGATACTTCAAAATGGCGTGAGTGCATCAGAGGGCTTTGCCGTGGCCTTTGAAAACGCGTTTCGTCATGAGATGAATGTGATGTACAACACCGGAGCATATAACGAACGTCAGTACTATTCAACTTCTGGTGATTACAGTCCGGGTCCTGCCAGCTTCCCATGACAATTATGCGAGGGCAAGTACGATGATTAGGAAAATGGATGCGAACTTCCTAAAGAAGGCCTATTGGTGCTTTCTATATGCTCTGATTCTAACGTTATTGCCTATGGCCATAGGCTTCCTTCTTTGGTCCGAACTAGAAACTCACCATTATCTGAGCGACAAGACCGTAGATCATTACCGTACGGCCATCCAATTCTTTGATACAGCGCCTTACTTGTTCTACAAGATGTTTGGAATACATACGGGCCTAGCGCATCCACCACCTGCATTTGCATCGCCGGATGCTGCTCGTGAAACATGGAGATTTATATTGCTTGCCTTGCCATTTTGGTATGCAAGCATCCTCATAGGGGAGTATCTGCTGGTTCAAGTAAGACGCTGGGTGAACAACAGAAGACATAACGGGGCCACCCATTAGCCGGTCCTTGTCAAGGGACATGAGCTGTCCTTAGCGGCGCTATTGTTTCTTGCCACATCATCGCACTCCTTGCGCGAGGCCAGGCCGTTTGGGCTTCGTCGGAAGGAGGCATTTGATTGGGCGCATTGCTTTTCGCCCCGGCTTGCTGTAGTTTCTAAGCAGTTCGTTTTCGCGGGCCTTCGCTGAAGGCCGCCGTTTTTTGACAACCCGGAGGAAGTTCACCACGGAGACACCGAGGCGCGGAGGGTTATTGGGTCGCGCAATGCCTTGCGCCTCTGTTGCCCGCGCAACACGCGAACTAAGGACGGATCAAATCAACGACGGGCACTCTCTTTAAGGAAGGCTTCCTTTCCTCCGTGACCTTGGCGCATGTAACGCAACTATAATCGCCCTCAGTGCCTCCGCGACTCTGTGGTTCAATCTTTCCCTTCGTGCCCTTTGTGGCCTTTGTGGTGAACGTTCTTTTCCCGCCGCGCCAGCTTCGCCCAACTCAAAACTCAAAACTCTCAACTCAAAACCCGCATCGCCTCTGTTGCCCACGCAACACGCGAACTACGGGCGGCGCAAACCAACGCCGGGCCTGCAAAACACCAGACACGAGACACCAAACACTCCTTTTCCTCCGCGCCTGGGGGGGCGTGGCGATTGCCAGGAGGCCCGGGGCACTGTATGATTATTATCTCCGGTGGAGGAGAGCGCATGAGCGAAAAGCCCGAGGGTGGCGGAGTCGAGGAGATAGAGCGGCGCGAGCGCGAGTGGGCCGCCAACGTTTACAAAGCCGGCAAGGAGCCCGAGCTGACCTTCCGTTCGCTCATTTTCGGCGCGCTGATAGGCGCGGTCATGTGCTTGTCGAACCTTTACGTCGGCTTCAAGGCGGGCTGGAGCCTCGGCGTCACGATCACCGCCGCGATCATGGCCTTCGCGATCTTCAGGGCCTTCAGGGCGGTCTTTCCATTTCTCGTCAAGCGGGACATGGGGATGCTTGAAACCAACATCCTCGTGACGATGGCCGCGGCCTGCGCCTTCATAGCCTCCGCCGGCCTTTCCAACGCCGTGCCCGCGCTGACGATGGTCTCCGGGCGGACGCTTCCCACGTGGCAGCTCGCGCTCTGGGTCGCGGTGATACTCTTCCTCGGCCTCTTCATGGCGATCCCGATGAAGAGGCAGATGATCAACGTCGAGAACTTGAAGTTCCCCACGGGCTTCGCCACCTCGGAAGTCTTGAAGGGAATGTACGCGGAAGGCGGCGACGCGGTCAAAAAGGCGCGCGCGCTGTTCGGCGCGCTGGGCGTGGGCCTCGTCATTGCCTGGTGGCGCGACGGCGTAATTGGGCTGCCGAAGAGAGTCGCCGGCCACTTCGCCAGGCAACTGGGCGTGCTTGAGTGGAACCGCTGGCTGCCGGCCATTCCCGCCACGCTGGTCCCGTCCTCCTGGTCGGTCTTCGGAATGCCGCTTGCCAGGCTGACGCTCTCCTTCGAGGGGAGCCTCATCATGGTCGGCGCCGGGGCGATCATGGGAATCCGCGCCGGCCTCAGCCTTCTGCTGGCCGCGCTGATCGGTTATGGAGTGCTGGCGCCAGTCTACATCGCCAAGGGGGACATTCCCCACGACCCGCCGGCCGTTCAGGCGGCGGCGGGATTCAGCCAGAAAGCCAGGGTGGAGGCGGCTTCCGACGCCGCGTTCCCGCTGGTGGCAGCCAAGGGCGCGGTGCTATCTTTCGTCATTCGCGAAGCTGGTAAGGAGCCGGTGACGCTCTCGAAAAGCTGGCCTGAGGGGGCGGTCTTCAAGAACGCCAAATCCATCGAGGCCGATCTGAACGGGGCTCCGCCTTTCGCCGGCGTGGTCTCCTTCGGCGTAGACAAGGGGCGCAACCGTCTTTACGCCGAGGCCGTCAAGGAGCCGGAGGCTGAAACCTCGATCACCGTCGAACAGGCCGCCCTGGATTTCGTGGCTGGCGCCAGAGGCCGGGCGCTCCGCTTCCCGCTCGAAATTCCAGCCGGGGCAGTGCTTTCGTTTTCGGCGGGAGAGGCCAACGGCCCCACGGGCCCGGTCGCGGCCGATCATCTCTCGATGACTTTCTCCAGCGCGGCCTCTTTCGCCGGCAGGGAGGCCCTTCTCCAGTTCCTCAACGCCGAAAAGCTTCCGGATGGGACGAACAACCCCTTCTTCGGCAAGATATCCTTCGCTTTTCAGAGGGGCCGCCTGGCCGCCATGGGTTCCGGCTTCAGGCGCTGGGACTCGAAGCTCTCGGTTGACGATTGCCAGGCCGCCTCCATTTTGGGCTTCGATGCGGGGCAGAGCCAGAGCGTTCCATACGGCGGGTTCAAGAACATCGTCCGCTGGCTCATGTGGCCGGGCGTAGCGATGATGGTGACGGCGGGCCTTCTTTCGTTCTTCATGCAGTGGCGGACGGTGCTGAGGGCGCTGTCCGGGCTGATGACGATGTTCAAGAAGAGCGGGCCGGACGGTTCCCGCGACGCGCTCGCCGGCATTGACGTCCCCGGCTCGTGGTTCGGCGCGGGGGTGCTGGTCACGGGGGCGGCAGCCGTTGTCCTCCAGGTCTGGTTCTTCGGAATTCATTGGTGGATGGGCGTCCTGGCGGTCTTCATGTCCTTCTTCCTTGCCATCGTCGCTTGCCGTGCGACTGGAGAGACGGACATCACGCCCGTCGGGGCGATGGGCAAGATTACGCAGTTGATGTACGGCGCGATAGCGCCGGGGAACATGACGGCCAACCTGATGACGGCCAACGTCACGGCGGGGGCGGCCACATCGTCGGCCGACCTGCTGCAATCGCTCAGGTGCGGTTACCAGGTTGGAGCAAGCCCTAGAAAGCAGTTCCTCGCCATGCTGGCCGGGGTGGTCGTGGGTTCGGCCGTCGCGTCGCCCGTTTACAATATTCTCGTGCCTTCGGCCGACGTGCTTGGAACGGACAAGCTGCCCGCGCCTGCGGCGCAGACATGGGCCGGCGTGGCTCTTCTTTTGAGCAACGGCCTTCACGCCCTTCCGGTGTCGGCCCGCTGGGGCCTCTTGTTGGGCGGGCTCTTCGGGATAATCGTAACCCTCTGCGAGCGGCTTTGGCCGAAGAGCAGGAAGTTTCTTCCTTCGCCGACGGCCATGGGAATAGCCTTCGTCATACCGGCCTACAACAGCGTCAGCATGTTCATCGGGGCCTTCATCGCGTGGCTGTTGGACAAGCGGGCGCCCGCCTTCTCGGAGACCTACACCATCTCCACCGCTTCCGGCCTCATCGCCGGAGAAAGCCTCATGGGCATTGCGGTAGCCATGCTAGTGGCCTTCCGGCTCATGTGAGGACGGGCGCGAATGTACGAAGCCTTTCTTGACCACCACGTCCACAGCCGCCGCTCCTTCGACAGCGAATCCCGCCTGGAGGAACTGGTCGAGAGCGCGCGCAGGGTCGGGGTCGGGGGCTTCGTCCTGACCGACCACGTGGAGTTCGACCCCGCCGAAATCGGCTTCGGCTACTTCGATTATGACGGGGCGCGGGACGATTGGGAGGAGATCCAGAGCATCACGCCCGACCTGAAGATCCGTTTCGGCGCCGAGGTCTCGCACCAGAAGGAGCGGACCGCGGCGATTCGCGACTACCTCCGCGCGCGAAGGTTCCACTACGTCATCGGCTCGGTTCATCACGTCGGCCGGGAAGAGATCAGCGACTACGTCTCGCGCGCCGAGGAGCGCAAGCTCCCGCTCGAAGAGTGCCTGGAACCCTACTTCGAAGCCTGCCTGGACTCAGTCAAGTCCAACCTCTACGACGCCATGGGCCACCTAGATTTCCCGAAGCGGTACTCGCGCAAGGGCCCCAAATACACGGGTGACTTCTGGCTGAAACATTACGGCAGGAAGATCAAGGAGGTCGTGACGGCCTGCCTGGACATGGGCGTCCACTTGGAAGTGAATACCGCGACGTTCCGGGTTGGCTTTACGGAGCCTTACCCAGGCTGGGCGATCCTCGACCTCTACCGCCAGCTCGGCGGGCGCCAGGTGATTCTATCGAGCGACGCGCACCGCCCGGAGGACGTCGGCACCGCTTACGGCGCCGTCATCAAGGAGCTTTCTCGCCGGGGGCTCGGCATCAGAAACGCGGTGGCATGAGCAGTTCTATGGCGGCGGCGCGGCGCGCGGCAGGGGGATGCATTGCCTGAATCTTGGCGGTCTAAGTGGATCAGGTGGCGGATCAACGTCTATCCCTGTTACCGCGGCTCGGGCGGGCGGGTCACCTATATTTCGAGCGACCTCATGGAGTGGGAGGTGAAGCTTCCGCTGAACTGGCGTACCCGGAACATCTGGGGCACCATTTTCGGGGGAAGCCTCTACGCCTCGATTGATCCCATCTACGGGGTCATGCTCTCGTCAATTCTGGGCAGCGATTACGTCGTCTGGGCCAAGACCGCGCTCGTGCGTTTCCGCAAGCCGGGCCGAGAGACGCTTCGCGGCCGCTTCAAAATTGACGAGGAGGCGCTCGCGGCCATTCGCGAGGAGCTTCGAACCAACAATTTCGCCGAGCGCACGTTTCTCGTTGAATTGAAAGATGGCGCCGGCGACGTGTGCGTTTCGGTGGACGTGACGTACCACGTCGCTCTCCGCACCGTCGAGCCGAACGGCACGTTGTAGATGGGAACTGACGTTTAAAGTGAAAGGTGAGTGGTGAGAGGTGAAAAGTAAGAAGTGGTGGTAGGCCTCTCCTTTGCGTATTGCCCTTGCCGTCTGCCCGCTCCCGTCTTCCGTCTCGCGCGCCGCATCCTTCGCGTTCGCTATTCCATGTTTCGCCAATCGGATGTATTCTTACGCCATGGCGACGGTCCTTGTGGTTGACGACGAGGCGGCGATCAGGCAGGCGGTCCGGGCCATGCTTGAACGGCAGGGCTACGACGTGGCGGAAGCGGCCACTGCCGAAGAGGGAATGGCCTCTCTGCGCGATGCCGCTCCACCCGAAGCCGCGCTCGTTGACCTTCGGCTGCCGGGCAAGGATGGCATGACCGTTCTTGAAGAAGCCAGGAGGCTCGGGGGGAAGACCGAGGTGGTCGTCATTTCGGGCCACGGGACGATTCAGGCCGCCGTGGGAGCCGTGCGGGCCGGCGCCTTCGACTTTCTCGAAAAGCCGCTCGACAGAGAGAGGCTGTTAATAACCGTCAGAAATGCCGTCAGGGCGGCGGTCCGCCAGAGCGGCGGAGAGCATCCCGGCCTGATTGTTGTTTCAAAGGAGATGACCGGCCTTCTCGGCGAGGCCGCGAAGTTCGCCGTCTCATCGGCGCCGATACTGATAAATGGAGAGACCGGCACCGGCAAGGAGGTCTTGGCAAGGTGGATTCACGCGAAAAGCCCCAGGAGCGGTGGGCCTTTCGTGGCATTGAACTGCGCGGCCATGCCGGAAAGCCTCGCCGAGTCCGAGCTTTTCGGCCACGTCAAGGGCGCATACACCGACGCCCAATCCTCTCGAAAAGGAATGTTCCAGGCGGCCGCGGGCGGCACGCTATTCTTGGACGAGATCGGCGACCTGCCTCTTGGCGTCCAGGCGAAGCTGCTTCGCGTCCTCGAAGAGGGTTTTGTGACGCCGGTTGGGTCGGACTCGCAAGTGGCGGTTGACGCGAGGGTGCTCGCGGCGTCGCACCGGGATTTAAGAGAGCTGGCGGCGAAGGGCGGTTTCAGGGAGGACCTCTATTTCAGGATAGCGGGCATCAAGCTGGACGTTCCGCCTTTGAGAGAGCGGCGAGAAGAAATCGAGCCGCTGGCCCGGCATTTCCTCGCCGAGGTCTTCGCGCGCCAGGGCTGGCCGGCGGCGGAGATGCCGCGCCCGTTCGCCGAGGCGCTCTCGCGCTACCAATGGCCCGGAAACGTTCGCCAGCTGCGCTGGGCGGTCGAGCGCGCCGCTCTGCTGTCCGGCCCGGCCGCCCCAGGACCAGAACAACTACCGGAAGAGATCGTTTCCGCGCCGAGCCACGGTGGCTCGGGGACCCTCCAGTCGTCCAGGCGGGAATCCGAAAGGCGCGCCATCACCCTGGCGCTCGAACGGACGCGCGGCAACGTGGCCATGACCGCCAAGATGCTCGGCCTGAGCCGGTCGCGGCTCTACGAAAAGTTGGACGAATACGGGATAAAGCCGGACCAGTTCAGAACTGCCACCAGGCCACCAGCATAGTTGACGCTGGCGCTGGGCTTCTTCGGCAGTGGGGATCGGTGCCCCGGCTCTTCTTGCCAGATCCGCTTCGGCCCCGGCTCCGAATCAACTTCTTGCGCAGAGGATGCCCAGCGCGATTGAAAAGAGCTTGGCCTCGGCGGTGTCACTGCGGCTCGGAATGAGGACCGGGGCGGAGGCGCCCATGATGACGTGGGCCAGCCTGAACCCCGCCCAGTAGGTGGTGCTCTTCGCGAGGAGGTTGGCGCTGACGATATCGGGACAGAGAAGGATGTCCGCCCTCCCCGCGACCGGCCCCTTGTGTCCTTTCTTCTCGACCGCCTCCTGGGAAATCGAGAGGTCAAGGCTCAACGGCCCTTCCACGTCGCAGGAGCCTAATTCTCCCATGCCCCCCATTTCAGCCAGGGCCGCGGCCTCTTCGGATGGAGCGTGGCCCTTGACGACGCTCTCGACCATGCTCAGGCAGGAGACCCCAGGGCGCTCGAAGCCGAGAGAATGAAAAAGCTCAACGGCGTTGAGAAGTATCTGTCTCTTCGCTTCCAGGTCGGGCGCGATGTTGATCCCGCCGTCCGTGATGCAGGCAAGCCGCTTCCCGCCCGCCTTTTCCGGGCATTCGAAGACGAAGGCATCCGACAGAAGCCTCCCCGTCCTGAGGCCGTTGTCCCTGTCGAGAACGGCCCTCATCAGAGATGCCGTCTGCGTCTTGCCCTTGAGAAGGACCTGTCCCTCTCCGCGCCGCACGATTTCGACCGCCAGCCTGAGCGCGGAGGCTTCGTCCGGGGCGTCGGCTATCTCGGCGTTTTTGAGCCTCTTTGGAAGCGAGTCAATCGCCGGGCCTATGAGCCCTGGGTCTCCAACGAGGATGCTTCGGCAAAGGCCGCGTTCTTCGGCCAGCTCAAGCGCCTTTAGCGCCGCCTTGTCCTGGCCGCACGCCACCACCACGGCGGCCTCTTTGCGGCTCCTCGCGGCGTCAAGAATTCCGTCGAGGTCAAGTGGCCTTGCCATACGCGCTCCCCCTTCTGAAAGCTTCGAGGCACGCCTCCTGGGCCTTTTTCTTGAACCGCTGGCGGATGCCGGCCTCCCAGTTTTTTGCGCCGAGCCCATTCAGCCTGTTGGAGAGCGCGCCCAGGAGGATGACGTTCACCATCCTCGGGTCGCCAAGCTCCTTGGCCAGCTCGAAAGCGTCAACCCACACCAGTTTCGGCGCCTTCTTTTCGATCTTGGCGTCAATGCCGGAGACGTACCCCGAGTCCTTCTTCAGGTTCTGAGTCAGGGGCGGGATCTCGTGGCGGGCCACGAACGCCGTGCCGTCCGGCCGAAGGTAGTTCATGTAACGCAGCGCTTCGAGCTTCTCGAAAGAGACCAGGAAATGCGCGCCCCCCAGCGGGATCAGCGAGGACGGCACCTCTTCCCCGATCCTCACGTGGGTGTCAACGTTGCCGCCGCGCTGGGACATGCCATGGACTTCGCTCATCTTCACGTCGAGGCCCGCGTCCATCGCCGCCAGCGCGATGATCCTGCCGCTGGTCAGGATGCCCTGGCCGCCGACGCCCGAAAGCATTATGTTGGTAATCTCCATTTGAAACCCCCGAAAAACGGCCCTGACCGTGCACGGGCCGCGTCAGCCTTTGGGAATCTCTATCGCCTTTTCCTCGCAAACCTGCTCGCAGACTCCGCAGCCGTTGCAGAGCTCCGGGTCAACCTCCGGGAAGCCGCCCCTCTCGTGGATCGCCATGCAGCCGACCCTTATGCACGCGCCGCAGCGGTCGCAGGCTTCCACCTTGACCTTCGCGGGCCTTCCGCCAGGTATCCTGAATTGGAGGACGCATGGCGCCTTGGCGATGATGACCGAAACCTCCGGCGCGGCCAGCTCCTCCTCGATCACTTTGCGGACCTCCTCCAGCTTGTAAGGGTCAACCACGCGGACGCGCTTGACGCCCAAGCCCCTGCAGACCGCCGCGGTATCTAGCTTCGGAGCCTCGTTGCCGCGGATGTCCCTGCCGGTGCCGGGGTTTGGCTGGCCGCCGGTCATGGCGGTCACGCTGTTGTCGAGGATGATGAGCGTCGCGTCAGAGCCGTTCGCGAGCATGTCCAAGAGGCCTGGGATGCCGGAATGGAAGAAGGTGGAATCGCCAATAACGCCGACCGTCTTGCCCTTCTCCTTGGCGCCTCCGAAGCGCTGGAGGCCTTCGGCCATCCCCACCGAGGCGCCCATGCAGAGACAGGCGTCCATCGCCGCCAGCGGCTTGAGCGCCCCCAGGGTGTAACAGCCGATGTCGCCCATCACCCTCAGGCGCATCTCCCTGAAGAGGTCGAACATCGCGCGGTGGCCGCAACCCGGGCAGAGCGTGGGCGGGCGCACCGGAAGAGCGAGGTCGGAAAGGTCCACCGCCGGGACATGCTTTGGCGCTCCCAACAACATTTTCTCGACGAGCGGAAGGTTGAGTTCTCCGGTGTACGGCCGGAGGGCCGAGCCCTTGGCCTCTATGCCGGCGGCCAACAGCGCCTCCTCGATGAATGGTTCGAGCTCCTCCACTACGTAGAGCTCCTCCACGGTGCCCGCGAAGGCCTTGATCCTTTCCATTGGAAGTGGCCAAGTCATCCCGAGCTTGAGTATGGAGGCGTCCGGCAGCGTCTCCTTGACGTACCCGAAAGCCACGCCGGAGGTTATTACGCCTATGCCCGACGTTCCGTTGAAAATCGGGTTCCAGAGGCCGCTTTCGTTGCCGAAGGCGCGCGCGGCCTGAAGCCGCTTCTCTACTTCGTGGCGGCGGTCCCTCGCGTGGCTTGGCAGCAGGACGTATTTGGCGATGTTCTTCTTGAACCCCTTCCCTGTGACGCCCTGCTTGTCCCCCGCGTTCACCACGCCGGTCTGGTGGGAAACGCGGGTGGTCATCCTCATCAGGACGGGAGAATCGAACTGCTCCGAGAGGGCGAAGGCTTCGCGGGCCATCCAGCACGCCTCGTTGGGATCGGATGGCTCGACCATGATGACCTTGGCGGCCTTGGCGAAGTACCTGTTGTCCTGCTCGTCCTGGCTCGAATGCATTCCTGGGTCGTCGGCCGAGACGACTACGAGCCCGCCGTTGACGCCGGTGTAGGCGGCGGAGAAGAACGGGTCGGCCGCGACGTTCAGGCCGACGTGTTTCATCGTCACTAGCGCCCGCTCGCCCGCGAGCATCGCCCCTATCGAAACTTCAAGCCCGACTTTTTCGTTCGGCGCCCACTGGACCACGACGTCGTCGCGGTCAGCGAGATATTCCAGTATCTCGGTGCTCGGGGTTCCAGGATAACCGGAGCCGAAAGCGACCCCGGCCTCCCATGCCCCCTGGGCGACCGCTTCGTTGCCCAACATCAGCTTCTTCATCTACTTCCTCCGGGATAGGCTATGGCCTCCTCCTCGCCGCGCAAGACGCGGAGCGCGCCAGACGCGAGCGCCTCCATTTCGAATTCGCCGGGGAATCGAAAGACCCGGCCTAAAAAGGAAACCCTCTCCGTCACCATTGAACAGAACATCTCCGAATTGGCCAGGCCGCCCGTCAGCACGACCCCGTCGAGGCGGCCGCCGATGGCGGCGGCCATCGCGCCGATCTCCTTGGCGGCCTGGTAGGCCATTGCCTCGTAGACCTGTCGTGCATTCTCGTCTCCGGCCCCGATGCGCCGCTCAACTTCACGCGCGTCGGAGGTACCCAGGTGGGCCGCCAGTCCACCGGCCTTCGTGGTCATCTTCTTCAGATCCTGGAGCTGGTACTTTCCGGAGAAAGAGAGCGCCAGCAATGGTTGCGTGGGAAGGGTGCCCGCCCTCGTCGGCGAGAACGGCCCCCCCGAATTGGCGTTGTTCGTATCGAGTATCTTGCCCGATACCATGGGAACTATCGAGAAGCCGCCTCCGAGGTGAACGACGACCCACCTGCTTTCCGAAAGCCGCTTGCCAGCCGTTTCGCAAGCCTTGCGCGCCGCCGCGTGAAGGTTCAGCGCGTGCGAAAGCGCCTGGCGGCGTATCTGGGGAAGGCCGGTCAGCTTGGCCATCTCCGGCATTTCGTCAACGGCCACGGGATCAACCACGAAAGCTGGGACGCCCCTGGGCGAGGCGACCGCGTCGGCGATGAGACAGCCCAGATTGGAAACGTGTTCGCCCTGGAAGCCCTTGCGCGCGTCTTCCATCATGGCCGCGTCCACTCGTATCGTTCCCGACGGAACCGGGCGCACGAGTCCGCCGCGGCCCACCACCGCGTGCAGCGGAGCCTCGCCGCGCCTGGCAAGAAAGGCCTTCGCCGCGGCCACGTGCGCTGGAAGCTGGTCCATAAGGCCGCCGGGCAGGCTTTCCACAGCCACCTCATCCTGCGCTTCCCTCGCGCCGTTCGTGTAGATGGCCAGCTTCGTCCCCGTCGAGCCGGGATTGATCACAAGGATGCGAAAATATTCCTCCATGCGGCGCTCTCCACCAAGATGGCTTAGTTTATAATTATTCTCGCCGAAAGGGAACGCCCCCTTCTCTCTATTCCAGGCCCTGGGTCATACAGCCCACGAGCCAGGCTGGCCGGCCGCCCCCCTTTTGTTCACCACGAGTAGGGAAAGAAAGCTCTCCTGGCGTTGATTAAAGAACCGCTTCGCAACAGTGAGCGATGACCGAATTGCCAGGGGAAGCGCCAAGCTTGGCGCTTAAGAGGGACGCGATCCCGATGGGGCCATTATTGTTGCCGAAGGGGGGACTCGAATCCAATGCGGCCTAGAAGCCTCGCTCGCGTCAGAGCCCGCTCGCTACGTTTCAAGGCCGTCTAGGATTCCCGGGGCGGGTCTCTCGGCTTGCCGTGTTTTGCTGCGAACGCTCGCTCCTCGCTCGCGTTCTCGCGGCACGGCTACGCCGTCTCCCGCCCTTCGAGTCCCCCCGCACGGGCCTTACCTCTAGCGCTTCTATTGTTGTGTTCGGTGATGTGCGTTTCGTGATGGTGCCGAAGGGGGGACTCGAACCCCCACGCCCTTTCGGGCACTACCCCCTCAAGATAGCGTGTCTGCCAATTCCACCACTTCGGCACTGAAACGAGGGATGAACATGATCACTTTGCCGGCGCCTTGTCCGGGGCGCTCGCCGGCGCTGGAGCCGGAGATGAAGGCGCCTTATCTGATGGCTGAGCCGGGGCGGGGGGCGTCTTCGTGGCCGGCGCCGCCGGTTCCGCCTTCTTGGGCTGGGACGGAGTCTGCACCTCCTGAAGGTTCCTCTCCAGAATGTTGCGCTGCTTCATGTTCGTGGCGATAACCAGTATTATCGAGAGAAGCATGAAGAGCACGGCCAGCGTCGTCGTCACGCGCTGCAAAACGGTGGCCGAGCCCCTGGCGCCAAAAGCGGTCTGCGACGAGGCGCCGCCGAAAGCCGCCGCGAGATCGCCCCCTTCTCCTGGCTGGAGGAGGATGATACCTATCAGAAGCAGGCAGTCGAGAATGTAGATAACCCAAAAAAGCGTAAGCATCTAGCCTCCCCACGCCATCCTGGCGCGCCTTAATACAATATCTCAAAATGGCTGTTTCTGTCAAGGCTGGTGGCCATCCGACATGAAAAGCGTGCTAAGCTTTAGCAGGCGGCCGAGAACCTCGCATTGGCCCATGGGAGTTTTTCGACAGCCTGCTAGCGATGGAGGTGGCTCCGTGAAGGCTTATTGTTTTCTGACGCTCCTGTTGCTGGCTTCAGGCGCATTCGCCCTGGAGGCCCCGCCGAAGGAGGCCGAAGTTTTCCCTCTGGACAAGGTCGTTTCGGGACTCGCCGGCACGGGTTTCACCGTGCTGAAGGGCGAGGCCATTGTCCCATTCAAGGTGGAAGTGGAAGGGATCGTCCAGCAGGACGAAGCCAGGGGCCCGATCATCGTCTGCCAGCTTTCGGGCGAGGGGCTCGAAACGTCCGGCGTCCTCGAAGCGATGAGCGGAAGCCCAGTCTACGTTGACGGCAAGCTCCTCGGCGCCGTCGCCTACGCCTGGCCCTTCTCCAAAAAATCTCTCTGCGGAGTGACTCCAGCCGAGCGGCTTGTGCCTCTACTGAAGGGCGGAATCGGGACGGCGGCGGCCGGGACCGCTTCTTCCTCTGGCGGGCGGACGCTTGCGCTTTTCTGGGACGACGTCAAAAGCGGTGCGGCCATGCCACCCATTGGCGCCAACGAAACCTCCGGCTCGTTGGGCGGCCTTGCCGAAGCCGGGTTCCAGTGGGCGCTGGCGAAGCCCCGTGAAACGGGCATGACTGCCGGGGAGGCGCAACCTCCTCCCGGCCCAGGCTCCCTCATTGGCGTCCAGCTCGTCAGTGGCGACGTCGAGTTCACGGCCTATGGCACGGTAGCCTATTCCCAAGATGGAGGCTTCGTCGCCTTTGGCCACCCTTTTCTTCGGCTAGGGGCGGTTGACCTGCCGGTGGTCCGCGCTTCGGTGGCGGCGATCGTTCCCAGCATGAACAAAGGGATGAAGCTCTGCTCGTCGGGGCCGCCGGCGGGCGAGGTTTTTCTTGACGCCAGCTCGGGCGTCGCGGGACGGTGGGGAAAGACGGCTGACACGCTTCCAGTGGAAGTTTCGTTTGAAGGCACGCAGTCCCCGCCGAAGACTTTTCTCTTCGGCTTGGCCAGGCAGAGGTTTCTGACTCCGGCGCTCTTAGAGGCGGCCCTGGGGGTGATTCAAAACTCGATGGAGGGGGCCGCGGACCCGAAGACGGTCACGGCGAGGATGAGCGCTTCGATGGTGGATGGGAGGGAAGTGGCGCTCAACCCTCTTTCGTTCTCAGGGCCGCTGCCTTTCACGGCCATGAATGATTTCGCTGGCAACGTCCTCGAACTGCTGCTCTACAACCGTTACGAGCCGCTGCCTGTCAAGAAAGTGAAGCTCGTCGTCAAAGCCACTCCCGGCCTTTCGGGAGGTACCCCCAAGACGGCCTGGCTTGAGCCGCCCGTCGCCCGGCGCGGGGAGCCAGCCTTGTTGCGAGTCGCGTTCCAGCCTGTGCAGGGGCGGCAGGAGACCTTCCAGTCGAGCCTCAAGACCGGCGGCTGGCCCCAAGGCGGAGTTGAGCTGTGGGTGGGCGACGTATTCACCCTCTGGCGAAAGCTTATGGGGACCGAGGAGGCCGTCCCGGCGAACGGGGAGGAGATTCTCCGGTATTTGAACTCAATCCCCGAGAACGACCGGCTCTACGTCGCCGTGGTCGCCCCGTCGAACGGGAAGCTCCTTCAGGACAGGCGGCTGGATGAGGCACCGCCCTCGCTGTCGCCGCTTTTGGGCGGCGGCGGGCCGAAAACCGAGTCGGATCCTCCCCCGTACAGGCTGATCGAAATCCAGCCAGGCCCGAAGACGGGTCCGGCCGACGGAATATTGGACGTTCCCGTGCAAGTCGAAGAAGTCAACAGGTGAGGCCGTGATGAGAAGAAAAGCGCTCGTGCTGGTAGCCGCCGCCCTATGCGTTCAAGCGGCGTTCGCGGGAAGAATAAAGACGGTCCTCTCCTCGTCTCAGGATCTGTGGCGGGGAGCGCCGGCCGGGACTCGCGTCAGCGAAGACGGGGTGATCACCACCGGTCCGGCGTTCGAGAGGATCGCGGATATTCCCGGGACGCCCCTCTGCGCGCTGCAATTGAATGGAGCCACCATCGTTGGCACGGGCCCGTCAGGCGACCTCCTGAAGGTGGAGGGCCCGAAGGTGAAGATTCTTCACCACTTCGCCGAGCCGCTCATCACTTCTTTGGCCATGGCCCCTGGCGGGAATGTTCTCGTGGGGACTTCGGGCCCGGCGAGGATCTACGAGGTCAACCCGGCTAGCGGAGAGGCCAAGCTTGCCGCCGAGATTCCCGCCCAGTACCTTTGGGCCATCGCAAACGAAGGCGGCGGCCTGGTGGCGGCATCCGGCGTCCCGGGGAAGTTGTGGCGCATCGCCGGCGGGAGGGCGCCAGAGCAGGTCGCGGATTTCAATGCGGCTCACGCGCGCTGCCTGCTTCAGGAGGGCGGGACGCTCTGGATCGGCACCGCCTCGCCTGCGGCTTTATACAGCATGGCCGGGGAAGGCACGCCGAGGCTCGTGGCCACCCTTCCGCAAGAGGAGGTCGCGGGGCTGGCGCTTGACGGAAAGACGATCATCGTCGCGGCGAACGAGAAAACGGAGAGCGCATCGTCCGCTCCCGGCAAGGAGCAGCAGGCCGCGGCGCAGGCTTCGTCCGATTCAAAGGGGGCGGCCATCTACAGGCTTGAAAGGCAAGCGGTTCTCGTTCCCGTGCGCTCTCTCGATTCCACCATTCTCTCTACAACATTCGGACCAGGCGGGGCTTTCGCCGGAACGAAAAATGGCGCCCTCGTCGAAATCGCCGGCGCGAAAGTTTCGCTCGTGTCGCGGTGGCCGAAGAATCCCGTCAGCGCTCTCGTGGCGGGCACTTCCCAGCCAGAGGCGATGACCTCAAGCCCGGGCGCGCTCTATCAACCATCCGCCGGTTCCCCGCAGAGGCCCGCTTACTACGTTTCCCCTGTGATTGACGCCTCGACGCCATCGCGCCCCGGCGTCCTCTCCGGTTTCGGCGGCGGAGGATTTTCTCTTGACATACGCGCAGGCAACAGCCCGGAGCCAGACGCATTCTGGAGCGCCTTCGTCCCGGCTGGCGATTCGGGTAACCTGCCCCCTTCGCGCTACTTCCAGTGGAGGGCCGCCATCGGCGCGCCCGGCGCCTTCTTGAACGGGACGGCTTTCTCGTATCGTCCAGTGAACAGGCCGCCGGTTCTCGAAGACGCGCGCGTCGGACCGCCCGGAGAAATCTCCGTGAAGAACCAGAGCCAGCTCGGCGAGAGGCTGGTCCAGGAAATCCACGAGAAGGACAGGCCGTTCCCTTCGCTCGCGATGTCGAAGCCCTCCGACTCGCCGCCGCAGACCTACTACCTTTACGGATTCAGGATGATTTCCTGGAAGGCATCGGACCCGGATGGCGACGACGTGAGGGTGGACGTGAAGCTGAGGCCGGAGGGCTCCACGGGCTGGATCACCCTCGCCGATTCGGTGGCGGACCCGTTCTACGTTTTCGAGACGCGCGCGCTGCCAGACGGGAGATACCAGATCGAGCTGTCAGCCAATGACGGGCTTTCCAACCCGGAAGGGGACGCTCTGACGACCGTCAGGATTCTTCCCTTATTCGAGGTTGACAACACCCCGCCCGCCGTAGTCGAAAAAGGGCGCGACAAAGGCTTCCTTGTTATGGAGGCGTCGGACAACACTGCCGTCGAGGCCGCGCGGTTCAGCGTTGACGGAAAGCCGTGGGAGCCCGTCGAAATGAAAGGGCTGATCGGCGCCAAGCAGGCCACGCTTCAGGTGCCATTGCCTCCGGCCGGGCGCCACTTTCTCGCCATCGAGGTCGTTGACCCGTACGGCAACAGCGCGGTCAAGGGGTTCTTTGTTCCCTAGAAAGCCGGAAGGTGAAAAGCACGCGGCGGTCAATCACAGGCGGCACGCCTCGCCAGCCCAAGCCAGGTTGGCTCTCGCGCCTTATTGTCGCGGCGTGCCTATGGGCGGCCGTCTCGGCCCCGGCCACGCCGCCGGAACAATTAGGCGCCGCGGCGCGCGAGGCCGCTTCGCGCCTGTGCGCCCTCTATTCGCTGGCGCCGGCCGATTGCCAAAAGCCGATTGACATCGCGGTAGTGAACAGAGCATCGGAAGCGCCGGCCTATTGGAGCCTTCCCTCATACGCCGCCGGGGCCGCGAATGCAGAGGCCGGGCGGATAATAATCATATCGAGCCGGACCGGTTCCTATCCGTACGGCGACGAAGTCCAGACGCTGCGCCACGAGCTTTCCCACGTGCTTCTCTACAGGAGCCTTGGATACTCGCCGCCGAGGTGGCTTGACGAGGGGCTCGCGATGCGGGCCGCTGGCGAGTGGGGCTTCAGCGATGACTGGTACTCGGCCCTGGCCCTGCCGCGCGTCGCGGCCGGGCGATGGAGCCTTGACAAGGTTGACAAGGATTTCGCGGGAGGCGAAGGCGCCGTTCGCGGCTCCTACGCGCTGGCGCGCGGTTTCGTAAGAGACCTTTTTCCGAACGACGAATCGGTCACCAGTTTCGTTCTGGCCGCCCGCGGCGCGGGCTCGGTGGAGGCGGCCTTCAGGCAAAGGTTCGGCGTAAGCGCCCAGGCGGCTTTCAGCGAATGGGCGAAGCGCCTGCCGTGGTGGGCGGAACTCCTGGCCATGTTTACGGGCCCTGGGGCTCTCTGGGGCGCCGTCACCGCCCTCTTCCTTCTGGCGGTTCTGGCGGCGTTCAGGCGCAGGCTCCGCTGGCGGCGCCACTGGGAGGAAGAAGAGGGCTTCGAGCATCTATCGGGGCCGGATGCATAGGGCCGGCCGAAAGGGGCGGCGGGAACGGCGCTCACAGAGGCGCGGCTTTCTGTCAACTTGCTCTGGCATCGTATTATAATGACGGCGGGAGGGAGGATGGATTACCTTGCCATAGAAGGCGGCACGAAGCTCCAAGGGCGAGTCGAAGTCCGCACGTCCAAAAACGCCCTTCTTCCCTGCATGGCGGCGTCGCTCTTGACGCCGGCGCCGGTCGTCTTCGAGAGCCACGCGCGGCTTCAGGACATAGCCTCGATGGCCGGGCTTCTGCGCCACCTCGGCGCCGAAGTGGAAGACGCCCCAGGCATTCCGATGAAGATAACGGCGGACAGGATACTCTCTCCAGAGTGCCCGTACGACCTGGTGCGGAAGATGAGGGCGAGCGCCGTGACGCTGGGGCCGCTGCTGGCGCGCTTCGGCAAGGCGCGCGTCGCCCTGCCCGGGGGCTGCGCGATTGGCACGAGGCCGGTTGACCAGCACCTGAAGGGGCTGGCGGCTCTGGGAGCGGACATCCGGATAGAACACGGCTACATCGAAGCGCAAGCGTCGAAGCTGGTGGGCGGCGAGGTCGCCTTCGACGTGCCGACGGTCGGTGGCACGGAGAACGTAATGATGGCGGCGGTCCTGGCCGAGGGAAGGACGGTGATTCGAAACGCCGCGCGGGAGCCGGAAATCGCCGACCTGGCGAACCTCCTTGTGAAGATGGGCGCCGCCATCGAGGGGCTCGACTCCGGGACGCTGGCGATAGAGGGCGTCCGCGAGCTTCACGGCGCCACCCACGCCTGCATTCCCGACCGCGTCGAGGCGGGCACCTTCCTCATCGCAGCCGCGATCACCAGGGGCGACGTGACGGTGAAATCGGCCGTTCCGGACCACTTGGACGCCCTCCTTCTGAAGCTCAGGGAGATGGGCGCCCAGATCGAGATTCTTCCCGAGGGCATCCGGCTTCGCGCCGAGGGTGGGCTTCGATCGGCGGACGTGACCACCGCGCCTCACCCAGGCTTCCCGACAGACCTGCAGGCGCAGTTCATGGCGCTCTTGACGCAGGCCGAAGGCGCGGGCGTCGTGAAGGAGACCGTCTTCGAGAACAGGTTCATGCACGTCCCGGAGCTCGTCAGGATGGGCGCGGAGATAAAGACCGACGGGAACGTGGCCGTGGTCTCCGGTCCGATCAGGCTCTGCGGCGCAGAGACGATGGCGAGCGACCTCAGGGCTTCCGCCTGTCTGGTGCTCGCCGCGATGTGCGCCAGCGGCCACAGCGAGGTTCGGCGCATCTACCACCTCGACCGCGGCTACGAGCGGCTCGAGGAGAGGCTCAACGCGCTGGGCGCCAGGATCGAGAGGCTCCAGGCCTGAAGGGGGTTCGGTGAAGCCGGAAGTCAAGCGCGAGGTCTACCGGAAGATTCTCCACATGAGCATGGGGCTCTTCGCCCTCTGCCTGCGCTGGCTCACGCCGTGGCAGGCGGCGCTCTGCGCCCTGGCGGCGCTGCTGCACAACCTCTACCTCTTTCCCCACTACGGCATGAAGAAGCTGGAGCGCCCGGAGGAGAAAGCGCGAGGCTACTCCGGCATGATCGGATACCCCGCCGTCGTCCTCGTCATCATTCTGCTCAGCTGGGCGTGGAGTACGATTACTCTCGGGTCTCTCTTACCTCTTATGGGTAAGGCTGGTTCTCGAGCGGTTTTGCTTGTTCCCGCCATTGCATGGATCTTCTTGGCTGCAGGTGACGCTTTTGGGGCTTTATGTGGGATTTTTCTCAAAGGACCCAAGTTACCATGGAATGTAGGCAAGACGTGGAGTGGACTGGGTGGATTTTTTCTTTTTGGAACTTTGGCGGCGCTTGGGACAGGTATATTCATATGGCCGACTCAATGGATTTCAAATTGTATCAAGGTCCAATACCACATGCCGCTGTCAATAATTGTCTTGGCTGGGCTTGTAGCGGGACTCACAGAAACATTGCAGGGGCAGTTAGATGACAACCTAACAGTTCCACTGGCTGCATGGGTCGTGTTGGCATTGGGCGTGCATGAAACCCCTTGGTGGAGTAAGGTAGTAACCTTTGACACGATCTTTCCTTGGAACGAAACGACTCTCGCCGCACTGCTTCTTTTCAACATTGGGCTTGCTACGATCGCCTTCTGGCGCGGCTGGGTGGACAAGTGGGGCTTTCTTCTCGGCTTGATCTTTGGCGCAGTGGTCGCTTTCGGCCTCGGGATCCCCGGCTACGCGCTTCTCCTTCTTTTCTACCTGGTGGCCAACGGCTCCACCTACTACGGCAAGAAGGTGAAGGAGCAGCGCGGCATCGCCGAGGCGCACGGCGGCCAGCGGCGCACCGGCTCGGTCTTCTCGAAGGGCTTTGTGCCGGCCGTCTTCGCCCTCTTGTCCTTCCCGGCCTTTGTGGCGTCGCTCGCCACCTACGCGGCGGACACCGCCGCCTCGGAGTTCGGAAAGACATCCCGTGGCCGCACCTTCTCCCTAAAATCATTCAAGGCCGTTCCGGCTGGCAGCGTCGGCGCCATATCGCTGAAGGGAACGCTGGCGGGGCTTTTCGTCCTCTGCCTATTCGCGACCGCAACCTGGTGCTGGTGTTGGTTCTCCCCGCTGTTTCCATTTCTGACAACTCCAGATGAATTTCCGCTTGCCGGCTTCTTCTTCGCCACGGTCTTCTGCTTCTTCTTCGAATCGCGGTTCAACGAGTGGAACGAGCCGCGCCAATACTTTTCCAAAGAGATGATCCACGTGATGCTGGGCGGACTGGCGGGAATGCTGACGTTCGCGCCTGAAATCGCCCGCTCCATCTTCATTCTGCTCAGGGGGACAACATGAACCTCAAGCCTTGGATCTCGATGGCACGGCCCTTCACGCTTCTTCCTCCGCTTCTGGGAATCCTCTCGGGTTCGGCATGCGCGTGGGGCTCGGCGCACAACCCCTACAAGTCATTCACCTGGGAGCTCTTCTGGGTGCTGGTGATCAGCTCCTTCTGCGCGTCGCTCATGAACGCGGCGTCGAACATCATCAACCAGGTTTACGACCTGGAGATCGACAAGGTGAACAAGCCGAAGCGGCCGCTCTGCACCGGGGAGGTTTCGGTGGCCGCCGCCTTCTGGGGCTCCATCGCCATGTACGTCGTGGCGCTCGTTCCGATCTGGTGGATCGTCCCTCCGCCCTATGACGCTTCCTTCTCGACCCGCACGTTCGCCCCCTGGACGGCTCACGCCTGCTTCTGGATATACCTCGGCGGTTTGGCCTGCACCTTCATCTATTCGGCGCCGGCCTTCGGGCGGACGAAGGCGAGGGGCATCTGGGCGAACGTCACCATCGCGGCGGCGCGCGGCGAGCTTCTGAAGGTTGCCGGGTGGGCGATGGTGGCCAACGTCGCTCTGTGGGAACCGTGGTACCTGGGGGCTCTCTTCTTCTTCTTCCTCCTGGGGGCCTCGTCAACGAAGGATTTCTCGGACATGAAGGGCGACGAGGCGGGCGGCTGCCGGACGCTTCCCGTGGTCTACGGGCCGAAGAAGGCGGCGTGGATGATCGCCCCCTCCTTCGTCCTGCCGTGGCTCCTGCTTCCCATCGGCCTTCTGCTCGGCGACGGCCGTGGCGGCAAGCTGCTCACCGGAAGCTCCACGCTTCTTCTGGTCCTCTGCCTCGTGCTGGTCGCCTGGGGCGCCTACACCTTCTACCTGATCGTCAGAAACCCAGACGAGCTGGCCTACACCGAGAACCATCCCTCGTGGACGGAGATGTACGGCATGATGATGGCCGCGCAGATCGGCCTCGGGCTGGCCTACCTTCTGTAAAGGCCCGGAGGAGCTTTGCTCGTCTCGTTGATCGCCGCGATGGCCGAGAACAGGGTGATCGGTAAGAGCGGGAAGGTGCCGTGGCGCATCAAGGAGGACGTGTCCTACTTCAAGGAGAAAACTTGGGGCCACCCGCTGATCGTGGGCCGCAGGACATGGGAGACTCTCGATGCGCCGCTTCCAATGCGTGAAATGGTGGTGGTGTCGCGAAACCGGGGCTACAGCGCCCGGGGGTGCAGGGTGGCCGATTCGATTGACGCCGCGATTGATCCTTACAGGGACGGGCCGCTGGAAGTCTTCGTCGCGGGAGGGCAGCAGATCTACGAGCTGGCGCTGCCTCTGGCTGGCCGAATTTATCTCACGGCGATCGAGGGCCGCTACGAGGGCGACGCCTTTTTCCCCTCTTTCGGAAACGAGGATTTTTTGAGGCTCTCGGCCACTAAAGCGGCGTCGGGCCGGTGCAGTTTTTTCCTTTACGAGCGCGTTCATAGGAGGCTCGGATGAGCGAGAGGGTCAACAAGCGCTGGCGGCTTGCCGCCTACCCCGAGGGGATGGTTGACGAGAGCGCCTTCCAGTACATGGAGGCGCCGGTGCTTCCGCCGCAGGAGGGGCAGGTACTCGGGAAGGTGATCTGGCTCTCGCTGGACCCATACATGAGAGGGCGGATGAGCCCGGTGAAAAGCTACGTCGAGCCGATGAAGGTCGGGCAGACGATCACCGGCCAGTCAGTCGTCGAGGTGATCGAGTCCCGCCATCCTGGTTTTCAAAAAGGCGACCTGGCGCTCGGCTTCACAGGCTGGCAGAGCTACGCCGTCATGGCCGGGGAGGAACTTGAGAAGATAACGCTGCGGCCGTCAATGGCCTCGTACGCGCTGGGAGTCCTAGGAATGCCAGGGCTCACGGCCTACTTCGGCCTTCTCGAAGTGGGAAAAATCAAGGAGGGTGAGACCGTCCTCGTGTCGGGAGCGGCTGGCGCCGTGGGCTCGGCGGCCGGCCAGATAGCGAGGATAAAGGGATGCCGGGCCGTCGGTGTGGCCGGCACCGACGACAAGATCAAGTGGCTCACCGAGGGGCTGGGCTTCGACGCCGCGGTCAATTACAAGGCCCACCCCGATATTCGCGATGCCCTCTCAGGCGCATGCCCCGGCGGCGTTGACATCTATTTTGACAACGTCGGCGGAGCGGTGAGCGATGCCGCCATCGGACTCATCAACCAGAAGGCGCGCATCGTCATCTGCGGCCAGATCGCCCACTACAACGCAAAGAATCCACCCCGGGGGCCGAGAATACTGGCGAGCCTGTTGATAAACAGGGCTCGCGCCGAGGGCTTCATCGTTTACGATTACCAGCCCCGCTTCAAGGCGGCGCTCGTCGAGCTTCAACGCTGGATGTCCGAGGGCCGGCTCAAGACCAAAGAGACGATCGTGGAGGGAATCGAAAACGCTCCGAGGGCCTTCCTCGGCCTCTTCGAGGGCGCGAACACCGGCAAGCTCCTGGTCAAGGCGGGAGAGATCGAATGAGAGGCCGGTCCTGATGGGCGAGACCGTCACGCTGGCCGGTTTTATGGGCAGCGGAAAGAGCGCCGTCGGCCGCCTTCTGGCCATGAGGCTCAGGCGCCCCTTCAAAGACACCGACGCCGTGATAGAGGACCTGGAAGGAATGTCCGTAGCGGAGATTTTCAGGCAGAAGGGCGAGGAGTACTTCCGCGACATCGAAAGGCGCGTCATTCTATCCACGCCCGAAGAGGGTGAAAGGGTTCTCGCCGTGGGCGGAGGCGGCTTCACGCCAGAGACCATACCGTACCTGAACCGCCTCGGCCCGACGGTTCACCTTGACCTAACTTTTCAGGAAGCCATCCGGCGCGTGGGCCATGACCCAAGGCGCCCGTTGGCGGGCTCGCCTGACCTTTTCGGGCTCTTCATCAAAAGGCGGTCGCTCTACGCAAGGGCGGCCCACCGCGTCTGGACCGAAAACCTGACGGTGGACGAGGTGGTTGACGCCGTGGCCCGGCTGGTTTAACCTGCCCCTTGAGACGAGGCTGAATGGCGAACAGGCGATACCTTATCATTTCGGACATCCACTCCAACATGGAGGCTCTTTCCGCGGTGCTTCGCGCCGTCAGCCGCCGCCGGTATGACAAGGTCATCTGCCTCGGTGATCTCGTGGGCTACGGCGCAAACCCGGACGTCGTGGTGAACCGGCTCAGGAAGATTCCGAGGATGGTCATCGTCCGCGGCAACCACGACAAGGTGGCGGCGGGGCTCGCCACGTCCGAGAATTTCAACAGCGCCGCCAAGCGCTCGGCCGAATGGACCGCGTCGAAGCTTTCAAAAGAAAACCTGGGCTTCCTTCGCCGGCTCCCGCAGGGGCCCGTTAACCTGGGCGAAGGGATAACGATCTGCCACGGCACGATCGTGGACGAGGACGCATATCTCTTCTCCGACTACGATGCCTACGAGATTTTCAAGAGTTGCGACTTCGAGGTCTGCTTCTTCGGCCACAGCCATTACCCCTGCGCGTTCAAGCAGTTGAACGGCGTGATCGAGTTCCTCCAGTTCAAGGGCGATAGTCCCGAGATCATCCTGGAAAAGGGGGCTCGCATTCTCATCAACCCCGGCTCAGTGGGCCAGCCGAGGGACCGGAACCCCCTCGCGTCGTTTGGCGAGTATTACCCGGAGAGCCGCCGGTTCGTCCTGAAAAGGATTTCGTACTGCGTGGAAAAGGCCAGAATGAAGATCATCAAGGCCGGCCTGCCCGAGAACCTGGGCAACCGCCTTTTGGCGGGGACATGATCATAGGGCTCAATACGCACGTCAGCCAGGAGGGCAACGACTACCACGTCCAGATCGAGGACTTGGATGGGCCCAAGGAGCTCGAAGTACGGGTTTACCTCGCCGGCAGAATAGCCTTCCAGAAAAGGCAGAGCTACGCCGTGGCCGTCGAAGGCCTCGCCAACCCCAAGCACGTCGAAGCCGCCGTGCAGGAGGAGATGGCGAAGCTGTTTTCCCTCGTGAAGGCCGCCATCTTGAAAGGCCGGATCAAATAGAAGCCGCCCTTCGGCGCCGGCGGTTCACCCCTCTTTCCTCCACGCCAGCATTGCGTCGCCGTACGAGTAGAAACGGTAGCCCGAGGCGACCGCCTCCCTGTAAGCCCCGAGCACCCGCTCCCGGCCGCACAGCGCCGAAACCAGCATGATGAGAGTGGAACCGGGAAGGTGGAAATTTGTCACTATGCCGGAGACGGCCCGGAACTGGAACCCGGGCGTGATGAAGAGGTCCGTCTCCCATTCGCCCTCGCCAATTTTGCCGTGGCGGGCCATCTGGTCCTCCAGCGACCTGGTGACCGTCGTCCCTACGGCGATCACGCGCCTTCCGCCGTTAATCGCCCGGTTGATGGCCGAAGCCGAATGGGGGCTAATGAAGTAGCGCTCGAAATCCATCTTGTGGGCGCCTATTTCCTCGGAGGTGACCGGCTTGAATGTTCCAGCCCCGACGTCGAGCCGTATCCTGGCGCTCTCAACCCCCCGGGCTTTGAGCGATGACAACACTCTTGCCGTGAAATGCAGCCCGGCCGTCGGGGCGGCCACTGAGAATCCCTTGTCCGCGTAGACGGTCTGATAGCGGCGTTCGTCCCGGGGCTCGTCCTCCCTCTTGATGTACGGGGGCAATGGCACGTGGCCCCACCGGACGAGGAAGTCATCGGACTCCGCGCCTTCAAGGATGACGGAGGCTTTCCCGTCCCCGTCCCTTTCGATGACCCTTACAAAGGCCATCTTCGAAAGCGACACCACGCTGCCTGGGGGAAGCCTGTCCCCCGGCCGCAGCAGCGCCTCCCACGCCCCGCCATCCAACGGGCGAAGCAGAAAGACCTCGGCCTTGCCCCCGCCGGCGCGCCTTCCCAAAAGGCGAGCTTTGATGACCCTGGTGTCGTTGAAGACCACGAGGTCACCCGGCGACAGAAGGCGTGGAAGGCGGCGGAACCGCTCGTGGATAGGGGGGCCGCATTGAGGCAGGACCATCAGCCTCGAAGAGTCGCGCGGCCTGGCCGGGTAGGCGGCGATCATTTCTCTTGGAAGTTCATATTGAAAGTCGGAGAGCTTCAACTCGGTCAACCGCCCTTGCCCTGAGCGCGGCGCTTCCCCCAGGCCTTGAGGAACGCAACGGCCTGGCGCCGGTCGGCCACTTCGCCGGCGACCTGCTTCTCCATCAGCGCGTCGAGGGCGAGCCCCAGTTCGGGCCCGGGCCTGGACATCTTCAGTATCTCGAGCGCCTCTAGGCCGTTGACGAGCTTCGGCAGCTTCAAGAGCGACTCGCCCTCTTTTTTTGCCACGCCGAGCGCCTCGCGGATGAACTCCGCCAGCGACGCCAGGTTTTCCTCGTGGCCGTCGCCTTTCGAGGCGCTCTTATCGGCGTAGGAAAGCGCCAGGAGGTTGTTGAGCCTCGGCCCGAAGTCGTGGACCAGCCTTCTTGTCGCCGTGCTTCTGGGCGAGGTCTTCAAGAGGGCGAGCGGCCTGAGGTGGTGGAGGCAAAGCTCCGCCACGGCCTGGACCTTCTCGTTTGAAAAGCGCCAGCGCTTGAGCGCCTTCTCGGCGAGCTCGGCCGAAAATTTGGGGTGGCCGTAGAAGTGGGCGTGTCCCTCGTCGTCTTCCGTTCTTGTCATGGCCTTGCCGGTGTCGTGGAAGAGCGCGGCAAGCCTGAGAGCCACGAAGTCAACTTCCTTCCCGCCCAGTTCGAGCTCGCTCATCCATCGGGGAGGCCCGTCGAGGGCGGCGAAAGCCTCCATCGTATGCCTGAAGGCGTCTGCGTGGTGGAACCGGTTCTGCTTGAGTCCTTCCAGGGGCTTGAGCTCCGGAAAGAGAAGGAAGAGCACCCCTGACGAAGCCATTTCTCGCACGGCCGAGCCCGGCGAAGGACACCTCAAAAGAAGATCGAGTTCGATCGAGACCCTCTCCGCTGGGACGTCAACCAGGCCGTCCTTGCGCCTGTGGATTTCTTTCAGCGTTTGCGGGGCGATGGTGAATCCCGGAAGCTGCGCCAGCAGCCTGAAGGCCTTCACCACCCTCACGGGGTCCTCGCTGAGGGCCTCGGGGCGAACGGCCTTGAGAAGCTTGGAATCTAGGTCGCGCGCGCCTCCGGATGGATCGAGAAGCGCGTCCTGCCGCGGGTCGTAAGCCATGGCGTCAACGGTGAAATCGCGGCGCAGGAGGTCCTTTTCGATGTCGCCCTGGGCTATGCCTGCGAAGTCCAGGTGACGGTCCTTCAGAGGAATCCGGTAGGTGGGCGTCGCCTCCTTGCCGAGGGAGACGACCCTCGAGCCCGCCATCCTTGCCACCGCCTGCGCGGTCTCGTAGGGGCTTTGCGCGGCGAAATCTAGGTCCCTGGGAGTCAGGCCGAGCGCGAGGTCCCTCAGCGTCCCGCCCACGAGGTAAACCACCTCGCCCCGGCGGCCGGCCTCGTTGAAAACCTGCTCAAGCAGCGGCTCTTTGCCCAGTGCCTCTCTTATCGGGCAGCGCATGGCGACCTCCGGTAAAAATATAGGCTCCAACCCGGCCCTTTGGCAAGCGCCGTTTTTGTAGTAAACTAAATGCCCCGTGGGGAACACGGCAAGCGCTGATGGCGAACCGATTGATCAAAGCCGACATGCACGCGCACACCTGCTATTCGGGGTGGCGCCACCTCCGCTTCATCCATCCGAGGGACTCTTACACCGAGCCCGCCGCCCTCTACGAAACCGCGCTTCGGCGAGGCATGGACCTTGTCGCCGTCACCGACCACGACGAAATCGAAGGCGCCCTGAGGCTCCTTGACCACCCGAAGGTTGACCCGTCGAAGGTCATCGTGGGCGAAGAGGTCGAGTGCCGCTTCCCCGAAACCGGCCAGTGGGTGCACGTGAACGTCTACTGCATCGGCGAGGAGGACCACCGGCTCCTAAGAAGCGCCAGCGGCGACGTCCGCCAGGTCGTGGCCTGCTGCCGGGAGCGCGGCCTATTGCACGTTCTCAACCACCCGTTTCAGTCTTACCATGGCCAGAAGCCGCTCCAGGCTTACGTCGAGGATCTTCTGGACCTGTTCACCCACGTCGAGGGGCTCAACGGTGGCGTTGACGACCTGCAGAACCTGGCGGTGAGGGCCTTGTGCGCCAGGGCGGCGAGATGGGGAAGGGGACTCGTCCAGGTCGGTGGCTCGGACGCGCACGTGCTCAGGCGCGTGGCCAGGGCGTGGACGGAGGCGCGCGCCGGCAACGCCGCAGAATTCATCGCGGCCGTGAAGTCGGGCCGGTGCAAGGCCGGAGGGACCGGCAACACCACGCCCGGGCTTCTCCGCGACGTGGCGGAAGTGGTCTCGCGCTACTACGCCAGGCTCTACACCGGCCGCGGCGAAGCGCCGAATGCCGCCGCCTACGCGATTGACGCCGCCTTCGCCACGCTCAGCATTTCGGCAATCGCTGCGGGCCTGCCAGCCTGGATCGTGCTCGCGAGCCAGCTCAGGCAAAAGGCTGGCTCGCTGGGAGTCCTTCAGCGACTTTCGGGGCTTGCCCCGCTCCAACCCGAAGGCTATAATCCCCCGCGTTGAGCGCGATCTGCAGAGGGCGCTCGACCCACGGAGATCAACGATGAACGCCGGCCAGTTTTCCCCGCTCGTTCCAGATGCCTCCCCTAGAATCCCGCTGGGCCTTCCCAGGCGCGTGCGCTCGCTCTGCCCGGAGTGCCTGAAGACGATTCCGGCGACGCTTGAGGAGCGCTCCGGACAGGTGTGGATGAAAAAGGCGTGCCCCGTGCATGGCGCTTTCGACGAACTGATCGCCTCTAGCGCCCCGCTCTTCTTGAAACTGGAGCGTTGTGCCTTCGATGACGCGGTCCGAATGGACGACGTCCCTGGCGGTGACCACTCGGTCTGCCCCGCCGGATGCGGGATATGCTCCGGCCACCTTTCCAGCGCCTCGATGACCAACCTCGACCTGACGAACCGCTGCAACCTGCGATGCCCTACCTGCTTCGCCAATTCGGCCGTCCAGCCTTACGTTTGCGAGCCGGGCCTTGATCAGATACGGGCGATGATGGAGAGGGCGCTTGCCATCAGGCCAAAGCGGCTTCAGTCCATCCAGTTCTCAGGCGGCGAGCCTACGCTATCCCCCCACTTTTTCGGCGCCTGCCGGCTGGCGAAGGAGAGGGGCGTCCGCCTGATCCAGGCGGCGACCAACGGAATCATGTTCGCCAACGACCCATCGTTTGCCGAAAGGGCCGCCGAGGCCGGGCTGAACGGCGCCTATCTCCAATTCGACGGCGTGTCGGACGACGTTTACGAAATAACGCGCGGCGTAAAGGGACTGTGGGAGAAAAAGCTCATGGCCCTTGAAAACATGAGGAAAGCCGGGATTCGCGTCACCCTGGTGCCAACGATTCTGCGGGGCGTCAACGACCACCAGGTGGGGGACGTCCTCAAGTTCGCCATGTCGAACATGGATGCGGTCGTCGCGATTTCCTACCAGCCCGTCTCGTTCACCGGCCGCGTCGAGCCGGCGGAAAGGCGCGCTAGGCGCTACACGCTCACCGATCTGGCGTTCGACGCCGAGTCGCAGACCGGCCTGTTGAAGGCGATGGAGGACTGGTACCCGCTGAGCGTCGTCGCGCCCTTCGCCAGGATCGTCGAAAGCGTCGTGGGGAAGGACTCCTATGGCTTCTCCCCGTTCCACTGCAACAGCCACCCCGACTGCGGCCTGTCGAGCTACCTGCTCGTGCACCCGGCGACCGGGCAAAGCGTGCCCCTGACCAGGCTCTTCGACATCGAGAATCTGCTCAAAGGGGCTCACTCGCTCTCCATGCAGACCGAGAGGTTCCCATCGAGGCTTTACGCCACGGCCGGCCTGCTTCGCCTGATCCTGAGGAACTACCGTCCGGAGAACGAGCCTGGCGGATTGACTCTTACCAAGCTTACGAAGACGGTTGACGCGATTTCCGGCGGGAGGCTGATGGCCATCACTAAGGAACGCCGCCACGAGTGGAGGCTCCTCTTCGTGACCTCCATGCACTTCCAGGACGCCTACAATTACCAGGTCGAGCGCGTCGAGCGCTGCACCATCCACTACAGCGCGCCCGACGGACGCATCTATCCCTTCTGCACCTACAACTGCGGGCATAATTTCAGGGAGCGGGTTGAGGCGGCCAACGGAGTGCCCAAGGAAAAATGGCTCGAAGCCAACGGGAGCGAGCCCGCCGGCTGAACTTGGCTTGAGCCGGCCAGCCCAGCAAAACCTGAAATAAGGAGAAAAAATGGCGCGCCTTTTTGATCCGTTCAAGCTTAGGAGCATCACCCTCAAAAACCGTGTAGCCGTTTCGCCCATGGCCCAGTACTCTTGCGAGGACGGGGTGGCCAACGACTGGCACCTGGTCCACCTCGGATCGTTCGCCGTCGGCGGCGCAGGACTGGTCATCACCGAAGCGGCCGCCGTTTCGAGGGAGGGGCGGATAACTCCGAACGACCTCGGCATCTGGAACGACGCCCAGGCCGAGGCGCTCTCCAAAATCGCGCGGTTCGTCTCCTCCCAAGGAGCCGTCCCGGCCATCCAGCTCGCCCACTCCGGGAGGAAGGGCGGCGCCAGAAGGCCGTGGGACGCCGGCGGGCCCACGGGCTCGATGCCTCCTGGCCTCTCACCGGAAGAAGGCGGATGGACTCCGGTGGCTCCGAGCGCAGTAGCCTTCGCCGAAGGCTATTCAATTCCCGCCGCGCTGGACGAAGCGGGCATCCGCGGCGTCGTGGAGAGCTTCAAGCTGGCGGCTTTGAGGGCCCACGCCGCCGGCTTCAAGATCGCGGAAATCCATAGCGCCCACGGCTATCTGCTTCACGAGTTTCTCTCCCCCGTGTCCAACAAGAGGGAGGACCGATACGGCGGCCCCTTCGAGAACAGGGCCAGGCTCCTTCTTGAAGTGGCGAGCGCCATAAGAAGCGTATGGCCGGAAAGCCTGCCGCTTTTCGCGCGCGTGTCGGCCACCGACTGGGCCGAGGAAGGCGGATGGGATTTGGAACAGACCGTGGCGCTTTCAAAGCTTCTCAAGCCTCTGGGCGTTGACCTCGTAGATTGTTCGTCGGGAGGAATGGTCCCTCAGGCGAAGATGCCGCTGGGGCCGTCATACCAGGTTCCCTTCGCGGAAGAAGTGAGGAAGCGCGCCAATATAGCCACCGGCGCCGTAGGACTGATAACGGAGCCTCGCCAGGCCGGCGAAATAATCGCTTCCGGCAAGGCCGACCTGGTGCTTCTGGGAAGAGAACTCCTGCGTGACCCGCGCTGGCCGATGCGCGCCGCGCGAGATCTGGGCGTGGATATCCCCTGGCCGCCCCAGTACGACCGCGCCCGCCCGGCAAAGTAGAATGGGCGCCTATTCGAAAATTCAGGCGAGCGGGCGGATGGTATAATGACCGCTCTTTCGGCGGAGCCGGGCGTCCTCCGCCGTGGACAAATGAGACCGGCGCCAGGAGGAACAAATGGCTGAATTGGCAAAGATCGGAAAGGATTCCATGGTGACTTTCGAGTACACGCTGCGCGGCGACGACGGCGAAATCATTGACTCGAGCGAGGGCGGCGAGCCGATGTGTTACCTGCACGGCAATAGCCAGATCGTACCTGGCCTTGAAAACGCCCTCGAAGGGCAGAGCAGCGGCTTCGCTGGAAGGATAAGCGTCTCTCCTGCCGAAGGCTACGGTGAGCACCACAAGGAGAGGGTGCTGACGGTGCCGCGGAGCGAGTTCGAGTTCGAGCCCGAAGAGGGGCAGCGGATAGGCGCCTACGACGAGCACGGCAACGAGGTGCCCTTCCTGGTGACCTCGGTCTCCGGCAATGAAGTCGTCATTGACGGGAACCATCCTCTTGCCGGAAAGACGCTCCACTTCGACGTCAAGGTGACCGGCGTGCGGGCCGCCACTGCAGAGGAGATCGAGGGCGCCCGCTGCCACTCGTGCTGCGATTCCCACGGCTGCGATTCCCAAGGCTGCGACTGCTGCGGGGAAGAAGAGGAACAGTAAAGGCGAAAAACAAGGGGCGGGCCTCTGCCCGCCCCCGCATTCGGCGCCATTCGGCGCTAACGGCCGCGCGGCGTTTTACGCCTCAAGCCCTACTTGGTGTGAGTGGTCGTCTTGGGCTCCTTCTTTGGCGCCACGCTCTTCGTGCTCTTTGATGCCGGGGCCTCCTTTACCGCCGCGCCCTTCACCTCGACCTTGGTTGCGGTCATGGTGTACTCGATCGTCACCTTGGAGCCGACCTTGAGATCTCCGGTGATCTTGGCGTCCCCCTTGTTGATCTCCCACTTGTCCGTGCCCTTCTGCACGACGATGACATCGCCGCGAATCTCGAGCACCGGGCCCGTCACCTGGTAGGTTTTCGCGCCGGCCCACAGGGACAA
>JBBINO010000026.1:0-30589 GCA_037443845.1 Acidobacteriota bacterium
GCAATGGATGAAGGTCGCCGGGCCGCTTCCTCCTGGTTCTTCGGAAGCACTTGACTCGAGGCCGCCCAAAGGCGCCTCCACTGCTCTTTACCGGGTCTACTACCAGACGGCCGCCGGAACTCCGGGGCCTTCTTCAATTCCAGTCGAGGTGAAACTGATGTAGATGCCGCCTAGGCAGGCTGTGGCAAGTGCCCACAAGCCCAAAAAAACGAACGAAAAAACGAACGGCTGGCTTAGGATGAATGTTGTTGTTTGACTAAAACATGAAGCAGGACCATAATATAAGCGGAGTTTTTAGAAGGGGGTAACCCATGGCGCGCAGATTGGTTGTGATTTCGCTCCTTATGGTTCTCACCGTGGCAGTTTCGGCGGAGTACAAGATTTACCTTACGAACGGCAAGGTGATAAGCGCCGACGACAAGCCTCTTGTTCAGAACAACATCGCCTACTTTCAAAAGCAGGGCATGGAACTTTACCTGCCGGTGGATCAGATTGATCTGGCCAAAACCGAGGCTGGCGGGCCGGCGACCACCGAGCAAAGCTCCACGGCCGAGCCGAAACTGAAGGCAACGATAAGGATCAACGACGACCAGTTGCAGAAGATCAGCCAGCATTCAAGACTCGCCAACGAGGGAGAGCTCGACAAGGCCGAGTATCCTGCCGAAAACCAGGGCGAAGGCGCCTCAGCGCCGCCCAATCCGGCTGCTGGCCCACAGGGCCGGGACGCGCTGCAGAACCAGGTAGCCGAGATGGTTTCGCAAAGGGCTGACCTCCAGAAGCAGATGCTGGACCTGCAAGCACAGTTGAACGATCTTCGAAGCAAGGATGCGACCAGCACCAATTTGACCGACAAGAACGCGGTCCAGCAGCAGATGAGTTCCGTCCAGAGCCAATTGGACAGCGTCAGAGGCCAATTGACTTCTCTGGACGGACAGATTCAGAATGCCCAACAGAAGCTCGCGAGTATGCCCGTCGTGATAGAGGGGCGTTAAGACTTCCTCAATCAGTTCGGCTGGCCGCACATGTCCGGCTAGCCGGACGCTTACTCCAATCCTGCCTTCTCTGAAGCCCCTGCATTTGCAGGGGTTTTCCTTTTCTAGCTATCTGGCAGATATGTTGCGTATGCCTTGGCGTTGGAGGTGACCCATGAGACCCCACAGCCTGAAAAACGCGATCTTCGCTCTTCTGGCCTCGACGTTGCTCGTCCCTCTTTGCGCTCAAGAATACGCCACCGTTCGCCACATTGACGGCGACGCCCAAGTCTTGGGCACTCAGGACGCCCAGGCTCAACCATTAACCCTTAACACACCCCTGATGGAGGGAGACACCATATGGACCGGCCCTTCCGGGCGCCTTGACATCCTTCTCGAGGACGGCACGCACCTCTGGATGGACTACGAGAGCAGACTAGAAGCGGCCAGTTTCCCGAGCCTCGCTCCGTCGGGCCAGCATCCTCTGAGGGCACGGCTTTGGAAAGGCGCCATGCTTCTGGACGTGCAGGGCGATCCTACCCAGAACGGGAACGACGGCATCACCACGCCGTCGGCTTACGTGGCCCCTCTCGAGCAAGGCCTTTACTTGATTGAGGTTGAAAACGTTGACAGAACGATGGTGACGGCTATCGAAGGCAGTTGCCAGGTTTCTAGCGGCGGACAAACCGTCACGCTCGGCAGGATGACCTCCACCTACTCCGAGTACGGCTATGGCCCGACGCCTCCCAGATCCTCCGGCAACAACTCTACGCCCGCGCTCCTCGCTTACCGTGACCAGAACCTGCCGCGGCCAGAGCGAGGATCTGAATCAGCGAACTACCTCCCTCAACGCCTCTCGGTTTACGCCAGCGATTTCGACGATTATGGCTCTTGGAACTACACCGCGAGTTACGGATATGTTTGGCGCCCTCTGCCGGCCTACGCCGGCCCCGAGTGGAGCCCCTACTGCGACGGCCGGTGGGCTTACACGCCCTGGGGCACCACCTGGATCCCCTTCGAGCCTTGGGGCTGGGCACCTTCCCACTACGGCAGGTGGACCTTCATCGTCGGCTTCGGCTGGGGCTGGGTTCCTGGCGTAGTCTTCTCCCCCGCGTGGGTCGCCTGGTACTGGGGCGACGGCTGGATCGGCTGGACACCCTACGGCTACAACGGCCCATGCTGGGGCCCTCGCGGTTGGCTCAGCGTCAACATAACCAACATTTACGTAAACAACATAACAACCGTCGTTATTGGGCATCCAAATCCTCCTCCGGCCACGATCCCTCCCATTCTGCCTCGACCGAATTACGATCCCCCCGTGCGCCTGGGACCTGGTTTGTCTGGTCCTGGAAAGATGCTTGGGCCACCGCGCGCAGGTGGAATCGCTGGCGGCATTCACCTGACTCCTGGAGATGTGGCGGCCTATCGTGAAGGCCGGGTGGACATGGCATCTCTGAGACGGCAAGTGCTAACCGAGCGGCCTGGCGGCATCGGCCGCCCTGGGCTCACAGGCATTTCAAGCGTTCCCGAAAGACCTATTGAGGGATCTAGGGGCCTTGGTTCGATATCACCTGGATCTATCACGCCTGGCGGCCGGAGCGGCCTTTCTGGAATACCAGGAGGAGCCGTTGGAAGACAAGGCGGCTCACCTCCTTCGCCTGGCCAGAGACAGGGATTGCCCTCTGGCCAGGCAGGAGCCAACTCCCCCCGGTTCCAACCGCAGGGGGGAAGTGACAGAGAAATCCCAGGCTATCAGCCGCCGTCCCGCAATGGTGGCGGCGCGCCGTCGAGGCCAGAGCAGCCTCAGCGTTACCAGCCACGCCCTTACGAACCGCCCAATTACCAGCCAAGGCCGTCGCAGCCTCCGAGCTACCAGCCCAGACCTTACCAGCCTCCGGCCTATCAGCTCAGGCCCTCCGAACCGCCAAATTATCAGCCAAGGCCGTCGCAGCCCCCGAGCTACCAGCCCAGACCTTACCAGCCTCCGGCTTATCAGCCCCGGCCCTCCGAGCCGCCCAGTTATCAGCCGAGGCCTTCTCAGCAGCCTAGCTACCAGCCTAGGCCGGAACAGGCTCCCCGCTACATACCAAGCAGGCCGGAGCCTCAGAACCAGCCTTCTCGCGGCGGGGGCGGCGGCCGCGGCGCCCGCAAGTTTTAATCATTAGCCCTTTCAGATAGCCTTCTTGCCCTTCGGGGGCGGCCCCATCCGCCCCCATATTTTTTTGCCGGTCAAATCCCTATGTACCTTGCGTAGATCGAGCGGGCTTTCGCGGCGTCGTCCGTATTTTGAACCATCGTCCTGCCGTCCTCGTAAATGGTCAGCTTGAATCCATCGAGCTCGGCTTGGACGAGATAGTCATTCTTGTATGTTTTGCCAAGAAGCGCCAGCCTCGATTCGAGAGCGGCCAGGTCAATCTTCGTCCCTTTGGGGGCAATGATCATCACTCCGTTCTGCCCGCAAAGACGGTTGGCGGAGCTTGTTACCTTCTCTTCAAGAAAATCGAAGCGGCCCTCCTGGCAGCAGCGGCATTGTGGGTTTATTCGTAATTCCGCTGCGGTCATGGACGGCTCGGCCAGGCTGATTCGCACGAACCCGCGGGCGAGCTTTTCCCGGTGGCCCGCCAGAAGCTTTATGGCCTCGGAAACTTGAAACGCCGCCACCAAGACCGGCGCCGCTCCCAAGACGCCGGCCGTTTCGCACGTGGGTACGCTGCCCGCGGCGGGCGCCTCCGGAAATAGACACCGCAGGCACGGCCCTTCGCCGGGCACGACCACCATGAGCGCGCCATAATCGGCGACGGCCCCAGCGTAAATCCAAGGTTTTTGAGATTTGACCGCCGCGTCGTTCAGGAGGAAACGCGTCTCGAAGTTGTCGGTGCCGTCCAAAACGAGGTCGCAGCGAGAAAATAGCTCCTCTGCCTCTTCGGCCATCACGTCGGTTATCAACGGTTCGATGGTGATCGAGGAGTTCGCATCGCGCAGGTGCCTGGCGGCGGCTTCGGACTTTGGAAGCCTCTCAGAAACATCCCTTTCGGTGTAGAGCATCTGGCGATGGAGGTTGCTTTCCTCTACCACGCCCCTGTCGGCCAGAATGAGCCTTCCCACTCCGGCGCGCGCCAGCAACGCGCTCGACGTACTTCCCAAAGCCCCCATGCCTACGATTCCGACGGTTGACCCGGCAATGCGGCGCTGCCCGTCAGCCCCGATCCACGGTACAAGTTCCTGCCTCTGGTAACGGCCCATTGTTTTCTCTAAACGGAATAGCGCCGCATTCGAACGTTCAGCGCCATGGCAACCATCATAGTCATGGAAAAAAGCGCAGAACCGCCGTATGACATGAATGGAAGAGGAATTCCCGTTGTCGGCAACAGTCCCACGACCATTCCGGTGTTTATCAGAATGTGGTAGAGGAGCGTGAAGAAGGCGGCGGTGGCGAGAAACCGCCCCTCCGGGTCTTTCGCCAGCTCGATGGCCGAAACGATTCGCAACAGCAGCGCCATGTAGAGAGCCAGCAACAACCCCGCGCCGAGAAAGCCAGTCTCTTCGCAGACTACCCCGAAAACGAAATCGGTATAGGGAGCGGGAAGAAAGTTGAGCCGGTTCTGCGTTCCCGAATAAAGCCCCTTGCCGGTGATTTGGCCGCTACCAACCGCGATCTTGGCTTGCATCACCTGATAGCCGGCGCCCTTGGGATCAAGCGACGGATCCAGGAACGTCAGCACCCGCTCCTTCTGATATGGCCGGAAGAAGGTGAACCAGCCAACGGCGAAAAGAATGGCCACGGAAGCGAGCCCTAGCGCGGCCCACTTCATGAGCTTAGAAAGTTCAAGTCCGCTGACGAAGAAGACCGCGGCGAACATGGGCAAAAACGTCGTAGCCGTTCCAAAATCCGGCTGCAGGGCCGTCAAAATCATCGGAAGGCCGATAATGCCGAATAGGATTGCGAAATCCCTCTTCTCCATCGTTCGGCTCTCGGTGTCCTTGATGTATCCGGCGCAAGCGAGCGCGGCCAGCACCTTGGCCACTTCGCTAGGTTGGAGGCTGTACCCACCGAGACTGAGCCAGGATTTTGAACCTGCCACCGAATGGCCGACGATCGGCATGATGATCAGCAGAAGCACGCAAAGCCCGTAGAAAACCGTGCAGTACTCTATCCACACCTCGTAAGAGATGAACAGGGCCAGCAAGAGCAGAGAGAGCGCGCTCACGCCGTAAACGAGCTGCCGGTCACCCAATGCGGCCATCCTCGTACCAGCCGTTGCCGCCCGAACAATCACCACGCCGAAGGCAACGAGCGCGGCCGCGAGAAACAGGCCGGGCCAATCCATGATTCGCCACGTCTTTCTGAGCTTACCCCGCATGACCCGTCCCCCGGCCGGCGCCGAGCCTGGCCTGATCCCTCGTTCCCGAGGAATCCTGTGGCTTTGGGTCTGATGGTTCCTTCGCCGGCTGCCCTTCTGTGGACGGCTCTTTTCCGAAGAAGAGGTACTCCAGGCCCGCCTTGGCTATTTTGGCCGCGATGTCCCCGCCGTGTCCTCCGTGCTCGACCATGATCACGAAGGCGACTTGGGGCTCCTTTCGAGGCGCGAAACCCGCGAACCACGCGTGATCGCGAAACTCCTTCTCGATGGAATAGGTGTTCTTGCCTGAACTTGCGACCACCACCTGCGCGGTTCCCGTCTTGGCGCAAACGTCCAGCCCGTCAATATGGCAGGCCTTGCCTGTCCCGCCTCCGTTGACCACCCTCCAAAGCCCCTCCTTGATCATCTCGACCGAGGATTCAGAAACGGGAGTTTTCTCCAAGATTTCCGTCGGACCCGCCACAAGATGCGGCCTGACCCTTATCCCCCCCTCGGCCAGCGTGGCATAGAAAGACAGAAGTTGCATCGGCGTCACGGTAAGATATCCCTGCCCGATTCCGACCGGCAGCGTTTCGCCGGGGTACCACGGCCCCAAGTGGCGAGAGGCTTTCCATTCGGGGCTTGGAAGGATGCCGCTCCCCTCTCCAGGTATGTCAACTCCAGTCGGCTTACCCAAGCCGAAGCTCGCCCCCCATTTGGCGAGCCTCTGGATGCCGATGTCATTCGCGGCTTTGTAGAAAAAGACGTTGCACGAGTTTTGAATCGCCGTCAACAGATTGACCGCCCCGTGGCCCCCCTTTGCCCAGCAGTGAAACACGTTGCCGCCGAACGTCCACGAGCCGGGGCAATTATAGATGGTTGACGCAGTCAGCTTGCCCTCCTCCAGTCCCACCAGCCCTACGAACGGCTTGAAAGAGGAACCCGGCGGATAAGCTCCCTGGATCGGGCGGTTCAAAAGCGGGTGGCGCGGATCCTCGCTGAGCGCCTTCCAGGCGGCCGGCGAAATCGTTCCGCAGAACAGGTTCGGGTCGAACTCGGGCATGCTCACCCACGCGAGAATTTCTCCTGTCGCCGGATTCATGAAAAGAGCCGACCCGCTCTCTTCGCCGAAAGCGGCTTCGAGAATCGCCTGGAGCTTTACGTCCAGAGTCAGCTGGACAGTTTTTCCAGGCACCGGCTCCTCCTGGATGCCTACCCCCGGCAACCGCAAGTTGGGATTTTCAACTTCTCTTCCCACGCTGTTGACCTGTGCAGTCCGGCGGCCGTTCCTGCCCATAAGCATGGCGTTGGCCGCTCTCTCGACGCCCGACTTCCCGACCTCTATGAAAGGGTCGGTTATCGGAATGCGGAGTTTCGCCGACTCCTCCGGCGAGATGAGGCCAACGTAGCCAAGACTGTGGCCCAGCAGAGCCCCGTACGGATATTCCCTGCGCGCCTCCATCTCTATGGTCAGAAGCGGCATTTCGGCTTGGCGCGCCTCGACCTTCTCGACCCACGAAGTGGGAACGTCCCTCGCGATGACGGCGAGGCTGGGAACGGCGCTCCTTGATTGCGCCGCCTTAACCTGTTCCTTCGTCATGCAAAGCCCAAGTATCCTCTGCATCGCCGAGAGCGTTTCGCTCAAATCGCCCTGGCGGCTGGAATCGAGAACGAGCGAGAATGAAATCCGGTTACGGCAAAGGACGCTTCCCTTGCGGTCCAGAATCATTCCCCTTGGGCTGCGAAGCACCACGTTTCTCGTGTAGTTGTTCTCGCTCAACTGGCGGTAGAAGTCGCCGCGCATGACCTGCAGGTAGAAGAGGCGGGTGAACAACAGCCCGAAGGCGATGACCACCACTGCCTTCATCACCAGGGCCTTTGGCGCGAAATCGCCGCCCCCGAACTGGGTCATACCCTCCCCCTCCTTGTTGCCGCGCGGTAGACCCACTCCATTCCCGCGGCCAGCAGCGGCGTCACGGCGGCGCTTATGGCTACCGGCGGCAAGACGGCGCCAGCGGCGAGAGGATGCTCAAGGAGCGAAAATAGCGCGCTCACCGCCGCCGAGTCAAAAATCACGGCGCCAAGAGAGAGGAGGTAGACCGCCGCGATTCCGGTGAGGACCATCTTGCCGCCAGTCCATCCAAGGAAATAGCCGAGAATCGTAAACGAGATGCCGTGAAACCCAATCCTTTGCATGAAGAGCGCGTCGGAGAGTCCGCCTAACAGCGCCCCCCAGACCACGCCCCACTCCCTCTTAGTTTTAAGCGCCACGACGGCCAGCAGCGCCAAAAAACCGTTGGCCGCGTTGAGCTGGTGGGAGAAGAGCGGCAACAGGACAAGTTGCGCCAACAGCGCCATGGCGATTACCGAGGCCGCCGGCAGCCATTTTCTACGCATGGCCGCGCACCTGCATGACGACCCAGGAGAGCGAGTCCATCGAAACGGCTGGCTTCAGGACGATTCTCTTAAGGAAATCTCCGCCATCCGTAACGGAAGTAACGGTTCCAACCGGTATGCCCGGTGGGAAGACGCCGTCCTCCCCAGAGGTAACGAAAACGTCCTCCTCCTTGACGTCGCTCTCGTTGGTTACGTAGCGGACGTTCATGAGCCTCCCATCTCCGACGGCTACTCCATGAACCTGCGTCCTTTGGCAGGTCACGCCTACCGCGGAACTCGGGTCGGTGGTCAGGATGACTCTGTAAAAGCCGCCGCTGGCTCCCTGTACCTTGCCGACCAGCCCTTCCGGAACCAGCACCGGCGTGTTCGGAAAGACCGAAGCCGCCGTATCGCATGAAACGAGCAGATAGCGGCCGAAGGGTTCCCCGTACCTCATGAGGGCCCTGCCCGCGACCAGCGAGAAACCGGTCGGAGGGGGAATATCCAGAAGCCGGCGAAGCCGGGCGTTCTCTTCTCCCTGGGATTCGTAGAGCTTCTCGCGCTCCTTGAGAAAAAGGTTTTCCCTTTCGAGCGCCTCGTTGCGCACGGCGGCGTCCTTCTGCCAAAGATAGGCATCTGCCCCTTCTCGGGTGAACCGCTGCGCCTCGTGAAAGACCGTCAGCACCGGGCTGAAAAGCGCGAGCGCCACTCCTCCCAACAGCGTGCGCTCGCCTCTTTTTATCTGGAGGGAAAGACTCGCCAAGTACCCCGCCAGGAAGAGCACCACGAGAATCTCCGGACGGCGGGAGGCAATGGTCCTGGCCATCTGTTCAGTCGAGCGCGACCCTCTTAAGAAGCTCGAAGTCCTGGAGCATTTTGCCGGCTCCCAGAACTACTACCGAGAGGGGCTCGTCGGCGACCAGCACGGGCAGCCCGGTCTCCTCGCGGAGGCGCTTATCTAGGTTCTTCAAAAGGGCGCCACCGCCCGCGAGAACGATTCCGCGGTCCACGATGTCCGCGGCAAGCTCGGGAGGCGTCTGTTCAAGGGCCTCCTTGACCGCGCCTATCACGATCGAAACGGGCCGCGAAAGCGCCTCGCGCACCTCTTCCGAGGTGACGACGAGCGTCTTGGGAATGCCATCGGTCAAGTCCCTGCCCTTGATTTCCATGGACTCCTCCTTGTCGAGAGGATAGGCCGAGCCGAGGCGGATCTTGACGTCCTCGGACGTCCGCTCACCAATAAGGAGGTTGTACTTCCGTTTGATGTATTGAATGATCGCCTCGTCCATCTCGTTGCCGGCGACCCTTACCGTCTGAGAATAGACAATGCCGGCCATCGAGATGACCGCCACGTCCGTCGTCCCCCCGCCGATGTCAACGATCATGTTGCCCGTGGGCTCGGTGATGGGCATGCCCGCGCCTATCGCGGCGGCCATCGGCTCTTCTACCAGGGCCACTTCGGAAGCCTTGGCGCGGTATGCCGATTCCCTGACGGCGCGCTTTTCGACCTGCGTGATTTGGGACGGGACGCCGATGACTATTCTCGGACGAACGAACGAGCGCCTGTCGTGGGCTTTCTTGATGAAATAGTCGAGCATCCGCTCGGTGTGTTCGAAGTCGGCTATCACGCCGTCCCTCATCGGCTTTATGGCGGTGATGTTGCCCGGCGTTCGCCCTAGCATCTGCTTGGCCTCGGTTCCCACGGCTTCGACTTTCCCGGTCTTCTGGTTGACCGCTATTATTGACGGCTCTCTTACCGTGATTCCTTTCCCCTTAACGTAAACCAGCGTGAAGGCGGTGCCAAGGTCAATGGCAAGATCGTTGGAAAGGAAGGCGAAAGGGGAACGAAAGCTGAATGGCATCAGGCAGGCTCCTCGGAATATACCGCTACCGCGTTCTTGGTCGTCTCTTTCACGCCGTACATCGCGCCGTCCGCTTTACGAATGAGCACCTCGGGGTCGTCGCCGTGGTCTGGAAAAACCGCGACGCCGAAACTGGCAGAAAGGTGAAAATCCGCTTGGAGCGCCGCCGCGTAGTCATGCTCCTCGATGCAGGCGCGCGCCCTTTCCGCCACTCTTTTGGCCCCTTCAAGGTTGGTATTCGGCAGGACGAGGGTGAATTCGTCTCCGCCGTATCTGGCGATGATGTCCACGCTCCTTACTACGCCCCGGAGGATGTCAGCCACCACTTTGAGGGTCCGGCTTCCGACCAAGTGGCCATAGCGGTCGTTCACCTGCTTAAAGCCGTCAAGGTCCAGAAAAATCACCGCCACCGGAAAACCGTACCGCTTGCCCAATCCCGTTTCGCGGGCCAGCGCGTCAAAAAGATACCTCGAATTGGCCAGCTGGGTCAAGTCGTCTATCATCGCGAGCTTCTTTGTCTGCTCGAATAAAAAAGCGTTCCGAAGCGCTATCGCGGCCGGCTCCAGGAATAGCTCGACGGTGTCGAGATCGTCCCTGGTGAACTCTTCGCCCCCCTTCTTGTTGACGATTTCGACCACGCCAAGAACGCGCTCTTTGTGCTTCAGCGGGGCGGCCAGCACACTTCTGGTCTTAAAGTCCGTCAGCCGGTCCGGTTCCGGGTTGAACTGGGGACAATGCGTGACGTCGTTGGCTATGATCGCCTTTCCGCTCTTGGCAACCTCGCCAGCAATTCCCTTTCCGGGAGGGATTCGCGCCTCCTTCAGAAGGGCGGAGCGCTCCCCGAGCACCTCCTTGAAGGTGAGTTCGCCCGTGGCCTCGTCAACCAGAAGCAGGCTCCATCCCTCGGCCCGAACGAGAAACTGTACGCGCTCCATCACGCAGGCCACTATTTCATTTGGATCCAGGAGGCTGTTGACCGACCGCACCGCCTCGCCAAGCAGCCTGAGCCGGTCCGACACCCTCGCCAGTTCGGCTCGAAGGGCGGGCGCCTCGCGCGCGTTTGCGTTGTCTCCGGCGGCTTCAGTACGAAGCCGACTGGAAGACTTTTCGCCAGATCGCTTCATTGCCTTCATCATCGAAGGCCCTCACCTGGACAGGCTGCGACCCCTTGTCGGAGAAGAGTTCGATCTTGCTGAACGTCCCGTCGGCGCTCACTGGAACCTCAATGTCATTCACCGAAACGCTGACTCCTGGGTCCGTCTTTCCCTGCAAGATGACGCCGTCGCCTATTGGCGTCGCCTCGACCTCCAGTTTTAGCGTCCTGACCACGCGGGCCTTCTGGTACACTTGGAGAATCCTGAAACGGTTCGTCGGGGACCAGTAGGCTTTGTCCTGAGGCCCCTGGCTGCGAATGCGCCAGTAGTAGGTTCCGGCGGGCAGGCCGTCCACGTTCATCTTGTTGCCAGAGACGTTTTGCTCGCCGGTCAACAATGCCGAAAAGAGCGGCTTGGCGGAGAGCTGGAAAATGACGCTCGGAGACGCGCCTCCGCTCCATTCAAACGAGATGGGGGTTTTCGCTGGGTTGTCCACCCTGAGAACCTGTTGGTCCCTGGGCGACGTTATATTGGGCGGGGCGATCAGGTTGCTGCTGCCGATGAATCCTTGCGACGACGTGATCACGGAGACACCGGTAGTTCCAGCGTTTACAAGCTGACTCTTTCCGGCGGCCTCGATCTGCGAAGCGCCTTCAAAGACGGATGTTGTCGTAGTCCCCTGCTCGTCCTGCCCGACGCTGACGCGGGTCGAAGCCGAGGGCCGCACTTTCGTGTCGCCGGCGGCTATGACGCTCTCGTCCTTCGCCGTCAGCGTTTCAGGCGTTGTCGTTTCAACGCGCCCCTGTTTCAAAGCCACCTCGACCCGGCTGCCGCCCATGGGTGTCGTGGAAAGGGCTTGTATGACGACGAGCGAATCGGGGGCGATCGTCTGGAATTGGCCGTTGGGGTACTTGACCCTGGCATAGCTGCTCTTTGAAGTCTTGACTATGTCCCCGTCACCCAGGATGTCGTTCTCCTTCGCGCTGGAGAAAAGGTGCTGCGAGGACTTCTTGATTTCCACTGAGCCCTCCACGCTGACCAGCATGGCGAGCTTGCCCGTGGACGAGCCCTGGGATTCGAGGTCTTTCAGGGATTCGATCAAGTCGTTGGCCGTGGCGTAAGCCTGCTGGTACTTTTGGGCCGAGTACTGGCTTCTGGCCTGTTCCAGCGTCGCCCTAGCCTGCACGACGGCCTGAGCCACGCCGCCTTGCGCATCAGAACCGCCGAGCGAATCTATCATCCTCGCCGCCTTGGCGATGGCTCTCTCGGCCTTGACCTGCGGGTTCGTGTTGTGCCGCCAGTAGAAGTAGCCTCCTCCCAGACCGCCCACTATCAGGATGACCAGGGCGACAATAGTTATTACGTCTTTATATTTGATTACCACCCAGTCCATATCTCTCCTGCGCGCGGCTGCCATGGCATACCTCTCCTCAACTACGTAATCATAGCCGAAATCAATCCCGGGCTCAAATGGAAATCTCCGAAGCCACCGGGGCTTGTCATATTCCTTCTCCTCCGCCATAATCATCGCGTGGAGGCATCAATGGCAAATGAAGACAAGCAGAGAGCAGGAAGCGACCGGACGATGACCGTTTTCTGGGTGGTGCTGGCCGTGGCCGCGCTTCTTCTGGTGCTATTTCTCAGAAGCGGCAAGGCCTCCTTCCATGGCGTCTCGGGCGGACTGATTCCAGAAGACAAGCGTGCCGCCGCCCCCGCCTTCGACCTGTTCCAGGCGGGCGGTTCTGGCCAAATCACGCCAAAGGAGACGGCCGGCAAAGTGACCATCCTCCACTTCTGGGCGACCTGGTGCCCGCCTTGCCGCGCCGAGTTCCCGCTGTTCGCGAAATACGCGATGAGCCTCAAGGACGATCCGCACGCGGCCGTCCTTCCCGTCAGCCTCGACGAATCGCCTTCCGCCGTCCCGCCCTTCGTTGAGAAGTACGGCCAGGGAATAGCGGCCTACACGGACGGGGGAAAACTGGCCGAAGCCATGGGCGTTTCCTCGATTCCCGAAACCGTCCTTTTGGACAAGAGCGGGCGCGTCGCCTTCGAATCCACCGGAGGACAGGATTGGTCGGAGAATGGCATCGCCATACTCGTCAAGGAGCTGGCGGATGAATGACCCGTTCGTCGCATCAGCCCCGCTCCTTATCAAGGGACAGGCGCTTATAGGCGGCAGGTGGATTGACAAAGCCGAGCGCGTCAACTCATTCAATCCAGCCAATGGGGAACTGCTCGGCCACGTTCCCGACTGCGGCGCCGAGGACGTGGCGAGCGCGGTCGCCGAGGCGCGCAAGGCATTCCCTGCGTGGGCGGCCGCGCCTCTTCGCGAAAGGCTCGACCTGCTGAGGCTCCTGGCCAGATTGATCCACCATGAGGGCGATGCGCTGGCGACGCTGATAACTTATGAAAACGGCAAGCCGCTACAGGAGTCTTTCGCGATAGACGTCCTGGAATCGCTCGACCTAATCTCCGGCCTTTGCGCGGTCGCGCCGCGCGTTCTTCGCCCCAAAAGGGCTCCCATGCGCGACCCGCTTTTTTTGCTCAAGCGCCACCGGGTTTTCCGCGTGCCTCTGGGCGTAGTGGCGGTCATCTCTCCGTGGAACCTACCGCTGTCCATCCCGATAGGCCAGCTAGCAATAGCCTTAGCGGCGGGTAACACGGTTGTTTTCAAGCCCTCGGAACTGACGCCGCTTACCGGGTTCAAGCTCGCTTCCCTTTTTGAGAGGGCCGGCTTCCCGCCTGGCGTTTTCAACCTTGTCACCGGAGGCAGGGAGACGGGAAAATTCCTCGTTGAAAGCGACGTAAACGGCCTCCTATTCACCGGCAGCACGGCTACTGGCGCGGCCATCCACAAGAGCCTCGCCGGGCGCTTCATCCCGGCGCAGATGGAGCTTGGCGGTAAGGACGCGTTTTTGGTCCTCGGCGACGCCGAAGTCGAAAGAACCGTCAATGGCCTTCTCTGGAACGGATGCGCTGGAAGCGGGCAGATTTGCGCTTCGGCCGAACGGATCTTCGTCCAGAGGCCGATGTTCGCCTCCTTCGTGGATCAAACGGTTAGAAAGGCCGCGGCCCTTCGCGTCGGGCAGGGGTTGGACCCCCTGACGGAAATCGGGCCTTTGGTCTCCGCCCAACAGCGGGCTAAAGTCCATGCTCAAGTCGAGGAGGCCAAGTCAAGAGGCGCCCGCGCTCTCTGCGGAGGCGAGATTCCTTCCGGCCCCGGCTTTTTCTACCCGCCGACGGTCATGGTTGACGTCCCGCTCGACTGCGCGCTAATGCGGGAGGAGACCTTCGGCCCCGTCCTGCCGGTCGTCGCCTACGACGACCTTGAGCAAGCCATAGGCTGGTGCAACGACTCACCCTATGGCCTGTCGGCTTCCATCTGGACCAGGGATTTGAAGGCAGGAGAAGAGTTGGCGGCCAGACTCGACGCTGGTAGCGTCTGGATCAACGACGCCTCTTACACGCACGCGCAGATCGAATGCCCGTGGGGCGGCGTGAAGGCCTCCGGCGTGGGAAGAACGCACTGGAAGGGCTCCCTCGAAGAGCTGACGACGCTGAAGCTTGTCGGGACGACCTCCGCGAGATGGCGCCGCGAACTCTGGTGGTTCCCTTACAGCCTGCACAGCCTTGAGATGATCCGCGCCTACAGGGGCATCCTGTGGGACCGTGGCATCGGGCGCGCGACGGCCGCGGCCCGCGCCTTGAGCCACATGATGAAGCTCGGGGGGCGCGAGTGAGAGTACCGAGGGTGGGAATCACGGCCGACTGGGTTCCGCGCGAGAATGGCTTCAACCTCGTCCTCGAGAGGAACTACGTCTCATGGCTCGTAAAGGGCGGATTTCAGCCATTCGTGCTTCCCGCCGAGCCGGCGCGGGTTGAAACGGCGCTCGAAGGCGTGGACGCCGTTCTTCTCTCTGGCGGCGGGGACGTTCTGCCGGAATTCTACGGGGGCAACCCGCAGCCGCTTCCGGAGGAAAAGTTCTGCCACAGGGACAGGTGCGCTTTTGACATCGCGCTCATCTGGAGGGCGGCGAGGCTTCGAATGCCTCTCCTGGGCATATGTTTGGGCTGCCAACTCATCAACGTGGCTTTCGGCGGGGACATGGTGAGGCACCTCGACGACCCGCGGTTTCTCCACCGCCGAAGCGCGCCTGGCCGCCACAACCCTTTACACCTCATTCGGGCCGTGCCCGGGACTCTGATAGATAGCTTTTCGCCGACGCGCGACACGAGGGTCTCGTCTTCCCACCATCAGGCCGCCGGGCGCCTGGCGCCAGGCTGGACCGTCAGCGCCTTCGGCCCAAACGGCGTGCCCGAGGCCATCGAGAGCACATCGCATCCCAACATTCTCGGCGTTCAATGGCACCCGGAGAGGACACCCCGCTCGCCGCTTTCCGCGAGCATCCTCGAATGGTTCAGAGAGGCCGCCACGGCCAGGCCGGACGAACAATGAGGCGCCAGCGGGCGCCCGACTTCGACTCCCTCCTGGGGCCGGGCGGCGCCATCGAAGATGCAATCCCTCTCTACGAAAGAAGGCCCGGCCAAGTTGAGATGGCCAAGGCGGTCTGGCGCGTCTTCTCGAACGGCGGGTTCATCCTCGCGGAAGCCGGAACGGGAACGGGCAAGAGTCTCGCCTACCTTCTGCCCAGCCTGCTTTTGGACAAGCGCGTCGTAGTCTCCACGGGGACGAAGGCACTCCAGGAGCAACTCGCCAGGAAAGACCTTCCCCTCTGCGCCAAGGCATTGAAACGAGAAGTGAAAGCGGTCACCGTCAAGGGGAGAGCCAATTATCTCTGCCTTCACTACTGGTCGCGGTTCCTGGCGGAGCCCTTGCTCAACCAGCGAAGCGAGGCGCGCTACCTGGCGGCCATCGCCAAATGGGCCGAGAAAACAAAGATCGGGGACCGCGCCGAGCTAAAGGGCGTTCCGGACGATCTTTCTTTTTGGCACGATATTTCGGCCCGTGGCGAGCGCTGCCTGGGGACCAGGTGCCCCCTCTACAAAGAGTGTTTCATCACTAGGCTCAAGCGCGAAGCGGAAGCGGCGGAGATCATCGTGACCAACCACCACCTTCTCTTCGCCGACAAGGCCGTCAAGAGCCGTTCCGCGGACGCGCGGGTCCTTCCGGACTATACCCACCTGGTGCTAGACGAGGCCCACGACGCCGAGGGGGCGGCCACATCCTTCTTCGGCACGACGGCTACCCGCAGGATGATCGCTGAACTTCTGCGCGACGCCGCAAAGGCGGCCCCGAAGGAGAAGTTCTCTCTCGCAGAGGCCATCTCCGAAGCCGAGCGCTCGGTGGCTCTCTACTTCGAGGCTTGGGAATCGGGCGGCGAGAAAAAAATCACCGTTGATGCCAGCACCCTTCCTCGGGGCGAGGGAGAACTCCGGAGCAGGATGCTCTCCCTCCTTGACGTCGTGGGGACACGGCTTGAGGCCGCTGGCGCCACAACCGAAGAGGCCTTCGGCCTTCTCGAAAGGCTTGACGAGTGGCGCGATTCTCTCCTGTTCGTGCTTGAGGAGAGTGGCCCCGACTACGTGAGGATCGCCGAGGTGCGGTCCAAAAATGTCCTCCTGTCGGCCAATCCGATTGACATCGCGCCGGTGATGAAGGAGCATCTCTGGAACACGCTTAATGCGGCGCTTCTGACCTCCGCCACGCTGTGCACCGCTGGCTCCTTCAGCTTCCTCAGGGGCCAGCTCGGCCTGGACTGCAACGCCGAAGAGCTCCGCGTACCAAGCCCATTTGACTACCCCTCCCAGGGGCTCTTCTACGTCCCGGAACGCTTTCCCCAGCCTTCGTCGCCGGAATTTCCCGAGGCCTTGTGCCAGGAGGCTTTGAGCCTTGTGCAGGCTTCGAGAGGCAGGGCGTTTCTCCTCTGCACCTCCTACAAGAACATGCGGACGCTCGCCCAGTTTCTCGAAACCACCATCCCATATCCCCTCCTGGTGCAGGGGGAGGAACCGAAGGGCCTTTTGCTGGAACACTTCAGGGAGTCTGGCGAGGCCGTCCTGGTGGCCACCACCTCATTCTGGCAGGGCGTTGACGTACAGGGCGAGGCTCTCTCTCTCGTGGTCCTGGACAAGCTTCCGTTCGGCTCTCCGCAAGACCCTCTTACGCAGGCGCGAATAGAACGGCTGAAAAAGGCGGGCCGTGACCCTTTCACCGAATACCAACTTCCCTCGGCCGCCATCCTCCTCCAGCAGGGGGCGGGAAGGCTGATCAGGTCAAAGCAGGACAGGGGCGTCGTAGCGTGCCTCGACGTGCGGCTGCGCCAGAAGGGGTACGGAAGACATCTCATGGCCAGCCTGCCAGACTTCCAGACGGCGGGTGACATCGCCGCCGTCCGCGCCTTCTTCGCTCAATCGGAACGGAACCTTTCCTCGGACGACTGACGGCCGGGATTCCGGTTCCCGGCATACGACATTAATCAACCGGCGGCTGTTGCGAAACTATCTTGGGCAATTTAGAATAGGCGAGTGAGGCGGGGCCCGCTCTTCGTCTTCGTTTTTCTTTTCGCGCTTGGCTGCCAGGCGGCACAGCCGGACCTCGGGCCTCTGGAAAAACAGGTTGAGACGATTCGCGGCCTCAAGTTTCTAGCGCCAGTCAAGCTTCGAGAGGTAAGCCAGGCCGAGATGCGGGCGGAGGTTCAGTCGCAACTCGACGCGGAGACTTCCAGGCCTAACTGGCCAAATGAAGTGGCCGCTCTCAAAGCTTTCGGCCTGATCCCCAGAAAAATGGACCTGGAGCGTTCCATGTCGGCGCTGCTGGATTCGCAAGTCGCCGGCCTTTACGACCCTCGCGCCAAGGTGCTCTACGTTTCAAACGACGCCGGTTCTGAAATTGACGACGAGCTCGGGGTCGCCGGGCTCGGCCTGCCCGAAGGGTTCTCGACTAAAAACCTCTTTCTCGTCCACGAGCTGACCCACGCCCTGGACGACCAGCACTTCAATTTGCTCTCACTGCCCATGGACGACGCCTCCAATTCCGACAGGGCAACAGCGGCCCGCTGCGTCGTCGAGGGGGACGCCACCTACGTTATGGTTCGATACACGGCGGCGACCTTAAAGATGACCGACGAGCAGGTGGGGATGTTGTCCGACCTCACGATGGCTTTAGGCATCGGAAAGGAACTTCTGCCCTCTTACCCGGACTACGTCCAGGAGGAACTTCTCATCCCATACGTCGCCGGTTATGAGTTCGTAAGGCAGGTGGCGGCAAAGCGCGGCGAAAAGGGCGTTGACGATCTGTACCGCCACCCTCCGTCCACCATGAAAGATGTTCTGCATCCGGAGAAATATCTCGCCGGCGACAGCGCGCCGGCGAGCGTGAAGGCCGACCCTCCATCGGGTTCGCCGCTCCTGCGGGCACGTAAGATATTTGGCGGCGTTTGGGGCGAGTTCGACACGCGCCTCATCCTTAAGTCGTGGGGAGTTCAGCCGGGAGAGGCGGAAAAAACCGCGAGCGGATTGTCAGCGGACGCCTTTTCCGTGTTCGATGATGGCAAAGGCGCAGAGGCTTTCTTCTGGGTTACCCAATGGGAACAAGACGGCGACGCCGCCAGGTTCGCCAGCGACGTTGCGGGCGTCAACGGAATAACGGCCCAGCGCAAAGGGCGCGTCGTCACAATCACCTGTCTTTCGGCCCCGCCCAAGCCCGCCTTGAGCGTGCAAACGAGACCCAAATAGCCACGCAAGATGGAGGGGCGGACGATCGCCCTTCCTGATGACAATAAGGAGCGCATATGCGACCGATCGTTAGCACTACCGACTTCAACGAAGCCAAGCTCGTCTCCAGGGGAAAGGTCCGCGATATTTACGATCTCGGCGAGGAACTCCTTATCGTCGTGACCGACAGGCTATCGGCCTTCGACCACGTATTGCCCAACGGAATCCCGGACAAGGGGCGCGTCCTGAATCTCCTGACCGCCTTTTGGCTCGACAAAACGCGCCACATCGTCAAGAACCACATGGTGACGACGCGGACCGACATGCTGCCGCCTGCTTTGCGGCAACACGCCACAATCCTTGAAGGCCGGTTCACCCTCGCCAAGAAAGCCAAGATGCTTCCCGTCGAATGCATCGTCCGCGGCTACCTGTCCGGTTCGGGCTGGAGCGACTACAAGAAAAGCGGCGCGGTCTGCGGGATCGTTCTGCCCAAAGGCCTTCGCGAGAGCGACAGGCTGCCGGAGCCTATTTTCACTCCATCCACCAAGGCCGAAACCGGGCACGACCAGAACATAGGCTTTGAGGAAATGTCCTCGCTTTTAGGCGGCCAGCTCGCCGCCAAGGTGAAAGATACGGCCCTGTCGCTCTACTCCTTCGCCTCGGATTACGCTCTCGCAAGAGGGATCATCATCGCGGACACGAAGTTTGAATTCGGTCTCATAGACGGAGACCTGATTCTCTGCGACGAGGTCATAACTCCCGATTCCAGCCGCTTCTGGCCCAAGAGCGAATACGAGCCAGGAAGGGCGCAGCCTTCGTTCGACAAGCAGTTCGTGAGGGATTACCTTCTTTCGATCAAGTGGAACAAGGAGCCGCCGGTGCCGGCCCTGCCGCCGGAGGTCGTGGCCAGGACAACCGAAAAGTACCGCGAAGCCTACGAAAAGATCACCGGCGCGCCGTTGCCATAAAGCTCCGGGGGCCGCGATGGCGATTTCCTTCCAACGATCCCGCGAGGCAAGCATCAGGCCGATGTGCCAGGAAGACCTCCGGGCTGTAAGCGACATCGAGGCGGCCACGTTTCCAAACCCATGGTCGTTCGACGCCCTCGCTTTCGAGCTGGACCAGAACCCTTTCTGCGCCGCCTTCATCGCGCAGATGCCTTCTTCCGAGTTGATCGGCTACGCATTTCTATGGGTGATGTACGAGCAGTCCCACCTGATCAACATAGCCATCGCCGAACCGTTTCGAGGCCAAGGGTACGGAGAGATGCTGCTGCGCCACCTGATGCACTACGCCAGGGCAAACGGAGCAGCAGAAATGCACCTCGAGGTCAGGGAGACTAACGCGGGCGCGATAGCCCTGTACAGAAAGTACGGCTTCACGGCGCGCGGGCGGCAAGACTCTTACTACCAGGATGGAACGGCGGCGCTCTTCATGCAAGCCGCGCTTGCGCCCGAGCCAAGCGCCGGGTGAAAGGAGAATATTCATGGACCTTGGTAAGGGCCACGTAACCACCGTCCACCTCATCATGCCCAACGACGTCAACCCCCTGGGCAGTCTTTTCGGAGGCAGGGCGCTCGAGTGGATGGACGTTGCCTCTGGCCTCGCCTGCATGAGGCTCTGCGGAAGGCCCAGCGTGACGGCCTCCATAGAGCGCCTCGATTTCCACGTCCCGGTTCTTCAGGGCGAGGTTGCCTTCGTGGAAGCGCAGATAACCTCCGTGGGCCGCACCAGCATGAACGTCAGGGTGGACATGTACCGCGAGCAGCCCGGCAGCGGCGCCCGAACTCTATGCACCAGCGGCGTTTTTCACATGGTCGCCCTGGGCGCGGACGGCCGCCCGACGCCGGTCATCCAAGTGGGTTGAGGAACATACAACCCTGTTTCACTTTACTTGAAAGTGGCGCACTTCGCGATCGAGGGCGGCGGCGCTCTCCCGAAGTCTGCCCGACGCCTTAGAGAGCGACTCGAAGGCCTCCTGTATGGACTGGGCATGCCTGGCAAGGTCGCTCATCGCCTGAGCCGTTGAGGCCGCGCGCTCGGCCTGCTCCTCGACCGTGGCGGAAGTGGCCTGGCTGTCCCTTGTGATGTTGGCCACCGAACTCGATATCATTTGAGCGCCTCCGGCCTGCTCCTTCGTGGCGTGCCTGAGCTGAAGCACGACGTCGCGGACCTTCTGCGCTTCCCTGGTGAGCATCCCCGTTGATTCCGCTTGCTCCGATACGGAGCGGCTTATGCTCTCTATCATGTCGAATATCTGGTGCATGGTCCTGTTGGCCGACTGCCCGCCGTGGGCCAGCTCCTCGGAGGCCGCCGCGATCCGCTTGGTCATCTCCTCCTGGGACGAGGCCGATTCCAAAATCGTTTTCAGCGATTCGCCGGCAGTCCTCGAAAGCTCGGAACTGCGCTTGACCATGGAAAAAATCCGCTCCATCGCGTCGGCTATCTCGCCGCCGCCGCGCTGAACGGATCCGATGACGTCCCTGATTTCCCTCGCGCGAACCTTCGTCTTTTGCGAAAGCTCCCTCACCTGAGATGCCACGACGCCGAAGGCCTTGCCGTGCTCCCCCGCTCCGGCGGCGATTATGGAGGCGTTGAGCGACAACAGGTTCGTTTGTTCGGTGATGTCCTGGATCACGTCAACGATTCGGCCTATGTTTTCTATGGAACCGCGCAGATCCTCCAGGGCCCTTCGGCTCTCCTCGGAGACGCGCAGGGTGCGGATGATCTCCTCTTCAACCGCGGCCACGTTCCCGAAGCCGCCCTCCGCCAGCTCGGTGACGCGCGAGGCGAGCTTGCTCAGCCCGGCCGAGCTTTGCCCGGTCTCGGCGAGAGACGCGTCCAGCTCGGTGAGGAAGGAGACGGCCTCCTGTCCTCCCTGGTGCAGTTGCGATGCGGCGGCCCGGACGTTCTCGGCGGTAATGGCGATTTCGTTCGTGGAGGAGACCGTGTTTTCCGCCGAGCCGGCCAGCACCTCCGCCGTGGCGGCGATCTCCTCGACGCTCGCTTGCATCTGAAGCACCGTCGCCGAAACGTCCTGCGTCGAAGAGGCGACCTGCCTCATCGCCGCCGAGACCTGCGACATTGACTCCCGCGCCTGGCGCGCGAAGCCGCTTGTCTCTTCGGCCATCGCCGACTGATCTGAAACCGTCGAAAAAAGCGTCTGGCTGGTCGTCACGAGACGCCCGGCCTCGTCGCCAACCGAGGCCGAGGCGAGTTTTATCTCGCGGGCCAGCCTCGCGAGGGAACGGAAAGTCACCCTCATGTGGTCGGTCATCTCTCCGAGCTCGTCGTCCGACCAGGCCACCGGCACTTCGGTCAGATCGCCCTGGGCAAGCCGCTTGTTATAGTTGGCGGTTTCCCTCACGGTATGGATCATCTCGCGCGTCAGCGCGAGAATGTAAAGGCCGACCAGAAGAAGGATGACTGAAAGAAAGACCGCCGTCGTAAAAATAAGGGGCGAGAGGGACGCGGAGATCTCCGACGAGTTTACCCTCAGGACAAGGAATCCCTTTCCGCGCCCCAAAGGGTAGAAACGCGCGGTCCCCGAGCGCAGGTGGTAAGTGGTGAAGGCGGAAGCCGCGCTGATCTTCGAGGCCGCCTCTTTGATGCTGCCGGCCTCTTCGCCCTCGATTTCTTTCCCCTGCGCGGCGCCCTGCGAATCGAGCAAGATGAAGCTTCTCGTCTTGTTGCTGTATTCCTTGAGCAGCGAGTCCGTCCCCGCTTGGCTTGCGTTGGCCAGGCGCTCCAGCAGTTCGACCGCGGCGTCGTTATGAACGTCGAGCGCGTAGCCTTCAAACGCCGCGCGCGCCTTCACCCATATCAGGACTCCGAAAACCAGAAAGGCCATGCCGGTAAATATGAAAAGCGACCCGCCGAGCTTGGCCCGAAGCCCCATTCTCGAAACGCCCCTGTCGGGCAGCTCGTCCAAGGATTTCCTCACGTCCTCGATCAGCGGCCTAGAAAGCCATAGAAATGTGAAGTAAGAAAAGCCGAGCGAAAGGACCGTGACGATCACCCCCGAAAATGAGAGCGTGATCACGCCCAGCGTCGAGAGGTTCAACCAGAGTCTCGCGGCGACCACCAGGGCGATGGCTGGCACAGTCCATAGAACCACCGCCCATACCTGCAGCCTCGGGACGATCTTCGTCATCTCGCAGTATATCCGTCCCAGCTCAGCCTGGCCCGCTTGCCGTCCCTCCTGTTTCAGCTTCAGCCATTTCAGGATGGGCGGCAGGACGTACCTGTTCTTGAAGATTTCGTTGGGGATTCTAGACAGCGCCAGAAGCGCGATTATGATGATGGCGTATTGCTTCCAGTGCTCGGCCGCGTCCGGCACCGTGACGATAAAAAAAACGAAAACGAACGGCAGGGCGAAAACAACGGGCACAAGCTCCGCAAAAAACAGGCGCGTTCTCAACTGCGCCCTGCTAGTAATTGCCCCTTTCAGAAAAGAGAGCGCCATTGACCTCTCCCTCCGCATTTCCGGCGGACCCCAATAAGGTTCGCCTCATCGTTATTGTTAGTGTATCATAAAAACGGCCGGGTGGCGGGAGGAGACGATGGGCGACAGGCTGGAGGAGTTCAGGTCATTCAGGGAGAAAATGAACGCTCGCATTCTCGAAAGCGGCCACAAGGGCATCCAGCGCTTTTTCGCGCTTGACTCGCAGGCCTACCGGGAGGGGGCACTCCCGCCCAAGACGAAGGAACTGATGGGACTTTGCGCCTCGATGGTGCTCAGGTGCGACGACTGCGTCAGCTATCACGTCATCCGCTGCAAAGAGGAGGGTTGCTCCCGGGCTGAACTGATGGAGGCCTTCAACGTTGCCCTCATAGTGGGCGGCTCCATCGTCATTCCCCACATGAGGCGCGCCGTCGCCCTTCTTGACGAGATGGACACGGCCGGCGGCGGCAAGGGATGAATGTCCTGGCCCGATGCCCGCTTTTTGAACGTTTCGTACGGAGAATCGAGCCGGCGAAGGAGAAACGCCATGAAACGTGACGAGCTGGAGCGATACCTTGCGAGGTACCTTCGCCTCGACAAGTTCGACGACGAGTCCCTGAACGGCCTTCAGGTCGAAGGAGCCGCGGAAATACACTCCGTCGCCTTCGCGGTCTCGGCCTGCGCCGAAGCCTTTCGTAAAGCCGCCGCCGGGGGCGCGGGCGCGGTCGTCGTGCACCACGGGCTTCTCTGGAAGGGGCACGGCCCCGAGCGCCTAACCGGGCCTCTGGCTGCAAGGTTCCGGCTTCTCATAAGAAACGACCTCAGCCTTTTTGCCTACCACCTTCCCCTCGACGCCCACCGTGAATGCGGCAATAACGCCGCCGCCGCCAGGGCTCTCGGGCTAGTCAAACTCGAACCCTTCGGTGACTACCACGCGATGAAGATCGGCTGGAAAGGGGAGCTTCGGCGCCCGCTTCGGCTTGACAAGTTCGTCGCCAGGCTTGAACGGTATTACGGCCACGAAGCGCTGGTCGTGAGGGGCGGCCCCGCGGCTGTCAGACGCGTCGGCATCGTATCCGGGGGCGCGGCAAGAGAGGCGATGCAGGCCGCGCAAGAGGGCCTCGACCTTTACGTCACCGGAGAGTCCTCCGAGCCCGTGACCTATCTGGCGCGCGAGGCTGGGCTAAACTTCGCCGCGCTCGGCCATTACGCGACGGAGAGGGCCGGCGTCAAGGCGCTGGCCGCCCACGTGGAAAAGAAGTTCGGCATCAGGACATTTTTTATCGAACTGGAAAACAGGGCCTGACGCCCGAGACCACGTCACTCTTCGAGGAACCGGCCATGTCAGAGAGCTTTGAGTCCATCGCAAGAAGGATCAGGGTCGCGCGCGGCGACGAGCCCGCGGACCTCCTTTTCGTCAACGGGCGGGTTGTCTCCACATTTACTTCCGAGATCATCGAGACCGAGGTGGCTGTCGCCGGAGGGAGAGTAGCATCGCTGGGCGGCGTCAGGGCCGCGAGGGAGGTCGTTGACCTGAAGGGCGCCTACCTGGCCCCCGCCTTTACGGACGGCCATATTCACATAGAGTCCTCGATGATGACTCCCGAGGGTTTCGCCGAAGCCGCCGTGCCTCACGGAACGGGGCTCTGCGTCAGCGACCCCCACGAAATCGCAAACGTGCTGGGCCTCAAGGCCCTCGGCTACATGAAGCGCGCCGCCAGCGGCCTTCCCGTGGACATTTTCTTCACCGTCCCCTCGTGCGTTCCCGCCACCTCGATGGAGACGTCCGGGGCGAGCCTAGGCCCGGAGGACGTCGCGCGCGCCTTCGGCATCATCGAGGGCGCGCCCGCCCTGTCCGAAGTGATGAATTTCCCGGGTGTCATCTTTCAGGATTATGGCGTACTTGAGAAAATTGCCTTGGCCCGGGCGCGAGGCGTCGCCATTGACGGGCATTCGCCCGCCCTATCAGGGCCGGGCCTCGACGCTTACATCAGTGCTGGAATCTCCACAGACCACGAGTGTCTTACCCCCGCCGAAGCCGCCGAAAAGATGCGCCGCGGGATGTATCTCTTCATGCGCGAGGGCTCCGCGGCGAAGAACTTTCTCGACCTGCTTCCGGCCGTCAATCCCGGAAATATCCACCGCGCGTGCATCGTCTCCGACGACCTCCATCCCGACGACCTCCTCCGCGAGGGGCACATGGACAGGGTCCTGAGAAAAGGCGCGGCCGCCGGCCAAAACCCGCTCGACCTCATCAGGATGGTGACGCTCAACCCGGCTTCGGCTTACGGCTTGAAATGGCGCGGCGGCATTGCCCCCGCCTACTACGCGGACCTCGTTGTTCTTGAAGACCTTCGCGGTTTCAAGGTTCGCGAGGTCTACCACCGTGGTGTAAGGGTCGCTAGCAACGGTGAGCTTCTTGCTCGGATTTCAAGGAAAAATGCCTCCGATGTTCTTTCAAGCGTCCACCTGCCTGCTGGCCTCGCCGGCCGGCTAGGCAGCTTTCCAAGAAGCGGCCGCGTTCGCGTGATAGGCGTCGAGCCCTCGCAGATCACAACGCGAAGCGAGACAGGCGACGCGTCGGAATCTGGGCCTGGCAAGCCGCTTCAATTCGCCGCCGTGATCGAACGCCACGGCGCGAACGGAAATGTCGGCCTAGGATTCGTCTCGGGTTTCGGGCTTAAGAGGGGCGCTATCGCCTCCACCGTTAGCCACGACAGCCACAATCTTGTGGCGGTTGGCTGCACCGCCGGCGAAATAGAATTCGCCGCCAGAACGGTAGCCTCGATGGGAGGAGGTCTGGCCGCGGTACACGGGGATGAAGTCCTCGCGAAGCTTCCTCTCGAAGTGGCCGGCCTCATGTCGGGAGTAGCCGCGGCCCAACTCGCGTCAGGCCTCAGAGACCTCCATCGCGCGGCCAAGGAACTGGGCTGCATCCTCCCCTCCCCTTTCATGACGCTCGCCTTCATCGCCCTGCCCGTAATCCCCAGCCTCAAGCTTACCGACAAGGGCCTCGTTGACGTCGAGAAGTTCGCCATCGTCCCACTCGCGGTTGACGGCGGAGACTAAGCGAGAGCCAGCCTACAGATCCGCCACACCTCGCCACGCGCAACCTTTCGCGCCTCCAGGCGTATAACGAAGCGAGTATGCACCCCCGGCGTTTCGGGGGTAGGTGGAGGAGAATTCCGATGCGCAAGCTAGTTAGAATCCTTTTTATAACCGCAATAGTGGCCGTGCTGGCGATCGCGCTCTACGCCTGGGTAATGAACCGGGGCGGCGATAAAAATGGGCCGACCATAGTGGAAGTGAAGTCCGGTTCGATCACCGAGAAGGCGCTTGCCGTGGGGCAGATCGAGCCGCGACAGAAGTTTTCCGTCAAGTCCAAGATTCCGGGCATAGTAAAGAGGTGCTTCGTCGAAGTGGGCGACTCGGTGAAAGCCGGCGATCCCCTTTTCGAGATCGCCCCCGACCCGACTCCTTCGGAGCGAACCGACGTCGACAGGTCTTTAGAAAAAGCCAAGGCCACTTTCGACCGCGCGAAATCCGAGTACGCCCGCTACACGCAGCTCGCCAAGGACGGCGTCGTTTCAAAGGACGACCTGGACCAGAAGAAGGAGGCCTACGAGCTCGCCCGCTCGGCGCTCGGGCAGGCCCAAGACAACCGCGAACTGGCGCTTGAAGGGCGCGTCGCTGGAAGGGGCGCCAGCTTCGAATCCATCATCCGCTCCCCGGCCGATGGCACGGTTCTGAGCCGCGCCGTCAACCCGGGCGATCCCGTCGTCCCCCTTACGTCTTTCCAGCCCGGCACCGAGCTTGCAGCGGTGGCGGAGATGAGCGACTTGATTTTCAAGGGGACGGTTGACGAGATTGACGTCGGCAAGATGGCCGTAGGCCTGCCTGCTCGAATCAAGGTCGGTGCTCTGCCATCCGACGTCGTGACGGGAAAGGTTACGCGCATAGCGCCGCAAGCCCAGAAAAAGGAAGGCGCTACGCTTTTCGACGTCGAAATAGCTCTCGACCCAGGCCAGAAGGTCACTCTTCGCGCTGGTTACTCGGCAAACGCCGACGTGGTAATAAGAGAGAAGAAGGACATCCCGGTGATTCCGGAGCGTCTCGTCACCTTCTCGGAAGGCGGCAAGAAGACGACCGTTGAAGTCCCGAACTCTTCCCCCAAGGAGGAACCCAGGACGGTTGACGTGAAGCTGGGGCTATCCGACGGCCTTAACGTCGAGATCGCCTCCGGCCTCAAGGTGGGCGACAAGGTCATCGAGCCTCCTCCAAAAGAGATCAAATAGTTTCGCCCGGGGACGCGAGGGTGCCATGATTAGCCTGACGAACGCGCTGGCACAACTTCTGAGAGACATGAAGGCGCAGAAGCTGCGGACCTTCCTCACCGCCTTTGGCATCGTCTGGGGGACGACCGCCGTCACGCTGCTTCTGGCCTTCGGCGGAGGGCTTCACAAGCAGCTCGTCAAGACCGCGGCGGGGCTCGGGGACAGAATCGTCATCGCCTGGCCGTCGCGCACCTCCATTCCATTCGAGGGGCTAGGAAAAGGCCGCAGGATACAGTTGACCGAGGAGGACATTCAGGCTCTCTCCAAGGCCGCGGCCGGCCTGGAGATGCTTTCGGGAGAATTCTCCGACAACCTGAAGATCCATTACGGTGACAAGACAATGGTCGCGGACGTCTCCGGCGTCTATCCGGTCTTCGGCGGCATGCGGAATCTCATACCGCAGCAGGGTGGCCGTTTTTTCAACCCGATTGACATGAACGAAAGAAGGCGCGTGGTTTTCCTCGGCGACCAGCTCGCGAAGGACATTTTCGGCGAGCCGAACCCCATCGGCAAAACGCTCATGGTTTTAGGCTCCCCCTTCACCGTGGTTGGCGTGCTCACTCCCAAAGAGCAGGACTCCAGCTACAAGGGACGCGACAAGGACCTGATGTGGGTTCCGGCTACGACCTTCAGGGCGCTGACGGGAATCAAGTATGTTGACGACTTCATTTTCAAGGCCGCGACCGCGGCCGGCAACAAGGAGGCCACCGAAGAGGTCAGGCGCATTCTCGCTAAGCGCTTGCGCTTCGATCCCACGGACAAGGAGGCGCTCCAGGTTTGGGACACGACCGAAATGTTCGCCTTCTTCGACGCCTTCTCGCTCGGCTTCCAGTTGTTCCTCGGAGTGGTCGGCTCCCTGACGCTGATCGTCGGCGGCATAGGCGTTTCCAACATCATGAACGTCGTCGTTGACGAGCGGACGCGAGAGATCGGCATCAAAATGGCGCTCGGAGCGAAGGCGGGGTTCATCATGCGCCAGTTTTTATTGGAGACTCTCGTCCTCACCAGCATCGGAGGCGCCGTCGGCGTGGCGGTGGCCGCGGCGATTTGCGCGGTTTTTCCGAAGCTCGGGTTGACGGAATACGTCGGCGTTCCAGTCGTCTCTCCGACCGTCGCGGCATTGACCTCTTCGCTTCTGGGCCTTATAGGCCTTCTGGCCGGATATTTCCCGGCGAGGGACGCGTCAAGGCTAGACCCAGTCGTGGCGATGAAGCTGTGAGGGAATCATGAGCGCGAAGGACGTCAGCCTGATCATGCAGCTTTTCCTGAGAGCTTCGAGGCTCCAGCGGAAGCGCGCCGTACTGACGGTCGCGGCGATCGCGTGGGGCACCGTCGCCATCCTCCTCCTGCTCTCCTTCGGGGAGGGGCTCAAGCGCCAGTTACTGAAAGGCTCGCGGGGCATCGGCCAGAATCTCGCCATTATGTGGCCGGGCGAAACCAGCAAGCCCTGGAAAGGATTGCCTTCGGGGCGCGCAGTGCGCCCGATCATAGACGATATCGCTTGGCTTCGCGCCAGGATGCCGGAGCTCGCGGGCCTCGTGGGAGAAATCCCAAGCTGGAGCACCACGCTCACCTACGGCGCCAAGACGGTCACCTCCCGCCTCATAGGCACGAACTGGGAGTACGGGGAGATCCGCAACCACGCCCCGCAGGCGGGCGGACGATTCCTTAACCCGGACGACGAGTCGCAGAAGAGGCGTGTGATCTTCCTTGGCGACCAGCTCGCGAAGGACGTCTTCGGCGAAGAAGCCCCCGTGGGAAAAACGCTCCTTGTCAACGGCGCGCCCTACACCGTGATCGGGGTCATGGTCCACAAGTTCCAGATGGGAAACTACGGCGGCCCAGAGGCCGAGCACGCGATCATCCCAATCACCACCTTCGCGGCGCAGTTCGGACGCCAGCGGCTGGGGAACATCGTCATGAAGGTCAAGGAGCCTTGGCAGATGCCCGCCGAGCTTCAGCGCTTCAAGGAGGTGCTCGGCTCCAAGTACGGCTTCGACCCCAGCGACGACAAGTGCCTGTGGGTTTGGGACACCGTGAAGAGCTCCGGCAATCTCGCCAACATGATGATAGGCATCGAGATATTTCTGGGGATCATCGGGGGGCTTACGCTCCTGATAGGCGGGATAGGAGTCGCCAACATCATGTACGCCGTCGTCAAGGAGAAGACCCGCGAGATAGGCATACAGATGGCGATAGGAGCGCGCTCCTCGTGGATCACCGGGCCTTTCGTCCTACAGGGGCTTTTCTACACCGTGCTCGGCGGAGTGTTCGGCCTGCTCATCTCGACCGTGATCGTCCTTCTCCTGTACCTCATCCCGACGGAGGGCAACATGGCGCTCGAGTTTCTCGGAAAGCCAACGCTTTCCTGGCAGATAGGCGCTTTGACGGCCGCGATTCTAGGCCTTGTCGGCGTGGCGGCTGGATACTTTCCAGCAAGACGCGCCGCCGCGATAGACCCGGCCACCACGCTGCGTTACGAATGAGTTCTTGCCGCCTGCCTCAGCCGCGGGCGCGAAAGGTGGAACGACGATGCACCTGTCACTGATGAGACAAAGCGAAGACGGCCCCCCGGCCGTCGAGCGTGACGAACAGATCATAAAGATGGCCGCCATCCGCAAGGTTTACGACATGGGGAAGGTCCAGGTGGAAGCCCTCAAGTCCGTGGACCTGAACGTCAGGAAGGGCGAGTTCGTCGCCATCGTCGGCCCCTCTGGTTCTGGCAAGTCAACGCTGATGAATCTGCTCGGCTGCCTGGACACGCCCACCAGCGGCGATTACCGCCTCGCGGGAGAACGCGTCAGCGGCCTCGGCAGAGACGGCCTGGCCGAGGTTCGCAACAGGCGAGTCGGATTCATCTTCCAGAGCTTCAACCTGCTTCCACAGCTGAGCGCGCTCGACAACGTAGAAATGCCGATGCTCTTCGGCGGCCTTCGCAAGACCGACCGCCGCCGCAAGGCCGAGGAACTGCTCGCGCGCGTGGGCCTGGCCGAGCGAATGGAACATAAGCCCACGGAGCTTTCGGGCGGGCAAATGCAACGCGTCGCCATCGCCCGCGCCATGGCGATGGAGCCCGACCTGATCCTGGCCGATGAACCCACGGGCAACCTTGACACGACCTCCGGCGGAGACATCATGGGGCTGTTCCATGAACTGTGGAGCCAGGGACGCACGCTCGTCGTTGTCACCCACGACATGGCGCTCGCCCGCCGCGCCGGCCGCCTCGTCGAGATGCGCGACGGCAAGATCACCCGCGACATCCCCGTCACCGCCCCGCCGCAGAATCAGGTGGGGGAAAATTGAACCACGAAGGCACGGAGACGGAGGGATGATTGTAGTTGCGTTACACGCGCGAAGGGCACGGAGGAAAGGAAGTGTTTGCTGTTTGGTGTTTGGTGGGCTCGTCGTTGATTTAATCCTCCCGTAGTTTGCGTGTTGAGCGGGCAACGGAGGTGATGCGAGTTTTGAGTTTTGAGTTATGAGTTGAGCAAGGC
>JBBINO010000027.1:0-30409 GCA_037443845.1 Acidobacteriota bacterium
GACCCGGTTCGATTGGCTCTATACTCTATGTTAGACGTAAAGTTGGTATCAGGCGAACGCAACCGCTCCGCGGCGCCGTCGAACCTCCGTTCATGCTCTTTCTTTTCCGTCATGGCGCGAGCCCGTTCTTCTTATATTCCCTTGACCCTACCGCTTGCCCTTCTTCGCCTTTTTCGCCTTCGCCTTTGCCTTGGCTTGTGGCTTCGCTTTGCTCATGGCCTTTGGCAACGCTCTCGCGCCGCCGAAGCTCTTGTGGGGCGCCGGGGCGAACTTCTCAAGCTTCTCGATCCTGTCACGAAGCGAACGGTTTTCTTCCCTGAGCCTCTCAAAGTCGGTGCGCAGAGAGGCGACATCGTCGCCCTTAGCGGTGTTTTCTCTCAAGCGCCGGGCGACGTCGCGGCTGTTCAGCGCCAGGCGGCCGTCAACCTCTCTATTGCGGAGGTTCTCCGCGGCCTGGGCGGAAGCCGGCTCGCCGAGCAGCTCGAGCGCGGCGAGCGCCCCCATCTTGGCGAAGAAATCCGGGTCCCTCAGGTACTCTTCGAGCTTCGTCCTGGTTTCCTCGCGCAAAGGATCGCGCCCTTTGGACAACGTGGCGAGAGAACGCATGGCCGACATTCTGCCTTTGGGCCGTCCGCCAGGGGCCGCTCCGGCCTTCAAGACCGGCACCGCGCGGTCATCCCTCAGGCGCGCGAAGCCCGCGTAAACGAACTCGCGGATGACGTCTCCGTGGCTCTCCTTCTTGGCCGAGGTGCTCAGGACCGCGAAGGCGGACGGGTGGCCGGTAGCTCCGAGCGCCAGGTTCGCCTCGGCCTCGACGAAATACGAAGCGTCGTGCCTTGCCAGCGGGGCGAGCGCCTTGGCCGCCGCCTCGTCCCTGAAGCCCCCGAGCGCCTTTACCACCGCTCGCCTGGCCTTCGGGTTTTCGAGAGAAACGGCGCCGATGAGCGCGTCGCTGGCCTGCAATGATCCGTTCTCGCCGAGGGCGGCTGCCATCTCCACGGCCGCGCCCCAGAAAGGTTCTTTCAAAAGGGCCGAGCCGAGCGCCTCGATGGCCTCGAACGAGCCCTCTTTGCCCAGGGCATGGGCCGCTTCGGCGCGCCCGCCCCAGTCGGGGTCTCGTTCGAGCTGGGCCTTCAACATGGAGACGGGCATTTTGAGCGCCGCCGTCTTGATAAGGTTGCAGCCCGGATCGAAACGGACAAAGTCGGGCCGTTCTTCAAGGGGGAAGGTGAACTGATGATGAGCTTGGGTGGACTCTATCGTCCGGTCCTCCACCTTCTTCTTTCCGTGAAACCTGACCGTGAACGGCAGCCTGAAAAGTCCCTTCCCGTCCTGAAGCTTCTGCTTCTGGTCAACGGTTACGACCGCGCAGCGGTGCGTTTCGTCCCATTCGCTCTTCAATTCCAGTTCCGGGTAGCCAGCGCCGAAGACCCACTGGTCGAAGAACCACTCAAGGTTCTTGCCCGTAACGCGTTCTACTACGGCGATCAGGTCCTCGGTTTGGGCCGTCTTCTCGCTGAAAGCCTTCAGGTAGGCGGCAACCACGGCCCAGAATTCGGCCTCGCCCAAAAGACGGCGCAGCATGTGAAGGATGAGGCTGCCCTTCTCGTAGATGTGTGCGTCGAAAAGCTGCATCGGGATCGCGTACTCGCGGGTGACCGTCGGGCGGCGCACCACCTTGTCGCGGGAGAGGAACAGCTGCATCTGGTCCATTCGGTGGCGGGCGGCGTCGTCCTCGCCGCGCCAGTGCTCCCGGTAGAGCACTTCTGCGTACGAGGCGAACCCCTCGTTCAGCCATGAGTGCGACCAATCCTTGCAGGTGACCAGGTCCCCGAACCACTGGTGCGCCAGCTCATGGGAGATCAGGTCCTCCGGTTCAAAGTCCAGGGCCGCCCGGGCGTCCGGCAACGCCCTGTCAATGAGCGTGGTGGCGCTGATGTTCTCCATCCCTCCAAAAATGAAGTCCTCCACCACGACCTGGCTGTACTTGGGGTAGGGGTACTCGGCGCCGAACCGCTCGGAGAAAAACTCAAGCATGTCCGGCGTCCTGGCGAAGGCGCGGCGGGCGGCCGCCTCCTGGCCGGGCTTCACGAAATATTGGACTGGCTTATTCCGCCAGAGCTGCTCTATTTTCAAAAATTCCCCGCAGGCTATGGATATCAGGTAGCTTACGTGGGGAGTTTCCATCCGGTGGTGCCACCTCTTCTCCTTGCGCGCCTTGTCGTGCGCGACCTCCACGAGGCGGCCGTTTCCAACGACTGTCCAGTTTTCCGGAACGGTTATAATCGTCTCCGAAGTCGCCTTTTCGTTCGGATAATCGAAGCAGGGGAACCAGTGGCGGGAATCTTCATCTTGGCCCTGCGACCAGACCTGGACCGCCTTCTTTGGGCTTTCCTTGGTCGGGCCCGTGAAGTAGAGGCCCGCCCGCGGGCGGCCGTGGTAAGCCACGACGATCTGGCAATGCCTCTCTTTCGGAACTGGCCTTGGGAAGAAGACAGTCAGGCGGCTGCCGTCGTTTTCGAAGGCAAGCCTGCGCCCTTCGGCATCGGCGACCGCGTCCACCGCCAGCTCGGCGCAGTCAAGCTCAAGCTTGGAAAGCCCGTCCGACAGGGGGGAAAATGTCGTGCTGCAGCGGCCGTTTATTCCTTTCGAGGCCAGGTCGAAGGATAACTCGATCTTGATGTGCAGGATGTCAACGGCCTTGTCGGGCGCGTAACGCTTCTGTTCGAGAAGCTCGGGAGCCGTTGCGGCGTCTCTTCCCGTTTGAGAAGCTCCCCCCAGGTAACGTTCCTCCAGCCAGCCAGCCTTCGTGATGGTCATGTCTCCCCTCCTGTGCGAGCGTGGACCTAAGGGGCGAGTGTACCACAGCGCCCCCTCCAGGCAAAACAATTAGGCGGGAGGCAAAGCCTCCCGCCGCTGGTTTGTCAATGGATGGAAAGCTATTTTTCCTGGAGGGTGGAAATCACCGTGGTGAGGCGCGACTTGTAGCGTGCCGCGGCGTTCGTGTGGATGATGCCCCTCTTGCGGGTCTTGTCTATCATCGCATAGACGGACGGAAGCATCGAACGCGCTTCCTCGGCCTTTTTCTCGGCCACCAGCGCGCGGAAGCGCTTTACCACCGTGCGCATTTGGGCGACGGCCGATTTGTTCCGCAGCCTGCGCCGCTCGGTTTGTCTTACCCTCTTCAAAGCAGAGACGTGGTTAGCCACTCAAACCTCCAAACAAGAGGCGATCATACACGTTTTACTTGAGCTTGTCAAGCGTTTGCCCGCGCGCGGCTGAAAATCGGCTTCGCCTCGCCGGGCAACGGGGGCGGCCATTGGCGCGTGATCGGTTTGACACAGAGCGCCCGTTCTGGGATAATAAATGACCGTGGCGCCGTAGCCAAGCGGTAAGGCAGGGGCCTGCAAAGCCCTCATCACCGGTTCGATTCCGGTCGGCGCCTCCATCATGGCCGGAGTGGCGGAATAGGCAGACGCAGGGGACTTAAAATCCCCTGGCCGAAAGGCCATGCCGGTTCGAGCCCGGCCTCCGGCACCATAACAATACCAATGGCTTGCGGCAGATCAGGGCGTCTCCCAGTTGGAGCCCGCTTGCGGCTCACTGCAACTTTTCTGCAACCTCGGCCACCTCCCGCCATTCCAACCCGGCATTTGGCGGGGACAGCGGGCCGCGCATTGACCGGCCTGAGTTTTGACGATAAACTAAGGCCGTTTGGAGGGTTGATGGGATTGAAGGCGTTGGCGAGAATATGGAAAATCTACCTTGGCCGCTATATGGGCACCTTCATAAGCGGCTTTTTTTTCATAGCCATCGCCTCGCTCCTGTTCGCGGCGGAAGTCTATATGATCCGCTTCATTTTCGACGACCTCCTGAACCCGGCGGCAGACATTTCCAGAAAGGGATCGTTCTGGTACTGGTCCGGGAAACTGGGCGTTGACCGCCTGCTAACCATTGACAAGGAGCACCTTTTCACCTACATCCCCGTGACGCTCGTTTTTATTTTCCTCTTGAAGGGGATTTTCAACTACTTCGGAAAGTATTGGATGGACTCGGTCGGCCTCTCGGCGATAACCGACCTGAGACAAGACCTATACGCAAAAATGCTCAGGCAGGGGCCGGACTTTTTCGAGGTCTATCCGACCGGCACCCTGATCTCGCGGCTTCTGAACGACATCGAGAGGATGAAGACGGCGGTCAGCGAAAAGCTTACCGAGATAGCGACGGCGCTTTTCCAGCTTGCCGCCCTGATCGCGAGCGCCTTCCTGCAGGACTGGCGGCTCACGCTCATCTCTTTCGTGACCGTCCCTCTGGTGGTCTGGCCGCTAGCGCGCTTTTCAAAAAGGCTGAGAAGGGCCAGCTGGCGGAGCCAGGAGGAGATGGCCTTCCTCGCCGACCGGATGAAGGAAACGCTTTCGGGAGTCAAGATCGTCCAGATGTTCCGGATGGAAAAGAGGGAAGAGCGAAATTTCAGCGAGACCAACCACTCGCTGCTGCGGGTCAACCTCAAGGCGACGCGCATAATGGCGCTGACGACGCCCCTGATGGAGATGATCGGAGCGCTGGCGATAGCCGGCATCCTCTATTATGGCCACTTCATGATTCTGCAGGGGCGGGCGACGATAGGCACCTTCGGCGCTTTCATGGCGACCCTGTACGCTATGTACGTTCCCGTGAAGAAGCTCTCCCAGGCCAACAACATAGTCCAGCAAGCGGTGGCGGCGGCCGAAAGGTCGGTAGAGCTTCTCGACTGGGAGACCAAGGTGGTCGAAGCACCTGGGGCGGTGGTCCTCCCCCCATTCGCCGGCGAAATTTGTTACGAAGGAGTTGTCTTTGGGTACTCGGAGGGACAACGGGTGCTCGACGGCCTGGACACGTCCATCGCCAAGGGCCAGACCGTTGCCATCGTGGGCTCCTCTGGCGCCGGAAAGACGACGCTCGTAAACCTGCTGCCAAGGCTTTTTGATGTTTCCATGGGCCGCATTCTGATTGACGGCCACGACATTCGCGATGTGACCCTGAAAAGCTTGCGAAGCCAGATCGCCATGGTCACGCAGGAGACGGTATTGTTCAATGACAGCGTGGAGGCGAACATAGCCTACGGGCAGGCCGGAGCCACGCGTGAACAGGTCGAGACCGCCGCGAAAAAAGCTCTCGCCCACGATTTCATCTCCGCCATGCCGAAGGGCTACGAAACGGTTATAGGCGAGGGGGGCTTCGCCCTTTCGGGCGGGGAGCGGCAGCGGCTCGCGATAGCGAGGGCGCTTTTGAAAGACCCGCCGATCCTGATTCTTGACGAAGCGACTTCGGCGCTCGACTCCGAGAGCGAGTACGCCGTTCAGCAAGCCCTCTTTAACCTGCTGGAGGGAAGGACCACGCTGGTGATAGCCCACCGGCTCGCCACGATCCTTCACGCCCACCACATCATAGTGCTGGCAAACGGCCGGATCGCCGAATCCGGAACCCACCAGGAGCTTTTGAAACTCAAGGGACTTTATGCCCAATTCTGCGCCCTCGAGTTCAGGCTGCGGGAAGCCACTTGAAAAACTGGCTTGACAGGTGGTACTGTTAGCGAAACGGGGAGGAGCTAGGTGACCGAGCCAGCCCGCGAAACTATCAAGACGGTTGACAGGCGCCACTTCACGGCGGACGGCGCGCGCAGGGAGGGCTTGCCCCCCGAAGAGGCGCTTCCCTCCCCCCCCCCGAACCTCGCGCCAAGCAGGAGGAGACGGCCGCCAAGCAGGAGGAAGCGGCCGCCAACGTTTCCGGCGGCGGGCCTTCGCTTTTTTCGGAGCACGTCCGCTCGATCGCCATACAGACCGCCATGGCGCTTGGGGCGATACCCGACCCGGCGACGGGGCGGCCGGCGCGCGACATCGAGATCGCCGGTTCCCTGATTGACCTGCTCGAAACGCTCCGGGAAAAGACGAAGGGAAACCTCTCCCAATACGAATCGCGCGCGATGGAAGACGCCCTGGGGCAGCTTCGCATTCTTTACGTCGAGGCCCAATCCAAAGGCGCGGGGCCGGGAGGAAGGCCTTGACGCGCGCCCTGCGTTTCGTCGCGGCCGCCGCGTTCCTGGCGATGGCTTCGGCCGTCTTCGCCCAGCAGGGGCCGCCGGCGCCGACCATCCACCTGAATCCAGACGATGTCCGCAAACAACTTTCGACGCACGAGGAGCTGGTTGACGTCAACAACGAGACGACGCTGGCCAAATACGTTCAGGCTTTCAAGGCCGCCGGTTCGCCTGACGACCAGGCGCAACTTGTCCAGGAGCTTCAGGACTTCCTCGTTCAGCACGGGTTAAGCCCCAGCCCGGACGCGGCGGAGGCATTCCTGCAAATGGCCCTTGAAGCCAGAAGCCAGGGCAAAAACGACGTTTTCGCCAGGACCATAGCCTACGCGCAGGCATTTGATCCGAGCAGCCCGGCCGTTCACCTCGCCCTGGCCAGGGACGCCAGGGAAGCCCACGGCCTCTGGTCACCCACGTTTCTCTTCGAGTCAATGGCGGCGCTGCTCGATTCGTTCGCCCGTCCCGCGTCGCGGCCCATCGCGATGGCCAATCTGGCGCTTTGGGCGAGGATGGCCAGCCTGTTCCTCCTGGCCGCGCTTTCGTTGCTGATGTTCTTCAAATACAACTCGCTCCTGCGCCACGACGTCCAGGAGTGGCTTGGAAGCACCGAAGCGCCCTGGACACGCGCGGCCGGGTGGATTGTCCTCTTTTTCCCGTCGTTGCTTCTTCTTTCCGGCTACTGGTGGATAATCTACTGGGGCGCAGTTTTTCTGATCTACGCGCGCTGGCCCGAACGGGCGGCCGTTCTGCTCGCGATAGCCGCGGTCGCCGCGTCGGGCTACTTCACCCTCAGCGCCGAACAGAACCTCTTCGTGTCGGGCGCGCAGCCCCAATGGTCCAATCTCCGCTCTTACGGCAACCGAATAGACGTCGGCCCCGACCGTGCGCTTGAAGAGAGGGCATCCGAGGATTCGATGCAGGCCCCCTTCTACAAGCTTATCCTCGCCAACAGGCTCATGCTCCACGGTAGTTACCTCCAGGCCGAAAGGCTTTACCAAGAGACGGACAAGGCGCAGGGCGGCAACGCGCAGGCCGTGAACAACCTCGGGTGCATCTATTACTTCGAGGGCCGCTACCAGGAGGCGATCGCCCAGTTCTCGAACGCCATATCGCAGAGGCCGGACATGGGCGTGGCCTATTTCAACCGCTCGGTGGCCAAGAACAAGCTCTTCGATTTCAATGGAGCCAAGGACGACCAAGAAAAGGGACAGAACCTAGCTCCGGCGCTTTTCTCCCAGATGAGCAGCCAGCAGGTGGAGGACTGGGTTCCCATGGCGGTTTTCCCGCCGCTTTCTAAGACGCGCGGTATCACCCTGGCTCGCGAACGCGGGGTCGCCAATGGCCTTTCCAGGGCGCTCTCCTCGCCGGTCACCTTGTCATCCGGAATTCTCCAGCCTTCTTTTTCGGCGCCGGTTCTTATACTGGCCGCCCTTTTTCTCTCCATAGGGCTGGTAAAAAAGCGGGCATTCTTCGCCAAGGCCTGTTTCAAGTGCGGCCGCCCGTTTTGCTCGCGCTGCAAGACCTCGCTGGAATTCGACTCCTTTTGCGCCCAGTGCGTGCACCTCTACATTAAGCAGGACGGCGTTTCCCCCGAGGCCAGGCTGAAAAAGAACTACGAGGTCGAGAAGTTCAACAACCAGCAATCCGCCAGCCGCGCCATTCTATCGCTTCTGGCGCCTGGGGCCGGCCACGTCTGGGAGGGCAGCGGCGTACAGGGATTCTGCATACTGGCACTCTGGTGCTCGCTTATCTCCGGCTTCCTGGTCAGGGCATGGGGGTACCCGCTTAACGTGCCGCCCGGTGCCGGGAGCCTCGCCACGGCGTACACGCTCGTCGCCTCGATCCTCGGCACGATCGTGTGGTTGGTTTTCGGGTTGTTGAAAGCGTTGAGCCGTCCCGCTCCAGCCTGGAGCGCGAAGGCCATGAGGAGGTAGGGCCGTGGCACTCGCCGGGACGCTCAGGGACTTCAGCCTAGCCGACATCTTCCAACTGATCTCCCTTCAGAAGAAGACCGGCTACCTCACCCTGAAGAATGAATCGGAGGTCGCCACCGTAACGTTCCTTGAAGGAGGCGTTGTCGGAGCCGACTCGCTGCACAAGCGCCTCGAGGACCGCCTCGGCCACGTGCTCGTCAAGAGCGGCCGGATTTCAAAGGAGGAACTGGCCAAGGCGCTCGACATTCAGAAGCAGACTTTGCAGAGGCTTGGATACATCCTCGTCTCCGAGGGCTACGTTGACCAGCAGAGCCTCAGGGCGGCGCTCGCCGTCCAGATGCAGCAGACCATTTACCGGCTCTTCCGCTGGAAAGACGGAGAATACAATTTCGAGCCGCACGATTCGGTGGAGTACGACAGAGAGAACGTCACGCCGATGGCCGCCGAGAGCATCCTCATGGAAGGCATCAGGATGCTCGACGAGTGGCCTCTAATCGAGAAGAAGATAACCAGCTTCGAAATGGTGCTTGAAAAGGTGCCCCTGCCCGCGCCGCCGGTGCTGGACACGCGCCCCGACGTCCCCGGGGTGGAGGACATCCTCTCATTCGGGGCGGACACGGCGGTCCGAAAAGCCAAGGCCGCTTCCACCGACCAAGTGGTGAGGCTTTCGCAGGAGGAGATGGCCGTTTACCAAAACGTCAACGGCGTCTTCACGGTCCAGGAGATAGTGGACCGGTGCGGGCTCAACGAGTTCGAAACGTGCAAGGCTCTGTTTGAACTGATGAACCGCCACCTGATACGCCCGGTGGCGGCCGTTCAGGAGGAGGCCGAACAGGCGGAGCAGGCGGCCTTCACGCCACAAGCGCTGTTGGACAAGATACTGATGCCGCTTTTCTGGGTCGCAGTGGTAGCTTCGGTGATATTCCTGCCCTTCCACCCGTTTGGCCATTTCCCCGGCTCGTCGAGCGACTTCCAGCGCGACCGCCGCATACTGCTCTCGCGCATGACCCTGGCGAGGGCGGACGCCGCCATTTATACCTTCAAGCTTCTTGAGGGCAGGCTCCCCAATTCTCTCGACGAAGTGGCCACCCTGAAGCTAATCCCGATGTCCGGCACCAGCGACGCCTTCGGCAATCCGCTGATTTACCAGTTGAACGAGGGCGGGTTCATTCTCACTTTCAGAAGCCCCGGGAATTGGCCCTTCAAAGAGGCGCCGCCTCAGGACGTGACGATAGCTTCCGGCCAGTACGGGAATTAGAAAAGCCGGTCCGCGGTCCCGTTTCGCCGCGGGTTAACGGTAAATCTCCAGGAAAGGATCGAGCAGGTTCCCCACCTCGCTTCGCGCCTCGGCTAGCCTGCGCGCCGCGTTGCGCCTGGTCTTTAACAGCAGCACCGCCCACGCGGCACGCGCGTAGGCCTCTCTCTTCTCTGAATATCTGACGGCCCACAATCCGGCAGGCACCGCCGCCAGCCCGATTGCCACGGCGGGCCACGGCCCCATCGCCTGGGCGGCAAGCCCAAGTTGGAGAGCGTAGCAAAGCGGGTAAAAGAGAAGCCCGGCGTAGAGCTTGTATGTCGAAAGCACGTCGTTGCTTTGGGCCAGCCACTTCGCCGTGAGGCCCGTCAGCGTGTAGGGGACGACGTGAAAGAGCCAGCCGTAAAAGGCCGGGGCAATGCCTATGGCCAAGGCCGCGAAGCCCCGGACGGCGTTGTCGAACGATTTCAGCCCGGCGTCCGTGTTCGGCACGTCGCCGTCCTTTATTCCCAAAGCGCCTAGCATGGCCGTATAGCGCCTGGCCGATCTGACGAGCCTAGCCATTTCGAGAGGGCGGCTCAGCTTGGCGGAGTAAAAGCGTTCCATCGCCACGCGCAGATCCGGCCCGGAGTCCCGGGTCATTGCATCTCCGGGGGCCAGTTCGGCGGCCATTCCGCGGAGAGCCTCGACAATCTCAAGGTCGCTCCACCTGTCGGCATTAACCGTGACGCGCGAAAGCGCCTCGGCAATGCGGCCGGTGAGCGCCCGCACCGCCTCCAGATCGTCGCCGCCCTTCCATTCGAGGTCATCATACGGAACTGGCGGTCCGGCGATCAGAATCGCCTCGGAGCGGAAAGCGGAGGCCGCGCTGTAAACCAGGCCGACCGGAACCACCTTCGTATTAGCGCCTCTCGCGCGGGAAAGCCCGGCGATTCTGGCGGCCCCCGTTTTGAGCGGTTGCATTTTAGGCTCGCTGTGGCTGATCCCTTCCGGAAAAAGCGCGATGGCATCGCCATCCAAAAGCGCGTGCACGCAGGCGTCGAACGTGGCCTGGTTCTGCTCGGCGCCGCCCGGGCCATCCTTGGCCCTTGCTACCGGCAGGGCCCTCGCCGCTTTGAGAAAAGGCGCCACGAACGGATTCCTGAAGAGGGGCGCCTTCGCCAGGAAGCGCGGCCGGCGGGGAAGGTGGACGTAGAGAAGGAGCGGGTCCAGAAGCCCGTTGACGTGGTTGGCCACTACGAGCAGCGGGCCATCCTCAGATAGAGGCCCGAACCCGATGGCGGTGACCTTTCGGAAATAGACCAGCCTGAGAAGCCACAGGAAGAAGCGGAGCATCTACAACTCCCTCAAAGCCTGGGCAACCCGGAGGCGCGCCGCGCGGAGCGAGGGCAGCAGCCCTCCCCAAAAGCCCATGAACAGCGCGAAAGCCACCCCCTCGGCCATCAGTCCCGGCGTAATCCTGAAGGCGAAGGCGATCTGCGAGAATGACTGAAAGTTCAGCGTCGAGGTTGTCACCCCGTTGAGCGGCATCGCTGCCGCGCAGCCCACAACCCCTCCAGCGAAGGCGAGAAGAAGAGATTCGAGCAGAAAGGCCGCCACGACGCTTGCCGGCCCGAACCCCAGGGCGCGAAGAGTCGCGATTTCCCGGGAGCGGGCCGAGACGGCGAGGTACATCGTGTTGAAGGCGCCGAACACGGCGCCGACGCCCATGACACCGGCGACGAGGAAGCCCAGCACCTTGATCAGCGCGGTCATCATCCTCGACTGGCTGGCGTAGTACTCGTTCTCCCTCTGGACGGAGACGGTGAGCCGCGGGTCCGCCGCCAGCGCCGCTTTGAAGCTCTTCAGCGATGAAGGCTCGGCGAGCCTCACGGTCACCGACGAGAAAATGTCCAGCGGCCTCTTGTAGGTCTGGTTGAGGACTGCGTTGTCGGCCCAAACTTCGGAGTCGTAGGCGCTCCCTTTGGCGTCGAGTATTCCGACCACGGTCCAGGTGAGCCCTCCGAAACGCGGGCGGTCCCCAAGCTTCAGCCCCTCGTACATTTCCGACGCGTTCCTTCCCGCGACCAGCTCGGCCGTGCCCGGATTGAGAAACCTGCCCAGCGCCACCCGCACACCGTCGTGCACTTCAAGCGCCATCGGCGTCACGCCCCTAACCTGGCCGAGGGCGTCGGAGCCGGAGGCCTTGTGCTTGAACGCCGTGATCACGACCACTTCGCCGCTGGCCATGGCGCGGTTCTTGGCGTCTCGCGCCACCTGCGGGGCGTCGCTGATGACTCTAAGCTCCTCTTTCGTCACGACGCTCTCCATCTCCGTGCTCGCTCCGCCGCGCATTATGATGGCGTTTTTCGGCGAGCCGCTTTCGACCAGCGTTGCCTGGAAGCCTTTGGCCATCGCAAGCATGGCTATGAATACGGCAACGACGCCCGCTATTCCAGCGACCGCGACGAGGTTGCTCCTCCACCTAGAACGGAGGGAGCGCAGCGTGTAGGGAATCGGAATAGCCGGACCCACGTCACACCCTCCTGAGCGCTTCCACGATCCTGAGCCTCATCGCGAGCGCCGCCGGAATTACGCCAGCCGCCGCGCCCAAAAGCAGCGCGACGGCCAGCCCTAGGGCCATCCTTCCGCCGGACAGGTAAAAGAGCGGCAGCATCCCGCCGGTAGGGTCGCCTCGCAGCGTGTAGAGCTTCACAGCCGCCAGCCCGATTATTCCTCCCTGCGCCGCGTACGCGAGAGACTCCGCAAGGACCAGCCAGAGCACGGTCCTTCCCGAAAAACCAATCGTTTTAAGCACGGCGATCTCGCCGGTGCGCTCTCGGACCGACATCGCCATCGTGTTGCCGGTCACCAGTAGCAGCGTGAAAAACACAACGCCGCCTATTACCAGGATCAGGAGCTTGATGTTGCCCATTTGCTTGACGAAGCCCGACGCGAAGGCGCTTTCGGTCTCGGTCTTCGTCTCCCAGCTCGAGTTGGCGAATCTTCGGTCTATCGCCTTCGAGACCGAGACGGCGCGGTCCGGGGAATCCACCTTCACGATGTACCAGCCGACCATTCCCTTGCCCCACTGCCTCCGCTCTTCGAGGTAGGCGCCGTGAAACCAGAACTGGGTCACGTCGTCCTCTTGGCGCCTTCCGGTATAAATGCCGTCAACGTTGAATTCCCAGACGCCGCCGAAGATCGTCGCGATGATGGGCACCCTGTCCCCCACCTTGAAGCCGTACTTCTCGGCCGTGCCGCGCCCTATGACGCAGCCTTCCCGGTCGGCCAGAAACGCCGACCATTCGGCCGCGGGCACTTCGTACTCTGGGTAGGTTTCAAGCCACGTGCCGGTGTCTATCGCGAACTGGGGGAAAAAGTTCTTGTCGTCCTGGTACTTGCCGCCGAACCACGTGGCGTAAGTCACGCACTTGACGCCGGGCAGCTGGAGGATGCGCTCCTTGTACGAGACCGGGAGGGGCATGATCAGGGAAATCTTGTTTCTGGCGACCAGCCTGTCGGCTCCGGCGACCTCCACCCCCTGGTTGAACGCCGTTTGGATCGCGCCGAGCAGCCCGAACAGGAAGAGAGCGACGGCGTAAGAGCCGATAGTCAGCGTCGTCCTCACTTTGCCGCGGGCCATGTTCGCCCAAATAAGGCGCGCGAATTTCATTTTCTGGCGGCCTCGACCAGCGCGCCCTTTTCAAGGTGAAGCAGGGTGCCGGCCCGTTCCGCCGCCCTCGGGTCGTGCGTCACCAACAGGATTGTTTTCCCGTAGTCGGCGCACAGCGCGCAAAGAAGCTGCATCACTTCGTCGGCGCTCGACCTGTCGAGGTCTCCCGTCGGTTCGTCGCACAAAAGAAACGTGGGGTCGGCGACGATGGCTCTCGCTATGGCGACGCGCTGCTCCTGCCCGCCCGAAAGCTCTCTCGGGTAGTGGCCGATCCGGTCCTTCAGCCCGACCAGCTCCAGCGCCGCCTCGGCGTGAGAGCGCCTCTCCGCCTTGGAGAGCCTGGTCAACAGAAGCGGAAGCTCCACGTTCTGAAAGGCCGTCAGCACCGGCATCAGGTTGTACATCTGGAAGATGAACCCGACGTGCCTGGCGCGCCACGCCGTCAGCTTGGCGGCGCTGAGCGAGGTGATTTCGTCCCCGGCGACGGTGATGCTGCCGGCTGAAGGCAGATCGAGCCCTCCGAGGAGGTTGAGCAGCGTCGTCTTGCCGGAACCGGAAGGCCCCATGAAGGCTACGAATTCGCCCTCGCCCACGTCAAGGTTGAGCCCCCTCAGGACGTGAACGGCCTGCCCGCCTCGTATGTAGGCCTTGTCGAGGTTTCTCGCGCTGATGAGCAACGCGCCGCCGCTGCTGCCGTCAACCCGAACCATAAGGCCCCCCTGCCGCATCTCGGCAAGGAGAAGTTGAACCCCGCTTTGAGGTCATTCTCCTCCTCCTCACCCGCTCGTGATCTTGACGCGCTCGCCGTCCTTCAGTTTGGCGGGCCCCGAGACTACGGCCGCCTCTCCAGGCTGAACGCCGGAGATCACCTCCACGCCATCTTCCAGCGGCTTGCCCAGGAGGATTTCCCGGCGCTCCACGCGGCCCCCCTTGACCACGTAGGCCACAGTTGCTCCATTCTCTTCGCGCACGGCCTCTTTAGGGATGATCGAAACCGGCTTCGCCGAGTCGCCGGCCGGAGGCTCCGCCAGGAAGGCGACCTTGACGCCCATGTCCGGAAGGATCCTCGGATCAAGTTTTTCGAAGGTGATCCTGACTTTGACCGTCGCTTTCTGCCTGTCGGCCGACGGAATCACCGTTCTCACCGAGGCCGGAATTTGCCAGTCCGGATAAGCGTCGAGCGTCGCGGCGACCTTCTGGCCAGGGTGCACCTTCGCGATGTAAGACTCGTTGACGTCAACCTCTATTTCGAGGGAGTTCATGTCAACGATCGTCGAAATGCCGGTCCTCGTGAAGCCGCCGCCGGCGGAGATTGGCGAGACCATCTCGCCGGGCTGCGCGTCCTTCGAGATCGCAATGCCGGCGAACGGGGCGCGAACGGTGCAGTTGGCGACTTCCCTGTCCGCCACTTCCACGTTGGCGCGCGCCTCCTTGACCTGCTCCTTGGCCCCCTCGAGCTTCGCGCTGAGCGAGTCGAGATTTGCCTTCGCCGAATCGAGCGTCTGCTGGTCTATGAAGCCGCCCTCTCTCAAGGCTTCGTAGCGTCTGAGGGTCGAGCGAGCCTCCTTTTCTTGGGCCGCGATATCCGGCACCGCCGCCTCGGCCACGGGCAGAGCCGCTTTCGCCGCGCCCAGGGCGGCCATGGCGTCCGAGTCGTCGAGCTTCGCCAGGATTTGGCCCTCCTCGACGTGCATCCCCTCGTCAACGAACATCTCCCTGACGCGGCCGGTTATCTTCGCCGCGACGGTCGCCTTGCGGCGAGGCGTCACGTAGCCGCTCGCGTTGAGCACGGTCAACCCTTCGGGGCCGCCAGCGGGCCTCGCCTGAGCCGTGGTGACGGCCGGCTTCTTGGAAAAGACCGCGAGTAGCGCCAGTACAACGACAGCAGCCGCGATCAGAGAAAGCCAAAGCCTCGGCCTTCCCCTCCGGCCTCCAGCCCGGGCTCCAGAATCCAGCCTGAGCGCTGAAATATCAACCGGCCTTTTTTCTTTTTCATCCATGACTTCTTCCCCCTGGGCGGCGAGCGCCACGTTTGTTGATACGCGGGCTAGAAGCGTTTGTTTTGGCTTTTGGCGTCCGGTGCCCGGCAGGGGGCGCCAGCGCCATGGGTCCTCCCCTTTCCGCTATAATAACCTTTTCTTCGGTGCCGGGCGAGCCCAACGGCGAGCCCGGCCCTTGTCGCGGAGGCTTATGGCCGAGCGTTCCTTCGACCAGGGGTCTTTGACGCCAGCGATGCGGCAGTGGCGGGCCTTCAAGGAGCGCCATCCCGACAAGATCGTCCTTTTCAGGATGGGCGATTTTTACGAAATGTTCGGGGAGGATGCCAGGATCGCGTCAAAGGCGCTGGAACTCGTCCTGACGACCAGAGACCGCGACAAGCCCGACCCGATGCCGATGTGCGGGGTGCCTCACCACGCGCTCAACGTCTACCTGGCCAAGCTTTTGAAGCAGGGGTTCAAGGCGGCGATCTGCGACCAGACCGAGGACCCGGCGCAGGCAAAGGGGCTCGTGAAGAGGGACGTGACCAGGGTTGTCACGCCCGGGACCGTTCTCGAGGAAGGGATTGTCGAGGGAAAGGAGGCCGTTATCCTCGCCGCCTGGCGCTCCCGGGGGAAGGAGGCCGGGCTGGCATGGGCGGACCTTTCATCCGGCGACCTCGTCGTCGCGGCGGGAGACGCCGCCGAAATGGTGGACAGGCTCCTGGGACTTTCTCCAAGGGAAATCCTGCACGCCGAGGGGGACGCGCCTCCGGTGGAAGGATCGCAAGCCGTGCTGACGCCGCTTCCGGAGGAGGCATTCGGCGGGCGGCGGGCGGCGGAGAGGCTCGCCCGCTGTTTCGGCCTGCCTTCGACGCTGCCTGGCATTCCCTCCGCGCCGGAGGTCACCGGCGCGCTCCACGCGCTGCTTGATTACGCCAGCCAGATGGGCGGCGCCCCGATGAGGCTGCCTCGCCTGGAAAGCCGGGGATCATTTCTTTTCATGGACGAAGCGACGCGGCGCAACCTGGAACTGTGCGAGAACGGTGAAAACGGCGGGAGGGATGGAACGCTCCTTGAAGCCCTGGATGAAGCGCGCACTCCCATGGGCTCCAGGCTTCTCGCGGAATGGGTGGCCAGGCCACCGTCGCTGCCCGGCGAAATCGTGGCGAGGCAGGAGCAGGTCGCGGCGTGGGTGGACAACCCGCAGGCCCTCAAAAGGTTTCGCGAAGCGCTGAAGTCATTTCCCGACCTCGGCAGGATCGTGGCGCGCTTTAACGCCAACATCGCCTCCCCGCGAGACGCGGGCGCGCTGCGCGAGGCGCTCTCAAGGCTCCCCGATGCCGCCGCCGCCTGCCGGGAGGCGGGCGAAGCGGTCTGGCGGGAAGCTTCCCTTCTTCCGATGTTCGAGGCGCAAAGGGAACTTCTCAAGGCCGCGCTCGCCGAGGCGCCGCCCCCGCACGCGAGGGAGGGGAAGATATTTGCCCAAGGCTACAACGAGGAGCTTGACAGGCTGAGGGCGCTGGCGGGCGACGCCCACGGGGCGATCCTCAAGATCGAGGCGCGCGAGCGCGAGGCGACCGGAATAGCCTCGCTGAAGGTACGCTACAACAAAGTCTTCGGCTATTTCCTGGAGGCGAGCAAAGCCAACCTCTCCAAGATTCCGCCCGACTACGAGCGCAGGCAGACGCTGGTCAACGCGGAACGGTTCGTTACGCCGGAACTTAGAGAGTTGGAAAGTCAGATACTCTCCGCCAGGGAAAGGAGCGAGGCGCTCGAAGCGGAGCTCTGGTCGAAGCTCTGCGACGCGCTCAGGGGAGATCTCGAGGCCATCAGGGACGCCTCGGCGCTCCTCGCGAGGCTCGACGTCCTGGCTGGCTTCGCCCACAGGGCGCGCCAAAGGGGCTACACGAGGCCGAACGTGACCGAGGAGCCCGTTCTCGAAATCGCGGACGGCCGCCACCCCGTCCTCGAAGCCGACGAGCGCCACCAGCCCTTCGTTCCGAACCCGGCGAGGATGGACACGGATGGACGCCAGCTAACCATTTTGACGGGGCCAAACATGGGCGGAAAGTCCACGTACCTCCGCCAATGCGCGCTGATATGCGTCATGGCTCAAATCGGCTCGTTCGTGCCAGCAAGCAAAGCGGTGGCGGGCGTTGCCGACCGCCTCTTCTGCCGCGCCGGCGCCGGCGATAGCTTGAGGCGCGGGCTTTCGACGTTCATGGTCGAGATGACCGAGACGGCGGCGATACTCAGAAACGCCACCAAAAAGTCGCTCGTCTTTCTCGATGAAATCGGACGCGGAACAAGCACCTACGACGGCATGGCCATAGCCTGGGCCGTGGTCGAAGCTCTCCTGGGACCGGATGGCATCGGCTGCCGCTCGCTCTTCGCCACCCACTACCACGAGCTGACCGAACTTGGGCGCACGCGCCACGGCGTGGTGAACCTGACGATGGGCGTGAGGGAGCACGCGGGAAAGGTGGTCTTCCTGCGCTGTGTGGAAGAGGGTGCCGCCGACAAATCATACGGCATCCACGTCGCCCAGCTTGCCGGAGTGCCGGACAAGGCCGTGGCCAGGGCGCGCGAGGTCCTGATGGAATTAGAAGCCCGCCGTGAGAGGCTGGCTGGCGGCGAGGCGCCAAGGCCTCCCGTCCAGAGAAGCCTCTTTGACCGGACCACCGCCGAAGAGGAGGCGATAGCGGCCATCCGCGCGAGCGAGCCGAACGCCATGACGCCGCTCGAAGCCCTCTCCCTTTTGGAAACCCTCAAACGCCGCCTATCGTAAGATTGCACCGCGTCCTTCGTGGTGAAAAATTTTTTCATTGGAACGCCGGAGATGAAGCCGCCGTGGTGGTCCGATGCGCAGGCCCCATCTTCTGCTTGCCTTCGCCCACCGTTTCCTGTAAGATCACTTTCTGGCGCGCCCGTGGCTCAATTGGATAGAGCATCGGCCTACGGAGCCGGAGGTTGTGGGTTCGAGTCCCGCCGGGCGCACCACTTCAACCCCTTGCTAATCATGAACTTGGCTCCATGGCGCGCCGACGCCTTCGGTCCCCGTATTTTGGAGATTGCAACTTTTTTGCAACTTCGGCTCAAGCACTGCAACTGCATCCTTCAGCCTTGAAGGCGCAAGATGGGCGTAACGGAGGGTCATCTCGAAGTCCCGGTGGCCAAGCAACTCGCGTAGCACCGCCAAGTCAATCCCGGCCATGACGAGCCGTGAAGCGTACGTGTGGCGCAAGTCGTGAAATCGGAAGTCCACCAGGCCGGCGGCGAAAACGGCGTACTCCCAATGCTTGCGGAGACGGTCCCATTGCTTGCCTTGGCTGTTCTTGAAGACCAGGGCTGAGCGATCAATCGGTTGAGGCAGTTCTCGAAGAACTTCCATGGCGACGGAGTTTAGCGGGATAAAGCGGTTCCGCTTTCCCTTGGCCCGTTCGGCGGGGATAACCGCCACGGCATTCTTTAAGTCCACGTCCTGCCATCTCAAGCCCAATATCTCGCCGCGTCTCATGCCCGTATGCAGCGCGAACAACACTACTCGCTTCAACTGCGGGGAGCAGGCGTCCAGGAGCCCGACTTCCTCTTCCTCGGTAAGATATCGAACACGTTTCTTATCCTCGCGAAAAAGACGAACCTTTGCTGCTGGACTGATCTGGATGAGGCCCCAGTCCGCGCTGAGGTTGAACATCCTCTTGAGCCTGGCAATGCAGATATCAACCGAGCGGCGGCTGATCGTCTCTCCAGTGGCCTTGCCAACGAACTTCTCCAGCTTAGCCTGGGCATCCTCTTTGGTTTTGGCCACGTGGCGATAGCTCTTGCCGCCTTTGCACCATGAATAGATCCACTTTCCGTTGGGCAATTCCCTGAGGCCTCCCCGCCGCTTTTTGGGGAGGCTCAGAAGTTGCTGTTTGAAGCGTTCCACGTCTCCTGCCGTGATCGCTGAGAGTTTCTTGCCCACAAATAGCGGGCTCGCAAGCCACTGCCTGGCGGACCACTCGTCCCGGCTGTGCGTCGTAGGACGGGTGCTCACCTTAGACCATTCAAGGAACCGCTTCACTGCTTCCTCGAACCGGATTTTCTCCTCCTTTCTCTTCTCCAAGAAACGGCCTTCCCGTTTTTGGGTTCGGGCCTTTTCAAGGTAGGCTCTGGCTTCCGTCTTCGTCCGGGCGATGTGCCGCTGGTACGTGCCGTTCGAGTCTTTGAAGCTCCACTGGTAGCGGCCATCTGGAAGTTGTTTTAGTCCTCGCTCCTTGTGCGCTTCCATCCTCAAGCCTCCTTTCATTGGATGGGAGCCGACGACTCTATTAAGCTCCCATTTTTTCGCTCTTTCAAGACCTCACCAACGACCACGCTCATTTCCCTCTTCATGGCGTTCTCGCTGCCGTTCCTGGCGAAGGTGGTCGCGCGTGGGTACGTGGCCTTCGTGACCCCGCTGTGGCTCGCGCGTGGCTGACTCGGCTTGCCGCATGATGGTTGCCGCCAAGCCGCCAGCTTCTCTTCCCGCAGCTCGCGTCAATGTGGGGACCACAGCGCGTTCGGCGTTCTCGCTGATCCGGCTTCCAATCCTGTCCGGCGTGTTCGGGTAGAGCCTTGACACTGCCACCTCCTCGTGTGAAAGCCCGTGCTGGTCCTTGAAAGAGAAGCGGTACAGGCCGTCGTCTCCAACGTGCGCAGTGACGCCTTTTCTTTCAAGCCCTTGCTGGAACGACTCATGGTTCTTTGCCGTGCGCAGTTCCTCGATGATTCTTCCTCGCAAGTCTCTTTGCCAGGAGTAGGGCTTCGCCCGTTCTTCCTTGAGCCTCTTCATGTATCCTTCGGGATCAAGGCGGAGCTGTTTTTTCTGCTTCTCGAACTTCTCAAGAAGCTGGGTTCTCTGGTAGGGTTCCCCCAGCTTTCCTTCTCTTGATGTTCTCTGCTTGCCATTACGGTCCTTCATGGAGTAGCTGTACTTCTCTCCTCTGACGCGAAGCTCTACACCCCTTTGTTGAAGGCGTGCCCTGAACTGCTCCTCGGAGAATGCCCTTCGTCCCGCTTCTCGTATCCGGTCCTGCATGTCGAGTTTCCACGAGTACCTACTTCCTCCTCTCTCTGCCTGCCTGATGAACTTGTCCGAAGGGCGGTGAGGGTCCCTTACTCGGTCAAGCTCTCTCTGAATGCCGTGCTTTCTGGCGAGCTTGTCGTTGGCGTCACGGAGGGTGTCGAGGTTGTGCCGGCCGTTGCGGTACTTCATTCCATCAAAACTGGTGGCATTCCAGATCACATGGGCGTGGGGGTGCTCCTTCTCGCCATGGACGACGACCAAGTACTCATACCGGCCTTCGATTTCAGCCTCACGAGCCCATTCTTCCCCGTAGTCGCGGATCTTCTCGTGGTCTGGTGCTCCGTCCGGCTTCACCATGTCACCAAGGTCCTGCCTCTCGAAGCTCAGCGCCACGTGGTAATACTGGCGCCCGTCGTGCTGGTTGAAGTAGTTCCTTGTTTCTCTGAACTCCTGTTCTACTGCCGTACTGTCTCGCCCGGCCACACTGCCTCCAAGCGCCTGGACACGGTCTCCGCTTTCGTTCTGGTTCAGGAGGTAGCCGATCATCCTGGCGCTGCTCTTTCCGAAGGAGATCTTGAGGACAGGCATGGGGCGCTACCTTAATACAGCCTGTAGGAGGCGGGAGACGTCGGCCCTGAGCGCTTCCACTTCCCTCTTGTCCACACGGCCCATGTTGGCTTGGTGGGAGAGCTGGTTCAGGTTCCCGCCCAGGCTCTTCATGGCTCTTTGGACATTATCGGGGAACCTGGGGACCACCTTGAGCGGAATCCCCGCCACCAGGTTCCTGACCAGACCTGCCGGTTTCAGGTTGACCGTGCGAGCTACTTCCAGGAGGTGCCCATACTCGGCTTCGCTGAACCTGACGTTCAGCCGTTTGGGGCGCCTCATTCCAACGGGTGATCTTTCCATCTTTGTTTCACTCATTGAACGTCTCCTGTGGGGTGCCGGGGCAGAGCCCTGGCATTCGCCCGGGAAAGCGGAGCGAACCGGGCGGCACCTGCGCGCCCGCTGGCGCCAGGTGCGTTGCTTGCGCTCCTTTCTTCGAAGCCTTTCCCGGGCTGTCTCGTCGCATTTTGGGCGAGGATTCTGAGGGAGTGCCGGAAAAATCGGTTGGGGTACCCTCGCAAAATTTTCCCGGATTTTCCGGTTTCTATCCGCCACAAGCGCCACCGCCCTGAAAACATTGAAGTTACAGGCGAAGGCAATCCGCCACCGGAAAGCACTTTTTGCCGGATTTTTGCAGCCGCAAGTTCTTTATTATCACGCCGGTGGCGCTTGTGGCACATTGCTTTTTTAGCAAAGCGCCACCGGATCACGTGTCGCTCCTTTCGCCAGAATCTGTGGAAAAGTGATCCGCCACAAGTGCCACCGGGTTGATAACATTAGAGTTAGAAGCGCAACAATTTGCGTTTTCAATAGCTCCGGTGGCGCTTTGATTATGCCCGCAACTCCTTTGTAATGAGGCCGGTGGCGCTTGTGGCGCTTCGAGAGGGGGAATTCCCGAAAATAAACAGGGCTTTAGAGTGAGAGCTTCTTCATGGAACCGAACCTCCCTTGCTTGCCTTCTGCTGCGCATCAAGGATGTTTCGACTTGGTTAGAATAGAATCGAGTCATTGATCTCTCCTTCGCTTCAGCTATAGTAACAATAGATATATATAACTATGCTATTTCATCACAGAAAACGAGAATATACTTGCACTGAAAGGCGAAGTCAAGAGAGCAGAAACTTGCGGAAATCGCATCCGTTAGTACCGGCTTGTGGTTGACAAACTAACAGAAAATTATTATATTATCAACCGGAGGGACAACCCATGATTGCAGAGCGCCTAATACAGGCTCGCAAGGCGAAGGGATGGTCGGTGCAAGCTCTGTCGGCTCGGGCAGGGGGAGTAGTAACAGCGCAGGCCATCTCGAAATACGAAAAGAACAAGTGCAAGCCTACCTCGACCACGCTTCTCGCCCTGGCGAAAGCCCTAAACGTTCGCACCGAGTTCTTCTTCCGACCAGTGACCGTAGAACTCGGACCCATTCATTTTAGGCGGCACAGCCGGGTACCCGCTAAGACTCTCGGCATGATTGAGGGCCGAACTCGAGATTTTGTCGAGCGGTACCTCACGTTGGAAGGGTTCTTCCCAGACGGACGCTTTCCCGTCTTTGCCAATCCCCTCAAGGACCGGCGTGCTCAAACACCCAAGGACGTGGAGGCCAGAGCGGAGGAGCTTCGGCGACGCTGGAATCTCGGTTTGGATTCCATCCCCAATATGACCGAACTCTTGGAGGAACACGGGGTAAAGGTCATCTTCATCGAGGGGGAGGTGGACTTCGACGGACTGTTCACGAACGTCCAGGGGGAGATCCCGGTCATCGTCGTTGGGAAAGAATGGCCCGGCGAAAGGCAGCGAATGACCTTGGCTCACGAGCTGGGCCACCTAGTTCTTCTCCTTGATGGTCCGCCTAAGGACCAGGAGGCCGCCGTCAAGCGCTTTGCGGGGGCTTTCTTGATTCCAGCGGAGACCGCACGGGCAGAGCTAGGCGAGCGCCGAACCTCTCTCAACTGGGCGGAGCTGCTCACCCTGAAACGGAAGTACGGGGTGAGCGCAAAGGCGTGGCTAATGCGCGCCAAGGATCTAGGTATCATTGAAGAGGGGAAGTTTGTGTCTCTCCTCAAGTACTACAACATGCGTGGCTGGAATCGTAGCGAGCCCAATCCCCTTGTTCAGGAAGAACCCACGCGCTTTCGTCGCCTTCTGTATCAGGGCCTGGAGGAGGGGTTCCTAACAGAGACGAAGGCGGCCGAATTGGATGGCCAGCCCCTCCGCACGTTCCTCCAGATGATGGCTACCGAGGGAGGGGCTGTTGCCAACCATCCTCGTGGGTGACACCAACATCTGGATCGATTTGAAGGCGGGAAGGCTACTTGAGGCGGCCTTTTCCCTGCCTTTCACCTACGCTGTTCCAGACCTTCTCTTCGAGGATGAGCTTAAGGAGCACGAGGGGCCAGAACTGCTGCGGCTAGGCCTGAGGGTGGAGGAACTGGCCGACCACGAAATCTCTGCCGCTGAAGACCTAGCTGCGCGTCATCCACGGCCAGGGAGGACGGATATTGTCGCGCTCTCGCTGGCGATCACACGCGGCTGGGACCTCCTGAGCGGCGATTCCAGTCTTCGAGAGGCAGCCCAAAGGGAAGGCTGCAAAGTCCACGGAACCCTTTGGATCATGCGAGAGTTGGTAAGGGCGAGGATTCTGACCAGGACCGAGGCCGATGAACGACTTGAGGACATGAGAGTTGCTGGCAGAAGGCTTCCCAGGATGGAATGGTGAACGTTCTTGGAGGTTCCAATGGGCGGAAAGAAAACTGTGAAGGTGAATCGCGACGCTGGGACCGGAAAATTCGTAAAGCCAGAATATGCGAAGAGGCATCCAAAGACTACCGTCACGGAGACGGTGCGAAAGCCTGCGAGGAAGCGTAAGTAGCCGCAGCTCCTTCGCTGTAGTTGCGACGGTGCCACCCTGTCAGTGGTCTCACGCTACCAAGTCACGCGCGACAGCGACCGCACCTGGGACATCAAGTTCCATCGAACCAAAGGACTTGCAAAGCAGGTCATCTGGAAGTAGCCAATCCCATTTTTCGCGGAGCTTATTCTTGACATCACTGGCCAGTGCTTCCGGAGGCACTTCTTCACTGTTGCCGACTTTCCTTAGGGCTCCGAGCATGTCGCTGATTTCTGCCCCCACGACCGCAATGGAGAGCCCTTCGTTTGTGGCAGATGCTCCTTCACGACCGAGCAGTAGCGCAAGGGAATCGTTCACCCAATCCCCTTTCCAAGTGAAGATTCGGACTTCATTTCCACATTGAAGAATTCGTGTCTTGCCAAGACCGAGGCGAGCAAAAGAGTCGCGGGCTTCTGCAAGACAGTGCAAGGCCATTGGATCCAAGAAAGGAACGGGGGCATCTTCGGCAAGGATCCGCCTCATTTCCGCGCGCACTTCGTCATGCACCTTTCCACCCATACCGTCGAAGAGTGGTGGACGACCTCCCTTTGCCGGAACAACTTCAATCAGCTTTTCGCGGGGCGCCACGTCCTTTACCCGCCATCGTTGGCCCGCAAAGATGACTAGAGAACCTACTTCTAGGGGTCTAGAAACTGGTACGCTTCCCAAAGTCCTGCTCTCGCAGACGATACGATATTCATCGTCACTAGCAAAGGCTGCGTAGAATGTGTAGTGATTTACAAGCTTCTCGCCGACCTGACCGAGGAGCAAGAGGCCGCTTGGATCCTGAACTAGGATCTGCTCTTGACCAAGAGTTCTAAGCAGATCCATGAAGTCGTGCTTCGCCATCTTGGAGAACGGCCCGGATTCACAGAGAAGATTCCAGCCCTGAGCCGGCGAAATCCCCCCATGCTGAGCTATCATCGACAGGAGTTGCTGAATGAGAGTGGAAAGGTGCAGCCCTGATGGTCTTGGCGGCTCGCACCACCCCCGAATCAGCAACCGAATTTGAGCAACGGTTTGTATCAGCCCCTCCCTCAACTGGTCAGATATCCTTGAGTCTGGTCCGAGCTCTCGCTCCAGACAGTAGCAACGCAGTATTGCCGCGGTTCCGCGTTTCCTCCCAGATCGGCCAAGACGCTGGCGCAGGCTTGCAACAGACGGCGCAGGACCAATTTGGGCAATGCTGGTGACTGCCCCAATGTCTATTCCCAATTCAAGGGTAGTCGTGCAAATCGCCGTGGTCGCCCTTGTCTTGTCCTTCAAAGCGGCCTCTGTTTCCTCGCGGAGTTCTTTGGCTAGGCTCCCATGGTGCGGCCAGAATTCGTTTGGGACTCGCTCGACTTCGGATTGTCGCCGAAGCAGGTCCGAGATAGCCTCGACTCTGTTTCTGCTGTTGGGAAATACCAAGTTGTTCGATCCTCTCAGCGTCTTGAATAAGTGGGCACAGATTGCCTCTATTCCAGGTGAATTTTTCCGGATTTCGCTGGCTGCTAGCTGCACCTTCGCCCCGGCCGCCTTCAAGGACTCGGTAATGGGAGAAGCCGTATCTGCGTAGCCCTTTACTAGAACCTTCAGCTCCTGCCCTGACTCCTTGCTCTCCAATATCTCGACTCTGTTCGAATCTCCAGGCCTCAGGAAATCGGCCGCTAGACTCATTTCCCCGAGTGTTGCGGAGAGTCCCACTCTCGGGACGACGCGATCCACCGCCTTCTCAATTCGGCTCAGCAAAGATTGAAGCTGCCTCCCTCGCTCTGTGCCTATAAAGGAGTGAAGCTCATCGACAACAACGAAACGCAGGCCTCGAAATATAGCCCTGATCGCTGTTCCTCGAAGGACGAAGAGAGCCTCAAGCGATTCCGGCGTAATCAGGAGGCACCCTCCCGGTGCCTTAAGGAAGTCCCTCTTCCGGCTAGCGGAAATGTCCCCGTGCCAGGGGGTAATGGGGATGTCCAGAGTATCACATAGGGTCTCTAAGCGACCCCATTGGTCATTGATTAGGGCCTTGAGGGGGCCAACATAAAGCGCGGTGGCCGCTTCGCCTTGGGCGAGAATCACTGTTAGAATCGGCAAGAAGGCAGCCTCAGTCTTACCCGCCGCAGTGGGTGCGGCGAGGATAACATCCCGCTGCCCTTCAAGCAGGATCGGGATTGCTCTTTCTTGGATGTCCCGCAGTTCTTGCCAGCCAGCCTTCCATACCCACCGCTGAATGCGCTCGTCCAGAAGAGAAAAACTTTTACTGGAGCTTGAAGCTGGCGAGTTCATCGTCTACACCTGAATTTGCCTCTATCTGCAGATCGTTGAGTCCACCTGAGTCCTTTTCGACGCTGATTGCGCCCAGCAAGTCGCGCCAGTCTGTATCAGGATTTTGGTCGAGGATTGCAAGCAGATCAATGAACGCCCTTATCGTCGTCCGCGGCGTCCGAAAGTAGGCCTCGCCGACGCGCTTTTCGCAGTGGTCCATAAAGGCCGGGAGGCCTTCATCCGGCAAAGAGAAATTACTTGAATCGCCAGAAGCGTAAACAAGCCTGATCTTTTGTAGAAGAAGGAAGAATTCCTCCGGAGTAAGGCTTGCAAGGCGAATCACCGGGCCGGTCAGATCGACCAGCCCTCCCTGCGCAAAGGTGTTTTCAGACAACCTTGATTGAAGTGCCGCATAGCTGTAGAGGCCTCGACGTGGATCAAGAAGAAACTCGGGAGTACCGCCCAGGACGAAGCCGAGTCCTTCTGCTGTCCCCTGAAGTGAATCATTCAGAATCCTTAGGATTTGTTCATAGTTCCCATTCCTGGCCTGGGGATTGGCCAGCTTATATAGGTTCACCATTTCGTCTAGGCAAATCAACAACCCATCGTATCCAGCGAGCCGGACGAATCTGGCCAAGAGCTTCAGCTGGTCGTACACCGAGGCATCATCTACGAATGTTCGAACCCCAAGGGCCGCTCGCGCGTCCGTTTTCGTGGAGAACTCCCCCCTCAACCACCGTAGCGCATCGCTCTTGAGCGTGTCGTTGGCCTCCTGGAATCCACGCCAATAGGCTTCGATCACGGCCGCAAAGTCAAAGCCGTTAACGAGCTCAGTGAGAAGCTCGAGCCTCTTTTGAATGACAACCTCGGGGGATGCGTTGCCTGCTTTGGCCTCGGCAATTGCTGAAGAAATGAACTTCTCTACGATTCCAGACAAGGCGCCACCCTCAGGACGAGTTCGAGTGGCCAGGTTCCGGGTCAACTCTCCGTAAAGGGAGCGAGCTTGCCCGCCAGTGCCGTTGAGCCTTCGATCGGGGTTCAAATCGGCAGAAGAGGTGACCAACTTCTTTTCCATGCCGATTGCGCGGACTAGATTCAGAAAGAAAGTCTTTCCTGACCCATATTCCCCTATGATTAAGCGGAATGCTGTTCCGCCGGCAGCAATGCGCTCAATGTCACTGATGAGGGCTTCCAACTCGCGGGTCCTGCCAACCTGAATTAGGTGTTGCCCCGCTCTTGGGACAACACCCGCCCTCAGAGACTGAATTAAAGCATCCCTATCGCGCCTTCTCATTTGGCTCATGTGACCTTAAACTCCTTCAAGAGGTCCACATTGATCTCCACGGGGTCATTTCCATCCAACAAAGGCTGATCGAACTCTCGGAAGGTCGCCTCATTGATTTGCTCTAAGGCGCCATCCAACATGAATCCACGATCTTTTGCCAGATCCTCGAGTTCTGCTCGCTCCCAGGAGTCACGGGAGGCAAGAATCTGAAGGAGTTCCATCTGTGAGGCGTCCAATCCGCCTATGGAGCGTTGCTGCGCCCGATCCTCGTCCTCGGGCGGGGAAGAGGGTTGCGCCTCATCAATAAAGATCTGTCCTAGGATGGCCGAGATGCGCTCTGTATCGGCTGCGAGCGCAGCTATCCTGGCCTTGTTCAACGTGAGTCCGGCTTTGCCCTCTTCCTTGGGCTTTGGGGGCAGGGGATGTCCGCAGGTATCTGTTGAAGCAGGGACGACCGTGATCGGTTCTGTTGCAACTTCCATGATGTGCTGATAAAGATCCTTTTCCTCGAAACCGAGCGCCCGAAATATCTTGGAGAGAGTCTTGATTTCACTCGGTGAGACGCCCCCCTCGACCTTCGCAACAAAAATAAGAAAGGCGGCCATCGCCTGCCGTTGCTCTTCAGAGAGCCCGCCCACCCGCTTCCTAAGCGCTGGCAATGGTGTCGGGTTCAGAATCAGGAGCTTTAGATACGCCTGGAGTCGAAGCCGTTCTTCCATACTAAGGCCAGCCCAGGTCTCAAGCTTCCCTTGCAGGCTCTCTCCCTCGGCGGCGCTTACCCCGTCCGCAGCCGCTACCGCGGCCGCAAGCTGCGTGGTTAGGGCTGCTATTCGGTAAGTTGGGGAGGCCTTAAAATGCTTCTCACCGGGTGCCAAAGGAATTAAGGCGATCTTGGAACTCTCCTTCAAAGCCTCTTTAGTCCAACGGATATCCGGCTCGAGCCCATAGCCGATCTCCTCGAATGAATTGATCAAGGACGCGATCTGGTCACTTGAAGGCCGAATCCCGAACTGAAGCCGTTGAAGTAGCTCCCCGAATGTGGATAGCTGGAAGTAGTCGACCGTCGGGAGCTGAGCAATCCAATCCTCCAACGTCTTGATCATTTGAGGAGGCCAGAACTTAGATGGGAGGCACAGAACGGCTTCAGCGGTGCCCTTCTTTTCGGGTGCACGTCCTATGAAACGGCTATACGAATCAAGCTTCGCCGTGGCAGATTCCGCTACGCTGCGCAACTTATTAATTGGGGCCGAAAGCACGGTCACATCAGGAATTCCCTGCTCATCTTGGTCCTTGGGCAGGGACGACAAAGAAGGGCTGGCCTGGTGGTAAGAGACTCTAATCTTGGTCTTATTCTTGGGGAGAATCATTCCGGGGCCATAGGTTTCTTTGTAGAGGTCGATGAATATGGCCTTGAATTCGTCCGGACACCGCCTCGCTGGCGTTCGGAGGAAGGTCTGATAGTCATTGAGATACCACGAATAGGCCCACTCCGGAGGCAACGGTACCCCATCCTGAGCCAGCTGACCAAGGGCAATTTTGTGATGCATGGTCAGGATCTTGTAGCTTCCTTGTACGGGCGGCGGATCCAAGTACTTCTTTTCTTGCGTGCCAAAGATTGAGCAGTAATCCAGTAGCCGGCTCGCATATCCCTGAAAGGATCCACTTGATCCATAGATGCTCATAAGCCGCTGAATTTCGACGATGAGGAGCGGATATTCTCCTTGAACCTCCGTCCTATGTTCGAGACCATCTAGCAGCAATCTTCGCTCGATGCCGTAGAAGAACAGGAAGACCAATCCGATCTGGATTCCTGGATCCCGTCGCCCTTCCGCCAACCAGCGAAGATACGCTCCTCGGGCGACATCTGAAATTCTTTGATAGGTTGGCCAATATCCAATTGGGTCCAGTGGAGACGTATCTTCCCTTACTGGAAGATTTGGATCAATCAACGACGCTTCTAGGCCTCTATCCGGGGATCCCGCCAGCCCCTTTCCAACGTATAGCATCCCGTCAGGAATACAGAAAGTGCCAATGCTAGTGGCAGTGCCGGGGGGGCGCCAGCAGGAAGCTACTGTCACCGAAGGATCGACACTTGGCTCAGTCCCCAGCCCAAGTCCCGAATACGAAACCCTGAAGGTGAGTGGACGTGGACCTTGTCCCTGCACCATGGACTGGCCTTGGGCCATCGTCGGGTTCGCGCCCGAAAGCTTCGAATCGGAATAATTGCTTGGCTGAGAGTGAACAAAAGTGATGTTCCTTTGCGATCGCTGCCGTCGTTCATTACTAGGCAATCTAGGTTGTCCGGTTTGTTGTCTAGCCTTAGTCATTCCTCTGTTCAAATAGTAGATGGTGAGAGCGATGGCAGCTAGCACGAATCCGATTCTAAATAAGGAAACGCTTAACGCCTTTGGCAGGAAGAAGATTGCACCCGCGGCAAAGACGATGATCCCGCACCACAAAATCAAAGTTCGCCTTGCCATCAATTCCCCCTACAACATGCCAAGCTGTTGCAGATGATGGCTTTTCGGTCTGGAAAAACCTGCTCATTAATTTGCATCTTCCCCCTCTGCGAGCAGGTATAGTATACACCGTTTGGGTTTGGCTTGCTAAGACGAGAAAAGCGGGCTGCCTTCCCGGAGTGTGTCTATGCTACAAGGTATATGGCACTGCATCTTGGATCTGAGCCATATGAGGATCAGACTCACGCCATAGCGCGGGTATGCGCATGACGATTGCATTCGTTGACGGCACGCCTGACTAAAGAGAGCGGCCTCCTGCTTTGAATGCCCACAAATTGGTTACCAATATTAGGCAACGAAATATAACGAGCCGATGTCTATACAAACAGGACGGAAAAAATGACAACGAGCGGCAATCCTCTTTGGGATTGCCGCTATTCTCAATCTAGCAAAGGCGCCCGGCCTCCTCGATGGAGGCCGGGCCGCCGCAAAATGGCCGGGCTTGCATCGTGCCGGAAACGGTGCAAGCTCGGCCAGGCCCGTTTGACCGGGCCGGGCTTTGCTTCGTACCGCCTAGAACGCAATATCTTCGCTCCTCCGCTCTCTCGGCTGCCGGAGGACGAGCTTCAACTCCTTCCCGTCGGACAGAGTGACTTTGCCTCTCAAGGTGGCGGCTCCGCTCTTCGTCGTGCCGGCCCAGAGGGCGCCGCGATTGTCCCACGTCGTGCCCCTCTTGCCGGTGGCCTTGTCCTCCCACTGGCGCTCGATGACTCTTCCCGCCTCGTCCGTGAAGAACACCTCCCATGCGGGCTTGGTCTTGGCCGTTTGCGTTCCGTTCTGGCTGTTGTTGCTGCTCTGCTTGGTCATGGTCTTATCTCCTTGCCCGCGTACAAGGCCCACGGGCGGGCGCTCTGTCTTGTTGGTGGTCGTTTATCCGTTCAAGAGCCCTTCGCGCGAGAAGCTGAAGTAACCGTTGGCTCCAAGA
>JBBINO010000028.1:0-29489 GCA_037443845.1 Acidobacteriota bacterium
AATTGCCTCGACGCCCTGGCCAATTGGCCCCCCAGGGTCCTTTCAATGTACACGGCGATCCCCTCTTCGTCCATAATGCATCATGATTGCATATTAGCCGATACCGGGCGTCCTGTTAAGCAGGCCGAAAACGAACGGCCGACGGCAACCGTTGGATGACGACCGACCTACGACTCCCATCTTTGCCCCGATAATCGTGCGTCGTCATTTCGCCCATCCATCGTCGCCCGTCGGTCGTCTGCCGTCTCACTTCTCACGTCTTCCGTCTAACGTCTACCGTCGGTCGTCGTCTTTCCGCCTACGCCAACCAGCGATGGGGCGCTACAAGGAGGGCGGTACTCTAAGCCAAGGTTAGCACCACCAAAGATGCCGGTTTCTGTTAGCGGGGTTTCTTATAGATATTGCGGCGATGCCCCACCGCATGTATCACAATGATATTTTTGGCTTCAATTCTCTGGTAGATTATCCGGTAATCGCCTTCGCGCAGCTTATAGAAACCTGCCAGATTTCCTGTGAGCCTTTCTGGCTTCAACGCATCCACGTTGACGGCCAACCAGCGTATCTTCTTGATCAGCCTCTGGCCAATTGCCCTGTCCAAACCCTTCAATTCTTGGAGTGCCGGCGGCAAAATATGCAGGGCGTATTCGGCCATCACGGAAGACCGGCTTCCTTTAACGCTTTCTCAAACGGCAAGCCGTACTCGCCACCAGACACAAGCAACTTCTGTCTTGCGAGTCTATCACGTAAGCGCTTTCGAATCGGCAGGCCCTCGTCAGGGTCGCCAATGATCTCTGCTAGCTTTTCCTCGATCAGGGAGGAAAGAAGCTGCTTAAACTCATTCTTGGTCATTTGCGCTATGGTGTTGCTCATACCGGCCTCCTGGGCATCAAGGTGCCTGTCAGAAAATTATAGGGCAAACGTTTAAGTATTGCACTCGGCTCCGCAATCTCTAAATCTCACCGACGACCGCCCGCGGCCATCACTGCTTCCGTCGCCCGTCATCTTTACGGTCGTCTGTCGTCTATCGTCGGTCGTCGCTTTTACCGTCGTCTGTCGTCCGTCGGTCGTCGTCTTTGCTTCGGTCGTCCCTCGTCGGTTTTCCTCCTCGTCACTTCCCCCATCGAGAACACTTCTTCATTCTCTTACCCACTGCTGGTTTGGCGAAACACTATTGCGCAGGGCCTGCAGTTTGGCCAAAAGCTTCTCGCTGATTTGCTCTGCTTGGTTAGCGGCTGTTTCATCAACATAGCCACGACGAGTGATGAGTCGGAGGCACGCCACTGTTTCCACGACCGATCGAAGAGCAATTCCGAGAAACCTCGCCTGCTCGGTATTTGTCTGGCCTGTTGAGCCTTCAGCAATGTTCAGGGCAATGGATGTCACCGCCCTTATGATCTGAGACCTAAGATTGTAATCTTCATTCCGGGGCAATCGTTCCGCAAGTTTGTAAATTTCGTCGATATACTGCAAAGAAATCTGCCAGACCTCTAGTTGCTCAAATTTGTGAGGCATTTGAGTAGACTCCTGTGGAAGTTTTACGACGGTAGACTATCCTCAAATGACGACGGGTTAACGACCACCGACCACCGACGACCGCCCGCGGCAATCACTGCTTCGGTCGTCCATCGTCTATCGTCGTCCGTCGCCCGTCATCTTTACGGTCGTCCATCGTCTATCGTCGTCCGTCGTCTTTACGGTCGTCCATCGTCGTCCGTCGGTCGTCGTCTTTGCCCGCCCCCGCTCGCCGCGACGCCGAGGCTAACGGCTCTCTTGCTCCGGCGCTTTGCCGGTGGCTGGGTCCTGAGACGGCAGAGGTATCAAGTGCCCGTAGTGGCGCAGAAGGATGAAGCCGGTGAAACCGGCGAGCATCAGGCCGAAAGAGGCGCGGTCGTTCTGGATGAGCACCGCCGCCAGCGCCATCAGGCAAAAGATGATGCCGAGGCCGTAGAGAACCAGCACGGCCTTCGTGTGGCTGATGCCCTGCTGTATGAGCATGTGGTGGATGTGCGCCCTGTCCGCCCTGAACATGGCGAGAAGCGCGCTCGGCTTCCACTCCTTCTCCACGACCACCTGGCGCATCAGCCTGCGCAACATGGCGTTGAGGGTGTCGAAGACGGGAATGCCCACGATCATGATGGGAATCAGCAGGGCGAGGGCCGCCGTCCGCTTGTTCGATCCGACCACGGAAAGAATGGCCAGCATATATCCGAGAAAGAGGCTGCCGCAGTCGCCCAAGAAGATGCGCGCCGGGTGGAAGTTGTACTTGAGAAACCCGAGAAGCGCCCCGGCGAGAGCGGCCGTCACCAGCAATACCAGCGAGCGCCCGCCCGTGAATAGCGTGACGGCAAAGACGGTGGTGACCGAAATGAAGGCGATTCCCCCCGCGAGCCCGTCCAGGCCGTCAATCAGGTTGAAGGCGTTGGTCACCCCCACGATCCAGAGAAGCGTGATGGGGACGGCCAGCCACCCGAGCTTGATGGCGTCGTCAAAAGGGTTGGTCACCATAGTGACCCGAATTCCCGCGCCGTAAATGGCGATCAGCGCCGCGACGGTTTCCACCGAAAACCTCGCCCAGACGCTCAATCCGAAGATGTCGTCGAGAAGGCCTAGGAGGAAAACGAGCGTCGTGCCGGCGACAAACGAACCCCAGAACCGCGCGTCGCTGGCGAGCTTCTCGTGCAGTTGCGGCTGGGCCAAAAGCGCCGCGCCAGAGGCAACGGCGAAGGCGGCAAACACAGCCGCTCCGCCCAGGCGCGGCATCGGCTTACGATGAATCTTGCGCTCCCCAGGCTGGTCCATCGCGCCAACCGCCGAAGAAAGCTTAATCGCCACCGGCGTCAGCGCCACCGCCAGCAAGAGAGAGCCCACGAATAAGACGAAAACCGGCAAAATGCCCATCAATTGGATTGTACTCCGTCGCGCGCGTTTCGCCAGCACTCCGCGCGCGACCCAAATTCCGCTATGGAAATATCGTGCCTTCGGTGGCGGCCGCATCCTCGCGGCCGGGATTTCGGCCCATCAGCGATGGGCCGCTACAAAGGGCGTACCAACCCGTAATCCGGCGGACAGCTTTTATCCGAGGCGGGCGATGAGGGTTGCCAGAAAAGCATCCACGTCCGGCAAATGTTTGTCCACGATGGCGCGAATAATCGCCGGGTCCAGCGCGGCGTAGTCGTGGACCGCGATATTGCGAAAGCCAGCCATGGATATCGCGGACGAGAGCAACTTGGGAGAGAGAAGGCCATGCCCGGCCAAAATCTCCATCGAGTTCGCGGCGCTTCGCGGGAGTTCCCACTGGTTCGACGCGATGAGATGGTTTGCCAGATCGAGACAAGCCTGGATGGCCCTTTGCAAATTGAGAACCGTTAAGTCCTCGGCCATCCACTCCTCCAGCGGGGGAGAAGCGGCACGAACCCGCCTGATGGTTTCCATGCAACGGCGCGCCGTGGACGCTTTCGCCATGACCACGTCAGGATCGTGTTTGAGAATCACTTCGCGCCCCATTGCATCAGGCCCTGCTCTATGCCCCGCCGGTCAATCTTCAAGTCCATATAGTCCGATAAGGCCCTCATCGCGAATTGGCCGTAGGCCTTTGAATCGTTGACCGACAGCGGGCGCCCCGCGCGAAGCGCCTGCATGGCCAGCACCGGGTCGGCGCCCCTAAGGTCCACCAGGTCTATCTTCCTGCCGGTTGCAGCTTCCAGAGACGCGCGGATATTCAACAGAGAAGAAGGCTCCAGCCTTGCAGGAAACTGAACCGCGACGTCCAAGTCGCTGTCACTATTAAAATATGGGGTTCCAAAAGAGCCATAGAGCAAGACAAATTGAGCCCCGGCCAATTCCTTTGCGAGAATGGCCCGTATCTCCATCTCGGATACCGGCGAGGGGCTGCGGCTGCTCATAAGTCCATTATCCCTCTTGGAGCGAAATTCCGCAATGGAAATTGTGTGCCTTCGGTGGCGGCCGCATCCTTGCGGCCGGGATTTCGGCCGGCGTTCCGGCCCAGTAGGAACCGGCCGCTACTTGACCTGAAGGTTATTCCGCCTTATATTTCTAGCCAAGGCGCCGCTGTCGGTGGTCACGTCCGCCGCGAGGAAGAAGATGACCGAGCTACTACAAAAGGCAATTTCGGAAGTTTCGAAGCTTACTCCCGCAGAACAAGATGCCGTTGCCTCTCTCCTACTGGAGGAGCTTGCTTCTGAACGTCAGTGGGATATTGTGTTTGGGGCCAGCGCGGCGCAACTTGAAAAACTGGCCGAAGAGGCTCTTGAAGAGAATCGCAAGGGGCTCACGCAAGAGCTCGACCCAGACCGCTTATGAAATCCGTCACAACGAAGAGGTTCCGGGCGGCATATTCGGAACTCCCCAAAGAAATTCGGGAAAAAGCTCGGCAAAGCTATAAGCAATTTCGAGAAGACCCATATCACGGTAGCCTTCACTTCAAACAGGTGCATCCCGTCAAGCCAGTTTATTCGGTCAGAATCACCCTGGGATATAGGGCTATAGGCATTATTCAAGAGGGAGATATCGTTTGGTTCTGGCTCGGCTCGCACGCCGCGCATGAAAAGCTCATCCCTCAACTGTAAAAAGCCGTGGCGGCCGCTTTCGAGAATTCCCTAATGGCGCGCCCCCTGCCCGCCATGCCAGCGCCCGACGCTCTCTCCGGTTCGTCAAGGTACGCGGCCAGGGCTGCCTCCAGCCCGGCCACGTCACCCGGCGCAACGACGAGCCCGGCCTGGCACTCCTTGAGCGTCAGCGCCATCGCCAACAAGAGAGAGCCCACGAATAAAACGAAAACCGGCAAAATGCCCATCAATTGGATTGCACTCCGTTGCGCCCGTTTCGCCAGGGCTTGAAAAGAGAGAAGCGGGACGTGAAGAATCCCCTCATCAAGAATTACTGGCGGGCTTCCTCCCGGTGGCCGAGGAACCATTCGTAGGTAGTGGCGATGCCTTCTTTCAGGCCGATCTTGTGCCTCCAGCCCAAGCCGTGGAGCCTTGAGACGTCCAAAAGCTTTCTCGGCGTGCCGTCCGGCTTGGTCGCGTCAAAGGCGAGCTTCGCCCTTGGGTAGACGATTTCGCCGACGGCCTCGGCCAATTGGCGGATGGTCAGGTCCTCGCCCGTTCCTACGTTGATGTGGAGGTCGTCGTTCCAGTTTTGCATCAGAAACAGGCACGCGTCCGCCAGGTCATCCACGTGAAGGAATTCGCGCTTAGGGCTTCCGGTGCCCCAGATGACGACCTCCCCCCGGCCCGCTTCCTTGGCGTCGTGAAACTTCCGGATAAGGGCGGGCAGGACGTGCGAGCTGGTCAGGTCGAAGTTGTCGTTCGGGCCGTAGAGGTTGGTCGGCATGGCGGAGATAAAGTTGCAGCCGTACTGGCGCCTGTAGGCCTGGCAGAGCTTGATGCCCGCTATCTTGGCGACGGCGTAAGGCTCGTTGGTCGGCTCCAGGGGCGACGAGAGAAGGTGTTCCTCCCGCATTGGCTGGGGACATTCTCTCGGATAGATGCAGGAGCTTCCCAGGTATAGGAGCTTCTTGACGGGGTACAAGTGGGACGCTTGGACGACCGTCGCGTGAATCATCATGTTGTCGTAAATGAACTCGGCTGGACGCGTCGAGTTGGCAAGTATTCCGCCGACGGTGCCGGCCACCAGAAAGACGTACTCGGGCCTGTTGGCTCTAAACCAATAGTTCACGGCCGCCTGGTCGCGAAGATCGAGCTGTGACCGCGTCGCCGTCAGCAGGTTCGCGAATCCCTCTTTCTCCAGGCGGCGCACGATGGCCGAGCCGACGAGGCCCGTGTGGCCGGCAATGTAAATCCGCGAGCTTCTTTCCATCGTTTCCATCACGTCCTCCGGTGCACATCTTCGCGAAGCTACCGCGCCACGACAGATTGCACTATCGCCTCGTAGCGAGCCGTGGCGGCCGCTTTCGAGAATTCCCTAATGGCGCGCTCCCTGCCCGCCATGCCAGCGCCCGACGCTCTCTCCGGTTCGTCAAGGTACGCGGCCAGGGCTGCCTCCAGCCCGGCCACGTCACCCGGCGCAACGACGAGCCCGGCCTGGCACTCCTTGAGCGTCAGCGCCACTTCGCTCTCTTGCGGGCCAACGTACACCACGGGCCGTCCCACGGCCATTACCCCGTACAGTTTACTCGGCACGACGAGCCCGAGCGTCTCGGGCTTCTGTGTGATCAGGTGCACGTCGCCGCACGCCAGGGAGGCCCCAAGAAGGCGCCGGTCCTGATAGCCTTTCAAGATGACGTTGTCCAGCTTGCGCCTTTCCTTCTCTTTTGCCACGAATCCCCAGCCTGGCCCCGAACCAATGCACAAGAAGACCACGTCCTGCCTCGCCCGCCAACGCTCCGCCACCGCCATTACTTCTTCAAAAAGATGGACCCGGCCCAGATTGCCGGAATACATGACCACCTTCTTGCCTTCGATTCCCCATTCACGGCGAAGCTTTTCGGCCTCGTGGATGGAACTATCGAGCGACTCGATGTCTGCCCAATTGGCAACGATTTCAATGCGGGCGGGATCCACGCCGTAACTGGCGGCCACCTTATCTCTCATGTCCCTTCCCAGGACGATTATCTTCGACGCGCGAGAAAGGGCCCGGCGATGCAGGCGGCGAAAGGCCTTGGCGGCCAGCCCGTCTTTTCTAATGGCGCCCAGTTCCTCGGCCACTTCGGGGTAGAGGTCTTGGACAACGTGAACCAGAGGAATTCTCCTGAGAATAGAAACCATCGCCCCTGCTGCTACGATCAAGGGTGGCGTGGACTCAACCAGGATGATATCCGGCTTTTGAATAGCCATCATGGCGAGAAACGCCGAACCATAGAACGAGAGGTAGCCCCAGACCCGCGCGGCCAGGGACTTGCGGTTAGCCCCGCTCGCCCCCCTGCGCAAGATGGCGACGCCGTTGTGCGCCTCGCGCCTCAAGAGCCGCGAGGCGCCGCTGTATCCGGCCAGGCCTGCCAACACCGTAACGCGATGCCCTTTTAAGGACAACTCTTCGCACAAGTCTTGGAGCAGTTGCCCCGTCGCCGCCACGTCTGGCCAATAAAATTGGTTCACGCAGAGAATCTTCATGGGCCGATCGGCGGGATTTCTTGCCCTATCCTTATATCCAACTCACAACTCAAGACCCAAAACTCAAAACTTTCCACTCCTTTGTGCCATCTTCTCATCTAACAGCTCTTGGTAAAGCTTAAGCATCTGCTTCGCCACCGATTCCCAGGAAAAGTCTCTCTTCATCCACTCCCGGCCCCGCTCGCCCATCGCGCGGCGCTCCTCTGGCGAGAGCGCCATCATGCGCCTCATGCCATCCGCTAGTGCTTCCTCGGAATCGTCAACCCAGAAGCCGCAACGTTCCCGCTCAAGCCCTTCCCAAGGGGCGGTCTTCGTCACGACGCACGGCGTGCCGTGGGCCAGAGCCTCCGCCACGCTCATCCCGAAGTTCTCGGATTTAGAGGCGAGCACCAACCCATGGGCATTCGCCAACAGACGGGACTTCTCCGCTCCTTCGATGTGGCCGAGAAAATGCACGCGGCTTGCCAGCCCTAAATCTTTAGAGAGTTTTTTCAGGCGGGCTTCACAATTCGCATCGCCCGCGCCCGCAATGAAAAGAGAGGGCTCGCTTCCCTCTTTCTCGTTTTTCGCAACGGCTGCGAAGGCCTTTACGATTCGATCCACTCTCTTGTGGGGATGCAACCTTCCAAGGTAGAGCAGATAAGGCGTCGGCACGCCCTTCGCTTCGGATGGCCCCGCCGGCGCTCGCAACTCCGGCATCTCCACGCCGTTGGGAATCACGGTGACCTCTGCTTTCGGCCAGCGGGCTTTTATCGCGGCCGCCTCGGCGTCCGAGGTGGCGTGAAGGTGAAACAGAGGGCGCCCAAATGGAGCCGCAAGCCACAGATGGAGCCTCTTCTTGAAGCTTTTGGCCGCCAGAGCTTCCTCGAAAAGCATTCCTCCCGGAGAAACCAGCAACGGACGCCTCGCGAACAAACAGGCCCAGGAAACGAGCGGCAGCGCCCAGAAGAAGGCCCCCCAGACGTAGGCCGCGTCGGCCCAGACAATGCCTTTAAGGGCTTGCCAGGCCAGTCCGGGAGCCCAGAGCTCCGAGAGAAAGCGCTTTGAATAATGAACCTCCACGCCGTTCAACGGCTCTCGCGCCACCATCTCCCGCCTGATTCTGCGAGGCCCGTCGGCGTCGCTCGTGATGACACGAATTTCGATCCCCCCCGACGCCAACACGCGGCAAAGCGAAGTCGCGGCGGTAACTGGGCCGCCGTAGCTCTTGGCCGGCGAAAAGTACGGCGCTGCGTAAAGAAGTTTCATCTTCGGCGCATCCGCGCTTGCTCGCTCCAAAATTTTGCCGGCGTGACGGAGGCTCCTACCCCTGTTTTCTGGCGAAGGCTTTTCCAAGCACCAGCGTGTCCATTTTTGTTCTGGCGAAGCAGTCCACCGCCTCCTCCGGCGTGTTGACGATCGGTTCATTTTCGTTGAAGGAGGTGTTGAGGACGACGGGCGTGCCGGTCTGCTCGCCAAATGTCTTGATGAGCCGGTGGTAGAGGGGGTTGTTGCGCCCGCTTACGGTCTGCAAACGGCCAGTGCCGTCTTCGTGGGTCACGGCCGGAAGCTCCGCGCGCTTCTCCGGCTTGATCTTATAGACCTGGAGCATGTAGGGCACGGGGTAGCTCTCCTCGAAGTACTCTGCGGTCTTCTCTTCAAGGATAGACGGCGCGAAGGGCCGGAACCACTCGCGCCGCTTGATGCGCGCGTTCAGGATGTCCTTCATGTCCGGCCGCCGCGGGTCCACCACGATGGAGCGGTTGCCCAGCGCCCGGGGCCCCCACTCGCTGCGGCCCTGAAACCAGCCCACCACGTCGCCCGCCGCGATGCGCTCGGCCGTCCGCCGGCACAGATCACCCTCGTCTTCGTTCCACTCGTAGCACAGGCCCTGGCCCTCCAGCGCCGCTTTGACTTGTCCATCCGAATAGTCGGGACCCCAATAGGCATGTTCCAGCACGAACTCCCTTGGCTTGCCGAGAATCTGGTGCCAGACGTAGAAAGCGGCGCCGGCCGCCGTCCCGGCATCACCGGCCGCCGGATGAATGTGATGCTCGCGGTAAGGCGACTCCTCGAATATCTTACCGTTCGCCACGCTGTTGAAGGCGCAGCCCCCGGCAAGGCACAATGCTTTCGCGCCATTTTGCTTGGCAAGGTAGTTGATGGCGTGAAAGTAAATCTCCTCCGCCATGACCTGGACTGACCGCGCCATGTCCTTGTGCTTCTGTTCCAACGGCTCCTCGTAAGCGCGCACCGCCCCGTATCGTTCCGCCCACTTTTCGGAGAAGACTGGCCCCATTTCCGGGTAGCCGCTCTCCCACTGCATCTCGACGCCCTTGGAGTGATGGTTGAACCAGTCCAGATCGAGGTCGAACCGGCCTTCATCCTTCAGGCGCACGATCTTTCGGAAGTCATCCAGATACGTGGGCTCTCCGTAAGGCGCCAGCCCCATCACCTTGTACTCGTCCCCGTACTTGGGAAAGCCGATGTACTGCGTCACCGCCGTATAGAAGAGGCCCATCGAGTGGGGGAACTCCACCCAGTGCGAGACCTCCAGCCGGTTGCCCTGTCCCCTCCCGAACATAGTGGAGACGAAGTCCCCGAAGCCGTCAATCGTCAGGCAATCGGCGGAATCAAAGGGCGATAGAAAGAAGGACGAAGCCATGTGCGCCCTGTGATGTTCGACGTTGTGAAACTGTGCCTTGAGGGACTTGGGATCCACGTCTAGCGCCTCCGCCAGCGTAGCCTTCAGGTCGCGCACCTTGCCCATGTTGGCAAGCCGCTCCTTGATGGCGCTAAAAGAGGGGCGCTTCTGCAAGGCGAAGAGCGCCTTCTTGTGCAGGTGCGCCGAGGGGTCCCGCCCGATGGCAACGTGGTCCACCTCGTAAAGCCTGACGCCGGCGTAGTCCAGGCAAAACCGGATCGCTTCCGACGGGAAGCCCGCCCAGTGCTTAATGCGCCGGATACGCTCTTCTTCGATCGCCGCAACCAATTTGCCGTCAATGACGATGCACGCTGAAGAATCGCCGTGATAAGCGTTTATGCCCAATATGATCATGCCTTATTTCTCCACGTGAACAGCTCATGCTGTTCCATCAAGCGCCGATTGGCTTGTCTTTCTTTAGGCAACATTTTTACGCCCTGGAATCTTTGAGCCACGACTGTATGGGTTAATCAAGCGGTCTGCTATGCCAAGCCCTTGAAGTGCTATCCAGGCTCCCGCAAACAGAGAAAACAGGCTGGCGAGCAGGAATTGAAGGCTTACAAGGTTTTGAAAGAATGACGCGCTAAAAACAATCACGAGGATGGTGGCGACGGGATTGGCCTTACCGGTCTCGCCAAAGAGAAGGCCAAGCAGCGTCCCATAAAGCATCATATAACCTATGGAACCAAAAGCTCCGAAGTCCCAGTACCCATCGGCCGGCTGGCAAATGCCTATCGTGCTCGTCCTGATACTTTCGGGAGTGCTGTATCCGAACGCGAGAGCGTAGCGATTATTGATAAGATCTGAAATGCTTGGTTTGTTTCTCCATACAATCCTTGGCACCCAGTAAAACAAAGAGGTGACGACGCCATCTCCCCTTTTATACGGAACTCTCTCAGGAACCCAATCTACTACTTGGGCAATGCTCAAAAGAGCGCTAGTGCGGCTAGACGCGGCTTCGATGCTCTTCTCCTTGGCGAATGGGTCTTCCCACGTCCTCCTGATGGCGTCACTCCATAGCGAGAAGCGATAGACAAACGCGCTCAGATTCTGAACTGGAGGCGCGTCAACGGCCAGCTTGCGATAGTGATACTTTATGGGGCTGAGGATGACGAAAACTATCAGTGCAGTCACTATCCATTTTGTTCTTAGAGTGCGCCCCCAAATCCAGTCTGTCAGGATAAGAAGATAAACCGGAACTAGGACTATTTCAAGCATCCCTGACAGCAAGCCACTGAAAGTCATGACACAGACTAGAATCAACCCAAGGGAACGAAATTTTTTGCCTTTGCTGTGGTGCGCCCAATAAAAGACAAGTACAAGCGCAAGGTAGGGATTGAAAACCATCTGAAAAATGTTTCTGATTTCGATCGGCACAACGGACTCTTGCGTGCTCTGCATGAAATACCACGCCATACCCAATAGGCCGTACATCGCAGCACCACTCTTGGTCCTTCCCAAACTGGAAGGGTAAAGGGTGGACCAGGAACGCTTCCATCGCTGAGAAATCTGCCGTCCGGCTTTGAACATCAAGAGGAGGCCAAGCTCCGCCACAACAATCAAAATCATGGCCTTGTGGATGGCCGCGGCGGGCGGGCTGTACCACTCCGCGCCGACGAGGATCTCCTTCTGAGTGAACTGCGCCATGCCATACATGACGTAGATCTGTAAGCTGGCTAAAGACAGAAGCGGAACTTTGCCTGCGGAATCCTTCAAGTAATTGAAGGCCGTTCCCAAAGATATGGCCAAAAGAACCCACGCCAGTAGACGATCCCCTGTGGTGTACAGTGGTTGGGCAGCAAACAGGTGTAGCATCAACCCTATGACAGCGAGGAAGCCCCATAGAGCACGCGAGCGCATAAGGCCTTTGACTTTCATGAAGCCAGGCCTTTCAGAATGAAGTCCAGCCGATGCGCATAGGTATGTTCCGCGAGTGCTCTGCGCGCGCCTGCTTCGCGTATTGCGCGCATGGCGGCGGGTTCCTTGCGTGCCCTCTCGATGTGGGCCATAAGTTCGTCGAAGGTGGTAAAGGTCAACAACTCCTTGCCCGGCTCGAAGCATTGCTCGATGGCAGGGCGGAATTCGATGAGCTGCAAGCCCCCGGCGCCAGCGATCTCGAAGGCACGGCAGTTTAGCGAATTGCCCTCGCTCAAGCTGAAGGTGTTGAGGCAGGCGAGCGCCTCGCCGAAAACGCGGCTCTTTTCTTCTCTGACGATGTATTTGCCAGTGTGAGCCTTGCGGTAACTAGGGTTAGACCAAACTGGCGGTTTGGGGCCGTAAAGAGCTACAGCCACATTCCGCTCCATCAGCCTGACGCATACGGCTTGCCTGAAAGCGTATGAGTTGCCCGCGACGGCGATAGTATCGTTGGCCTGGCTTGCTATGCGCTTGTGCCAAAGCGGATTCATCGCCTCGTGAAGAAGGTGGGCGTTACGTCCGACAAGCCTTAGCTTGGCCACCGCCACGGCATCTTTGATATAGACGACATCCCACCCGGGGTCGAGAATACCCCATCGCTGGCTGTTGGCCGGGGAATCGCCCCACCAAAGCGCTAGATGGGGGACGCCCATCCTTTTCAGAGATATTAGCGTTTCTTCAGAAAGCGCTTGAGTGAGCGCCAGCACCATGTCGGGGTGAAATACCTGCGCCGTCTTGAGAAGCCACCGTTCCTGGGAGCCAATTTTGAACACGCCTGATCGCAATGCCATCTCGCGGCCGATCCTACGTATAGGTGATTCCCATCGTTCTATTGAGATGGCGGGCAGTGTTGCAACCTCGTGGCCCATTGCTTCGAGAGTTGCGGCGACGTTGTCTACAAAGCTATCGGGAGTGCGGTAATTTGGGACAATGACTTTCATTCGGATGCTATCCTTGAAGGGCCTTGCTAATGCGCGCTGCTGCTACTTGATCAAGCCAGGTGACACTAGGCAGGTTCATTCCTCTCGCGGAGAGATCTTCGGCGACGGGCAAGGCCGCGCCGCCGTCAGCGCCGACTCGGCGGCAAGAGGCGTAAGGCGGCATCTCGCACAATAGATGAAAGTAAGGGCGCGAATCTATCTTGGCCGTTTTCAGTTCGGCCATGAGGTCGTCGCGCCGTGCGCGAGTCGTGCCTTCGGGCAAGAGGGCGCATACGAGCCACGGGACGGGTTCGGCCCACGGTCTGAACGGATTGATTTTCACGCCGCTTCCTTTGAAAGCTCCACGGTAAAGGTCAACGACCCTTTGCCGCTTGGCGCACAACTCGTGAAAACGCTCCAACTGGGCGCATCCCATTGCGGCCTGAAGGTTCGTCATGCGGTAGTTGAAACCCACTTCAGGGTGCCAGTAACGCCTGTTGGGGGCCATCGCGTGATCCTTAAGGAAACGGACCCTAGCGGCGAGCTTGTCGTCGTTGGTGACGACCGCCCCACCCTCGCCCGTCGTCAATATCTTGTTGCCGTAGAAAGAGAAGGTGGCCAGATGCCCCATGCTTCCTACAACGCGGCCTTTGTACTTGGCGCCATGAGCTTCGGCCGCGTCTTCGATGACGACAAGATTCTTGGCCTTGGCCATTTCAAGTATCGGGTCCATGTCTGCGGGATGGCCGTACAGATGGACTGGCATGATGGCCTTGGTTTTTGGGGAAAGCGCTTTCTCGACCGCCCGCGGGTTCATCGTACCGATTTCGGGCTCGCTGTCCACGAATACCGACTCGGCTCCAGCGTGGCGTACTGCTGCCGCCGTAGCCACGAAGGTGAGCGCGGGGACGATGACTTCATCCCCAGGGCCGACGCCAGCCGCTACAAGGGCGAGGTGAATCGCTACGGTCCCATTGCTAACGGCAATGGCGTGCTTGACCCCGCAGAACGCCGCGAATTCCTCTTCAAATTTCTGGATGTAGGCTCCGATGGACGAGACCCAGCCAGAACGGAGCGCGTCGAGCACATATTTCTCTTCGAGCGGACCGAGATCGGGTTCGGCGACGGGAAGGAATCGGGGGACGTCCGTGCTCATGGCCACTCCTTATAGAAACCAGCCTCAGACGATGGAGAGTTCGCGCAACAAATCTTTGTGCTTTCTCTTGAAGGTGGCATAAGAGAACTCATCTTCTATCCGCTTTCTTGCCGCGCGACCCATGGCCAGGCGCCCTGGCTCATCGGCGACCAGGTCCGTTATGGCTTTCGCGTGCCCGTCCAGGTCAAAGGGGTCCAGGATGTGCCCGTTGAGACCTTCGACCACGGCTTCCCGCGAGCCGTCCTGGTTGCCTACGAGGATTGGAACGCCACAGGCCGCTGCTTCGAGCGGCGTCAGCGGGATGCCCTCGCCGCGGCCCTCGCCCCTGTCGCTCACAAGCGAAAATACGTGGGCCGCGCGATAGACGTCGGCAAGGTCGTCTTCGTGTATCGCGCCGGTGAAAAAAACTTTTTCTTTAAGTCCCAGAACCTTCGCCCTGGCCTTAAGCTCGCCAGCCAGTTCTCCCTTGCCGGCGTAGATCAGCCGCGCCGAAGGAGTCCGCCCGGCGGCTCTGGAGAAAGCCTCGATCAACCGGTCGTAGCCCTTGTGGGCCGCGTCCAGGCTCAATCGCCCAAGGCTGAGGATATTGACCCCCGTGGCTGGATCGGGGATTCCATACTTTTCCAAAACACTTCGGGAGGGCTGGCTAGGGGAAAACCGTTCGATGTCCACGCAGTCCCAAATAATGTGGATGGATCTCATGGGGCGCTTTCCCGCCTTCTCCATCCATTCCGCGGTGAAGTGGCAGTCGGAGACGACTTCCGTCATTCCCCTAAGCCCCCAAGCCGCATCGCGCCCAAGGTCGCTCCATGCTTCGAGGCCGTACTCGTTCACAACTGTTTTGGCGCCGGTCAAGGCCCCCGCGATTCTCACGAGCGCCGAGAACGAAACGTGTGCGGTCCAAATCAGGTCGGGCTTACGCGTCAGCGCGAATTGAAATAGCTTTGCAGCGAACGAAACCTTGTTCAATAAACCGTTTCCACCCGCGTTCCATTCAACATGGAAGGGCGTTTCAAAGCTTTCGTCGTCAAGCCCCAGAAGCGAAAGGACCTGCACACTGCTTTCCCCGCATATCTCCCTCAGGGCCGTAATCTGATAACGGCTGTACCGGCTGATGCCGCCTTTGTCGAAGCAACCGGGGGTGAGGTATAAGAGTCTCATCATTTCAACTCTTGACAATTCTATGGAATGGTCTTGACAACTTTAGCGGGATTACCAATCGCCAGCGAACTGGATGGAATCTCGTTCGTAACCATAGAGAGCACCCCTACCCAGGCGTTCTCCCTAATTGTCGCCCCAGGCAATAAAATTGACTGGAGCCCCAGTGCACTATGATTCTCCATAACAACAGGTGAACAGATTAGTGACTGCTCTTCTGCGGCAACACACGGCGAGTATATATATAGTTTATTTGCAGGCCCGCGCCCTGTGATGTCCCTGTAATGATGCGATAGAGAATATATCTTGCATCCAGCCGCGATTCCAGATTCATCCCCAATCCAAATCCCGCCATGGGCTTGAAGAAGAGTCTGCGGTGCTATGTGGCATCGCTTGCCAATGACAAGTTCCCCTTCTTGACCGCGGAAAAAGCGATTTGGCTTTCTTGCTATATTCGCATGACCATAATTGAGCGGTCCGGCCAAAAGAATCACTTGGTCGTCAATCCATGTGTTGTCCCCTATGCTTATGCTGCTTGCGCCGACAATTTGAACACCGACTCCAAAGGTTACACCCTTGCCCAAATGCTTCATTCTTAACTTCCAATATTGATAGCGAAGGAAACGCCCTATTGGACCTGGCAGATACGTAATCAGCCATTCCGGAAAGGAAAGAAAGACCCGCCAGATACGAGGCAGCATAATGCTCCGCTCCTTTCACCTTCTTAACGACGACCGAAGGCAACAAGTTCGTTTCAGAAGCTCATCTCCAGAGCGTTTCGGTCTCTGCAAATCGCCGGTACCATCAGCCCCCAGAGCCTCATTAATCGATACGAAATCAGGTTGTAGCTTGCAGAACCAATTGGCGCATACGGAAGCCTTTATGCCATTAGGGTTGTTCCCCGGTCGTCCTATGTCGTTAGCGCTTACCGTAACACCATGGCGCTCCCTGGCCCCGCGTATTGGGCTTTGCCGCCGACGCTGATAGTGACCACGGAATAGACGCTGGGGTTCTTGAACACTGGGCCGCCACCTTTCTGCGAATCCAGGTTGGTCTGGCTGTGTATCACGACACCGGCTGCGATTGCGCAATCGCAGCTGATCCGCAGGCCGCCCTACCCATAGAGGACGCAGGAATGTTCAACATGGCTTTCGGCACCAATCTCGATGAAGCCGTTTGGCCCGTTAGCATTGAGGCAAGCGTCGCCGTAAAATGAGATGTCCCTGCCGAGTTTATAGTTGAGATGAGGTCCAACGAAACGGACGTTTCGGCCGATTCTCCATCCAAACGGCCCGCCGGGGATTTTACCTCGAATACGCATCTCCGCGCCATCGCGGTCCTTGCCAAAGGCTGATGCCGCCCATCCCGCAAGCCTGATCACGGGCTCGAAGATTTCCGCGATTAGAAGCCTCATCGCGCTGAGATGCTTCATTGCTCCGTGAGCTTGGCTGTTCATCGAGCCTCCTTGGCCGCACGATGCCTGATGGCTTGGGGTGCTGGCTACGGCAACCCCGCTCGCGCGGCGCGACGGCGGACGGCGGTTGGCAGGCGGCAGACGGCAGACCGCTGCATCCTTTTGCCGCCATTTGTCGCCACCGCGCGAGCCTTGCCCAACCAAAAGCTCAAAACTCGCCTCGCCCTGCCGTCTGCTGGCTGACGCCGACTTCGCAGGCCGTCCAATTCCTACGTCATAGGCTTGCCATGCCGACGCCGAGCAACGGCAGAAGGCGTGTTTGGCCCGAAAGAAATCTAGGATATTTCTAGGAGCGGCAGCCCTGCGATCTGCGCGAATTGCTTTCCCCAGCTTCCGTGTTGGCGAAATTGAGAGAAGTTCTCGGCAAATGGCACGCCGCGGATGCCGTCAAGAAAGGAGGCATTGAAGCAGCGCGGGTTGGCGAAGAAAGCGTTGACGCCGTTCTGTTCGACGGTGACGAAACGGTAGCCGTGGCCCTCGAAGAGGGCCCGCCAACCGGATATTGAACAGCCGTAGTAGAGCCCGCTTTCGCTTCCGGAGCCGACGGAAAACTTCGGTGAATAGGGAATGGTGACGCTCCTCTCTGGCCCGAAGGCCGAGTTGTACTCGACCACCCAGACCTTCGGGCGGACGCCGGCTTTCAGAAAGGAGTCCGCGAAATGGTAGTCGTTCCCGTCAACGTCGAGCGAGAAGACATCGGGATCGCGCCACGCCATCTCCCGCGCGATTTCCTTCGCGTTATCGAGCGTCACGAACATCGAAAGGAACTTGAGGCCGTAGTTCTGTCGCTCGAAGAAGAAGCGGCTCCAGCGCGAGTTTTCCTCGTCGCCCTCGACCCAGATTCCATTGAAGCGGCGCACCATCGCAAGCCACGCCGTGTTGTTTTCCAGGCCATCCGAGGCGCCCACTTCCACGAAGTAGCGATTGGGCCTGATGATTTGCCTTGAAAGGACATCAATGATTCCGTCTTCTCCATTTTGACTGAAACCGGAAAACTCCCACGTTTTTGGGTCGGCGAGATTCACTTGCCTCGCGGACGCTCCCGCGGCGCCACGAGCCAAAGAGGCGTTCATCATCTGAAAACTCCGCATTTGTCTCAGGAAGTTCTTTGCTTTGCCGAACATGGACGCGCTCCCATTATTTCTACCGGAACCGGTTTTCTGAATAGTTACCGTTGATTATTTTATAGCCATCCGCAATGGCGGCACACCGATTGCGCCCAGGCGGCCTCGGTCGGGACGGTTGGCAGCGGTTCAGAACCAATCGAGCCGGCTTGGACAAGAGCAACCATCCGGCGAAGGGCTTTCGCAAAATCTTGTTCGTTGTCGTTCGATATCTCAACCCACTGGCTTCCGCCGAGAATCTCTGATACGCCGGAAGCCCTGTTCAGCGTCACCGGAACGCCGCGCGCCAGCGCTTCGAGCGCCGGCAGGCCCCAACCCTGGGCGGCCGGAACGGCTACAATGTGGCTTCCCGTATATAAGTTTTCGAGTTGTTCATCGGTGACAAAGCCGTGAAACGTCACCCGCTCCGAAACGCCGGTCCTTTCCGCCAACTCCCGAAGCTCGGATTCATACGGTCCAGTGCCGGCAAACTCGGCCGTCCATCGCACGTCTGTGTTGCTCATGGCGCTGATGATCCACGCGAGGTTTTTTCCAGCCTCAAGCCTTGCCACCGAAAGGACTCTGATACTCTTGGATTCGGCCTGCCCGGCTCGAGGCCGCGCGCTTGATGTCCTCACTCCGGGGCGCAGGATGACTGGCGTAACGCCGTAGAGATCGTGAATCTCTTTTGAAATGATCTCCGTCATGACGAAGACGCTGCTTGCCGCGCGCACGCCCTTTCGCGTGAGCCGGTGGGCGAGTTCCGCGCGAAGGGCCAGCATCGGCGAGACGCGACGTTGGGAAGACGCTGCGTGGTTGTGTTTTCTAAGCGAGTAAGCATGCTTCGTTATCTCCGGCCCTAGAAGGCTGGGCGGATCGGTGAAATGGAGGAAGTATCCATCGTCTCCTGAGAGCCCGGCGTAAAACGCGCTCTTCAAGTCGAACAAGAGGGGGCTGAATCTAGAACCTTTCTTGCTATCTTTCAAGAGCCGATGGAGCGCCCACGCTTCGCTAGCGGGATTACGCCTCGGCTTGAGTTGAATAACTTGAACGGGCCAGTCCGCGCGGGAGCCGAACTCAATAGTATCTTCGAAGCAAGCCACCGCGTGCGGCAATCCCGCCTCGTGAAGATGTCGAGACAGGCCGAGGATGAGCCTTTCAACCCCTCCGAACGCATGGATGTACGGGACGAAAATAGTGAGACCGCCATGACTGAGATTGGCCTTCATTGGCTTTTTATGGACTCTCGGGAGGCCAACACAAATGCCTCTGCGGCACTAGCCCGGTCCGACCACTCCTGCAACGCATTCAGCCGATGCACGAGCGAGCAAACCGTCTCGTGAGGCAATTCCCACCACTTCGTGGCCAATAACCGCTCTGCGACCGCCCGAGGGGCCCGCTCCTTAAGCGTCCGAGCTGGAGCGCCCCCTACGATCTCGTAGGGTTGTACGTCTCTAGTTACCACACTCCCTGCCGCAATCACTGCGCCCGTGTGGACCTTGATCCCTCTAAGAACGATGGCCCGCGCACCTATCCAAACGTCATTCTCGATGACTGGCGGCTCTTTCTCCAAGGCGCCGCCAAGGCTAGGCGCCGTGCTGAAACGATCCGCGGCGTGTTCTGGAAGCCCTATGAAGACTCCCGGACCAATTGAAGAGTACCTTCCCACTCGTCCCGACCCAATCAAAGAGCCCTCGTTGACATAAGAGTAGTCACCTAAGCTTACGTCCTCGCCAAGATGGGCTCCATCGTAAACTACGCACCCGTCGCTCATAGCGACGCGGGGCTCAAGGACTGCTCTTGGCCCCACCGTGCAACGACAGCCTAACCGCACACCCGCTGCCACACGGGCTTCCCGATGAATAATGCATCCTGCTCCGAAGCGCGCTGTTGGATGTATGGCCCCGGTATGAACCTCCGTACCAGGGAATCTCATTTTTGCAATCCAGAGACGAGCGTATTGCCCGGCCCACAATGGGGCCACCTCTCGGCAGCTCACTTTCGCTCCTTGGTTCCGGCAATGGCCTCGTCGTAAAGATTGAACATGGCCGTTGCGGAGGCTTCAAGGGAACAAGGCGAGGCCTCAACTCGCGTCAAACACGCCTCGCGGGAAGGGCGTACAGTAACCATGGTTCGCTGTATCGTGTCTGCCCATACATCTGGGCCATCCTCAAGATTGAGAAAATGAACATCCTCCGGAATCACTACGGCCTCTGAAGGAATGCTTTTCGAGGCCACGATAGGAAGCCCCGCCGCCTGGGCTTCAACGACCACGAGGCCGAGGCCCTCCTTGGGCGATTCTTGGGCCGTCCAGACCAGAAGGTCCGAAGCGAGCATGAGGTCGGCCAGGTCCTCCCGAAAGCCGATCAGCTTGACGTTTTCCGCGAGCCCCGATCGGCGGGCCTCTTCGGCCAGCGCCTCGCGAAGCGGTCCTTCGCCAGCAACGAGGAGCGACGCGTTGAAGCCTCTTTGCTTCAAGCTTTGCAGCACCTTCAGGCAAAAAGACGGGTTCTTTGTTTCAACGAGCCGCCCAGCAAAAAGCAGCGCCACTTCCCCCTCCGTAAGGCCGAGAATCCGCCTCGTTTCAAGTCGCCGCTCCGCGGCGTGCTCGCGAAAGAGCCGCGTGTCAATGCCGCCGGGGATCACGAGATCCCGTCTTTTCCGCGGGGGGTCGCCGCGCGTAAGCGCCTCCAAGGACTCCTTCGACACTCCGGCCACGTTGTCGGCCATTCGCAAGCAAAGGCTTCTCAAAGCCGGCGTAACTATGTGCGCCTTGATGCGGCTTGGAGTCGGCAGCGCAAGTGACGTGTTGTGGACGTGGACGATCCTCTTCTTGAAAGGCAGCCCTGCCGACGCCAGCAGGTAAAGGCCGCTCATGACGTCGTGGTGGCAGTGAAGAACCCCGGCGCGGCTCTCCTTCATCGCCCGGCGAAGCCCGGTAAGAAAGGCAAACGTGTCCTCTAAAGCGGTAGCCGAGTGAAGCACCGTGGCGCCAAGGCGCCGCGCCTCGTCATCGTACTTTCCTTTGCGCGGGAGCGCCGAGAAGAAAATCCACTCGTAGCCGCGCCCATGGTCCGCCGCGTTCGCCATGAGGCGCGTCAGCCATCGCTCCGTCGCCTGGCCGTCGAAGGACTCGACCACGTGAAAAAGCCTGAGACTCATGGCTTTCCGCCGAGGCCCGGCGCGAAGGCCTCCACGTAAAGGCTCTCCTCCGCGTACTTCTCGTCATCCATCGCGCTCATTTCAGGGAGCGCGCCGTTCCTGAAAGAAGCCTCGCCGGCCCTTTCGTAGCCTAGCTTCGCCAGCAGAGCCGTAAGATATTGGGCGTCATAGATCAACCGGTGTTCGTAGCGCTGGCGGAAATAGGAGTTCACGGCGTCCATCGGCGAATCAAAGTCCCCCGGCCTTTTCAATAGGAGCTTCGCCGGATCGCTCCGGTACCATTCGAGGATCGTGGCGCCGTTTGGAACGACCAAGCGGATGCATCCTCCGGGCTTAAGAATCCGAAGGCACTCGCGAAGCAGGGAAGCCGCTTGCTCGAGAGTGAAATGTTCAAGGACGTGCTCGGAATAGATGCCGTCGAAGACCCCGGAAACAAATGGAAGCGGGCGGTTGAAATCGGCAAGATAGTGGACCAAAGGGTATTTGGCGGCGTCAATGTTGACCCAGTGGCCGTCATCTTTTCCCCGCGGCCCCGCGCCCAGATTGAGGAAGAGTGGCGGTGATTTTTTCTTAACCATGGCGTCGAGCTTCCGCCGCCTCACGAGAAGGAAGTTCGCGGCACGCACGCCAAGAAGGTGCAAGTCCCACCTCAAGAGCGCGAGGGTTTGGTGATCGAAGAAATTCAGCAGGATTCTTTTCATCCGGAATAAATACCGCGCCAGATCGTTTGTCGCATTACGCTTGCCGAAGCGCGCCGCCGGAATAGATTTCCGCTAACGCGTCGGCCGAGTTCTGGATTGAAAAGGGCGAAAGACGCACGGCGTGGTTGGCGGAAGCGCCAGGAGACCGGCCATCTGATATCCGAGCGGCCACTGCTTCGGCCCATTTTCCAGCGCCAAGGGAAAGCGGCAAGAACTCCACCATGCCAGGAACGACCACGCACTCCTTGGGAATGGAATCCGAAGCAAGCACCGGCAGGCCGGCGGCCTGGGCCTCGACGATGACCATCCCGAGCCCCTCCTGGATTGACGGCGCGAGCAGCACGTCGGCTGCCGCCATCAACTTTGGCACGTCGCGGCGGGGGCCGAGTATATGAATGTTCGGCGCCTCGTCCCACGCGGCGGCCATCTCGGCCAACTGGCCGCCGACGCTTCCCCACGAACCGGCCATTAGGAGGTGAAGTTTTGGATCGCGCCTGATAGCGGCTCTCGCCGCTTCCATCGCGAAGAGCGGATTCTTCTGGTTCCGGCTTGAGTCGAGGCGGCCGACGAAAAGGGCCGTCCTCGCGCCGGGAGGAAGGCCGATCTCTGATGCCACTTCGCTCTTGCTGGCCTCGTGGTCCAAGGCAAAAAGTTCCGTGTCAATCCCGCAGTGCAGCGGCATGACCGTGAGGCGGGAGAAGCTTCTCCCGAAAAAGCCGTATTCACGCAGGATTTGCGAGGAGGTCCCTAAGATGTGCGTGCCGAGCCGTTTGAGCCACCAGCGGCCGGCGGCCACGGTGGCTTTTCTCGCCGGCGAAGAAGCATAGTTATAAATGTGCAGAAGGGGATTGTGCACGTGCGCTATGCGCACCGGCGGTAAGAGGCCGGCTCCAGCCAGAAAATGCAGTCCCGCGATGTTGTCCTGGTGGTCGTGAATGGCGTCGTACCGGCTTTCGCGAAGGACCCTTCTAAAAGACCGCGCGAAGCGCGGCAGATTGCCCCGTTGGAACGGCTCCCTGGAAAGGGCCACTCCAAGCCGCTGGAATTCCGGCTCCAGTTCGCCCCGCTGCTTCCCGGTCAGAAAAATGTCCATGCGGATTTTAGGCCAACCGTTTTCTTCACGGGAGTTGAGGTGCTTGAAGAGCTCGAGGAGCCACGTCTCCGCGCCGCCGAGGCCGAGCGCCGAGACGACCTGAAGAACCCGGACCTCGCCAGGAGCTTTCTCGCTCATTATTTCAGCCGCGCCCAGAGGTTGCATTCTGGGACTTCATCTTCACCACCGTAAGGCTTGCCTGTCATAGTGAAGACCTCGTAGCCGTTTTCTCGCAGGTATTCGGGAAGCCTGTGGCCGTACTTGAACGCTTTGGGAACATACTCGATTATCATGTTCTCGGGGCGGCACCCGCCGTCGCCGAAGAGGCCGGCGAGAGCTTCAAGCTCTCCACCCTCCACGTCCATCTTGAGGAGATCAACGGAAGCCACGTTGAACGACCGCAGCACGTCGCTGATCCTCGTACCAGCGACCCAGTAGTCGCCCTTTGCACCGGCCGATTGTCTGGCCTGGCTCATGCCCCAGTTGTCCTCCGGAGGGTCTGCCATTGCGATTATCTTAGGTTCATCGGAGGCCGCCGCTAGGACGAGAAAAGTATTTCTCAGCCCATTCAGCCGGACATTTCTTTTCAGGTAGCTGAAAGTTCTCGGGTTTGGTTCGAACGCAAGAACGAGGCCGCTCTCTCCAACTACCAGGGCCGCTTCAATGGTGAACTGGCCAATATGGCCGCCAACGTCCACAAAAACAGCGCCAAGCCTCAAAAGACGCGTCATGGCCGCCATGGTTGCCGGTTCGCTTGCGCCGTGACGCAGCATCTGGTCCTGAAGATAGTCTTTCGGGTTCAACAAGTACCGAGCGCCGCTGGGCGCCTGGTAGTAAATCTCTTTCAGCCCGAGAAACCACCGCAGGATCTTCACCGCCGTCGTTTTGAAACGATGGTGCCTGGCGGCGAGGTACGCCGCGGCCAGCTTGTGGCGCCAGGCGAACCTGGGCGCCGCCGTTCGTATCATGATATCGTCCGTCATTGTGCCTTAGCTCCTATGCGCAAACAGAAGCCATTGCGCCACCGCGACCAAATCAAGGACGCATTCGCCGTTCGCGCACGACCGCAGCAATCTCACTGTACATGCTCCAACGAGTCAATATTCCGCACGTAACCATGAAGCACGTGCCAAGCAATAGGCTGCCTCCAGCCAAAGCGATCCAACTGTTTTCCGCGGCCCCGTGCAAGAACGTCGTTGCCCAAATCGCCAACATCAAGCAGCCTCCCACCATAGAAGGCCCGACCGCCATTGCGAGTTCGCGCCACACAATGCCCAATTCTTTCCTAAGGGCCGGAACATAGACAATGTATTGGGAAATGCACGCGATGGTCACCGCCACGGCGACGCCCTCAATGTTTGCGATCTTGAGCGCGGGCACAAGCGAGGATATCTCTATCACGGCGGCCAGTGCGATGGCTCGCAATGCGATTCCCGGCTTGCCGATCGCCACGGCCATTGGGAAAATAGGAGCAATTACGCCCAGGAGCAGTCCATCCACGCACAAGATTCTCAGCGTGGTCAGGGCGGGAAACCACTTTTCGCTTCCACCGCCCAGCACCAGGTACAAGAACTGCGGAGCGAGACAAAACAGGCCGACGTTAAGCAAAACGACCAACATCGAGGTGTACTGAAGGCTTTTCAGGTAAAGGGCCTTCACCTGCGCCCTGTCACTCTGAATTTTACTATAGAGGGGAAAGAGGACCGAAACCAGAATTCCAAGGATCTGCAACGTCGCCACGAAACTCCAGTTGAAAGCAAGCGCGTAATTGCCAAGGGCCGCCTGGCCGGCCAGCCACCCGACCAGAAAGTTGTCAGCGTTCATAATGGCGAAGGTCAAAAACCCGGTGGAGAACATCACTCCCCCGAACATCATGAAGCTCATTCCCGTCATGACGTCCATGCGCAATTTTGGCAGCGTCGGCGCCATGAGGTTGAATGCCAGCACCGAAGCCAGGGTCGCCCCGGTGTAGCCAAGAGCCACTCCCCAGTAGGAGAAGCGATTCATGACAAGCACAACCGTGATTGCCGTGCTGGCCAAGGTGGCCACCAGTTGAACGATGGCTAGGCTCCGATAGTCCAGATTGCGCGTGAGTCTTGTCTGGGGAAGGAAACCGAGCGAGCTAATCAGGAAGTTGGCGGAGAGGATCGCAAGCACGCCGCCGACCGACCGGCCACCACCACCCTCCGCCAGCGCATATGCTATGCCTGCTCCGATCAAGCCGAGCAGCAACCCCAGAACGAGCTTGATCGTGAAGGCCGTGTAGAGCGAGTCGTCACTCAGGTGCTCTCTCTGGACCGCCGCGCTTGTCAGCCCTATGTCCCCGAATTGTGTCAAGAAATTGATGTACACCAACGCGAAGGCGACCACCCCATATTCAGTGGATGACAAGTAGTGGGCGACGGCCAGGTTGGTCACCGTTTGCAGTACGACCGTTATGATTTTCAGCGTAACGCCGTAGCTTAGCCCCTCCATTGCTTTTTCTTTGACTCTCATAACATGACTAGGCCACTGGCCTTGCCCGATTTTTCCCAGCCATGAGAGAATGACACAAGGAGCAAACACCCTCCGGGGTTTCTTTGGTTGTTTTGACAATAGAGGTCAGCATGCGGGACAGGGCTTCGGCTTCTTTGAGGATATTACTCACAGCGACAGCCTTCGCAAAACCAGCATCGCGGATGAGGCGAAGCCAGTAAATCGTTTCGCGAGCTTCCTTGGAGGCGATGCCCATTCTGGATATGAAGTCTCTACGGCTTTGCGCTGCCAGAGTCTCTTCCACATTCGCCCCGACACTCGTCCCGCTTTTTAGTAGCAGCTTGGAGGGCACGAATTCCTTCTCATCGCTTAGCTCTTTGTACAACTGGATAACCATCAACGCGAAAGCATAGCTCTTTTTCCTAACGATGCTTTCAGCCATCTTTTTATCCTTCTCTTAACTCAAAACTCACCACTCAAAACTCACAACCTGTTCCTTCGCGCCTTCACAATGGTTGGCGCACGCCCCATACTACGAGATTCCGGGTTGAGATGCTCTTTGCAAAAGACGCCGCCGGAATGACGGGATTGGGGCACCGCCCCATGCGGCGTTCTTTTCCGCCGTCATTGTGGCAAGCGGAGCGCGTCCAGAATCGGTCCTTGCGCCGTCGGATTCCGGCCTCCCGTTGGTCGCCGGAATGACGGGGTTGGGGCGCCGTCTGATTCCGGACAAGCCGGAATGACGGGATTGGGGCGTTGCGGTGGCGCTTCGGTAATGCGAGTAGCAGCCGTTGCTACTACAGCCCAAGAAGCGCTTCGCCAAGTCCACGCAGATCGTCAAGAAACGTGTTTGGGGCTGGCTCTTCCTGCCATAGAATCGCGTTCCAATCGGCTTCGGTGGCTGAACAGAGAGCTCGTGCCAGGTCCGGGGGAAAAATCCCAGAGGCCTTGCCCTGGGCTCCCTCGATGGCCTGACTCAAGGACAAACCACGTTTGGTGCAAAGGCCCCAGATATCCGCTAGATCTTTCGGCTCGTCCCGGCTCAACAGCGCAGTAATCTTGTTCGCGAGCAGATTTTCAGGAGAATCAAGGTTTCCCAACACGGGGTGGGAATGAATAACGCCTATTCGCGCGGGGACGTCGTTTATCATCTCAACTTTTAATGTTGCCCGCTTGGACTGGAGAGCCAGCCGGATAAGGCGATCCTCCCTTTGCAAGACCGTCACGCCCCAGCGGGGATCTTTCCCGAGTGCCTCGATGAGACGCGCAGTCCATAGGGCAAAGGATGGAGAATCGTCAGCGAAGAGATCCAGGTCTTCCGAGAAACGGTGGTGGAGATAACCTCGCGAGACGGCCGTCCCGCCAGAAAGATACAGGCCGGTTTTCACGCTGGATGCGACGGCCAGGACCTCGTCCTGAAGAGGGTAAAGGATGTTCAGGTAGTGGCCTGGATCAGGGTTAGCCATGGAGCTTCTCGGGATGCTGGGCGAGGTAGCTAGCCAGAAAATCGAGGCCACGCCTGCGCGAGGCCGAACGAACGCGCCCACGCCAGATGGGCCATTTTTCTTTGATGGCCTTGGGCCCCAATAGGCGGAGAATGTCGGGATAAGGCGCGTAGTCGAGAAGCCTGGCCGCCGCCCAAGCCTGGTTAAAGCGGCCCTTTTGAGCCTGGCCCGAGAGAATGGCCTCGAACTCCTTTTCGTCGAAATCGCAATCCCAAAGCCAGAAAGGTTTCATTTTCCCTCTGCTTGACCGGCACGAACAACCAATTCCAGCGAACCTGGGAGTGTAATATAAGTCCGCCTTCTTCTCGCCGTCAACTGCTTCACGAGGAGCTGGCGACTGGCGTCCAGGCAAGTGGTATAGAGCAGTGGGGGCCTTGCGCCTGACGCCTGGCGCCTGACGGCATTGCGGTGATCGGCCGCTACGGCGTTTTTGTTTGATGACTGAGCGCAGAGACGGTACGAGCGAGGGCAGGTTTTCTTGCACCGTATCCCAAAGGATCTGCGTGGACACGCCGAAGTATTCATGGACAAGAAGGTTTCTCATGTCTCGCATATCGCGCCATGGGATCTCTGGGTGGGCTAAGGCTACCTCATCGGGTACTCTTGAAGCCGCCTCGCCAATTACCGTGATGTTGCGCAACACGGCATCAATGGTTTTCTGGTCTGCGGCGAATGTTGCGTAATCCAAACCGCGCGTATATTCCGCTATCGCATTGATGGCGGCTAAAATATCGCTAATGCGTATGCGCCAGTCCCTAAGCGGCATCCACTAACTCTTGCAATATCTTTTCCCGAAACTCGGGGCGCAAAGCCTCTGCCGTCACGAGGTCAACGTTGGCGCCCAGCATTTCAGAAAGGTGGCGCTGAAGTTTGACAAACTCAAAGAGGCCAATGTGCGCCCCGGGCTCGAACTCGACAAGGATGTCCACATCCGACCCGGCTTTCATTTCGCCTCGGGCGGCAGAGCCGAATATCGCCAGTCTTCTGACGGAGAACCGGCGCAGTGCCTTTCTTGCGCCTTTTAGCTTTTTGAGCACCTCGCTTCGCATCATGCCATTTCCCCTGTCCTTGATAATATACTGCTTTTTTATCTTGCGAACCCATAGTCTGGTGGGTTGGCCCGACAGCTATTCTGGCGACCCCGCCATTGCGGGGAAGGCTAGAACCAGACGGGCGGCATTCATGCGTTGCGCCGTGGGCCGGCATCTTTCTTGGCGTCCCCGCGCCAGGCGAACTACGAAAGGTCCAAGCCCGACGGCGACCTCTTCCAGCCAAGCCCATTCTTTCCTTGGTGTACTCTGCGCCGGCATTGCGTTGCCCCTACTTACCTTTGTGTTCTTTGTGCCTTGGTGGTGAATTCTTTCCCCGCGCCGTCGGATTTCGGTCTCCCGTTGGCCGCCGGAATGACGGCATTGGGGCGCCATCCCATGCGGCGTTCTTTTCCGCCGTCATTCTGGCAAGCGGAGCGCGTCCAGAATCGGGCGGCGGCATTGGCATTGCGCCGTCTGATTCCGGACAAGCCGGAATGACGGCATTGGCGTTGCGCCGTCGGATTTCGGTCTCCCGTTGGCCGCCGGAATGACGGCATTGCGGTGATCGGCCGCTACGGCAAACGAAGGTCCTTGCGAAATTCCGCGCGCAATCGGACAAGAATCTCATACGCCTCTCGCGCTTCGGAGAGGGTAGCTGATTCTCCTGGGTAACGAATCTCTACCGCGTACTGGTTGAGGAGCAGAACGGGGTCGCGCAAGAGTTCCCACATTGGTCTTTTGGGCAGGCATAGGTGGAGAAGCTCACCAAGGTCATGGGTGCGACCAAAAGCGACGCGGGAGTGAAGGAGCCATGCTTTCATGTATTTCTCAACACACTGTTGCGCGTGAAAGCAGACCGCGTCAGGGTTTGGGTTGCGCCTCGCCCGGCGCTCCCTAGTGGCGGTGTGGAAATCGTCTTCCGCCTTGGCCACCCATTCAGAAACGAGGCTTTTCATATAGGGTCTTACCTCTTTGAATGATTTCCACGAAGAAAGGATCTTTGTGGATTATCCTCTCCCTCACTTCGCGCGGTGAGCGAACTATGATGTCAAGGCCTTTATTCCATGAGAGCGCGGCGCGAATGCGAAAAGCGGCGCGCTTGTGAGCCTCGCTCGTTTCGGCCACGATAAGCAGGTCTACGTCTGAGTTCCAGCGTGGTTTTCCGTACGCGCGCGAGCCGAATAGAACGATCTTTTCGGGCGCCGCGACCTCGACGATTTCTTCTACGAGTTGCGTCAACGCCCTTTCTCTGCCGGTCATGTTTTCACATCCCTCGGTTGCGCATTATAGGGCGCATCTTCGGTCTATGCAAGAACCCGCCACACGGCGCGACAGGCGGACGGCGGAGGGCAGGCGTGGCAAAACGCCCTGGCATACAACAAAGAGGGGGGAGGACCCCCGAACCGACAACAAAAAGGAGATGAGCGCCAGCCTGTAGCCATTAACCGGCTAGCAACAGGGCGTTTATTAGGCTTTTGCATGTACGGCCAAACATTGTCAGTTGGCAAGGGGAGCATTATTACTAGGTGGTCCCTCTTGGCAATCTACATCCTGTAGTGCTATAGTACCCATCGAACGCCGAGGGGACGGCGATCTGATTCTAGTTGATGGTTAGGTTGCTTAGGCGACTTGGATATTCTGCCAACTCCAACGCAGTACCTCTTGGCCCTGCCGAATCAAGGCTTTCTGTTCTCAATCGCGCCATGAATGCCTTTCTAGCAAGGTGTTGCGCGGTTTTTCATGCCACGAATGCGTCCAGAGTCAGGCTGTATGCCATTTTGTCTACCCTCGATGGAACAAAAGCTACCCCTTGCGCCTCTCGTGCAGGCTCGTGCGCCGCTAAAGCATGGCCGCGAGCGATTTTTTCCTGCCTCGATGGAACTTTTCACACCCGTTTTGCTATTTTTACCTGCCTCGATGGAACAAAAGCTACCCCTTGCGCCTCTCGTGCAAGCTCGTGCGCTACTAAAGCATGGCCGCGAGCGATTTTTTCCTGCTTCGATGGAACTTTTCACACCCG
>JBBINO010000029.1:0-18650 GCA_037443845.1 Acidobacteriota bacterium
TCCCTTGTGCCATTTTGGCACTCCCTTCACGCCAAGATTACACCATAAGCAAGGCTGGTGCCAAGGGAAGACGGGCGTGAAGTTCAAGGGGTCAGTGGGCGCGTGGCAGGGATCAGTGGTTAGGGGTTAGGGGTTAAGGGGTAGGGGTTAGGGTAAAGAGAAGAAAGTACCACCACGTTTTGCCCTCTACCCTTTACCCTCGGCCCCTTATCCCTGGCCCCTGACACCTGCCCCTATCCTTCATGCTTGCCTCTTATGGGCATGACATTCCGTTGTAATTTAGCATCCGTAACGGGTAGTTGGTGCCGCCTCCTGGCGAACCTTCGCCGTTGGCGTTGTAACCGACGACGAGATACCAGAAGAAGCTGCTGGCGGCGGGGTTTGAGGTCAGGGTCGAGCCTGTGGTTGTGGCGTTACTGCCGTTGCCATCATAGGCCATGCACACCGATGCCCCAGTAGGAAGATTCTGCAGTTGGCCGGAATCGCCCTGATAGACGCGGTAGCTGGTTGCGCAATCCGCGGCCGACCAGGAGAGTGTATCCTTGCCAGTCCCGGTCCAAGACAACGAAGTGGCGGGGACCGAGCAGGGCACGCCGGTAGAATAAACTCCGCCGGTGTTAAGACAGCCACCGCCCTGTCCTCCAAATACAATCATCTCCGTGCCCGTCCAAACGGCAGTGTGGAAGTCGCGGCCCGAAGGGCAATTTGCTGCCGCGGAGGTTGGGTTCCATGCGTCAGCGAGCGGCTTGTACCGCCCGCCTGTGTTCGCCAAGTAGGGGGCTGACGCCAATTCTCCCCCCCAAACAATCATCTCCGTTCCCGTCCAGATGGCGGTGTAGTATTCGCGGCCCAAAGGCACATTCCCCCCTATAGAGGTTGGCGTCCAGCTATTGCTGGAGAGATTGTACCGCCCACCCGTGTTCAAGTAATTAGTGCCGTTGTGTCCTCCCCAAACGATCATCCCGGCGCCAGTCCATACCGCTGTGTGCGCATCCCGTATCGAAGGGCAGTTTGTCCCTGTGGACGTTGGCGTCCAAGAGTCACTGAACGGGTTGTACCGTCCACCACTGTTCAAATGATTTGTGCCGTCACGTCCTCCCCAGACGATCATTTCAGTCCCTGTCCAAATAGCGGAGTGATACTCCCGGGCCAGAGGACAATTTGTTGCCGTAGAGGTTGGCGTCCAGAAATCGCTAGTGGGGTTGTACCGCCCCCCCGTACTAAAATAATTTTCACTGTATCCATCCGTATAGTATCCTCCCCAGACGATCATCTCGCTCCCACTCCAGATGGCGGTATGAGCCCAACGGCCCAATGGGCAGTTGGTTCCCACGGAGGTTGGAACCCAGGTGTCCGCATATGGATTGTAGCGCCCGCCTGTATTATTGCCGCCGGCCCCTCCCCATACAATCATCTCCACCCCCGTCCAGACGGCGGTGTGCTCAAACCGGCCTAATGGACAATTCGCACCGGTGGATGTTGGCGCCCAAGAATCAGTGGACGGCGTGTACCGGCCGCCCGCGTTGAGATAAGCGTACGTATCATCTATCCCACCCCAAATAATCATCTCCATGCCCGTCCATATAGCAGTATGGTTCCTACGGCTCGAAGGGCAGTTAGTCCCTGTAGAGACCGGCGTCCATGTATCGCCGCTACAGGTATCCAGGGGGATTGGTGGAACTATATAGGCGAAACCACCCGGTGGAAATTCTTCGAACAACCCGCTAGGTTCATAGACCTTAAGCCACTCTTCCATGTCCTTCTTTGGAAAGAAAAGCGTTGCGATCTCGATGCGGGTTGGTGTCTTGAGCGCCGTCCTGGTCAAGACAAACGCCTCCGGCGTCTCGCGCAAGACGGCGGGATTGCCTTCTTCCGGGCTTTCGGCAAGTTGCTTCTCGAAGCGCTTTGTATCGAGAACGATTTCGCCGCGCTTCATTGTTTCTTGCTGGAAGGCGCCCTTTTCCGAATCGCTCAGGACATAGATGACCTTCTGGTAGTTGCCCTCGTTGCAAAGGCTCAAACTTCCCCCGCCCACCGAAGCAAGTACGGCTTCGGCTTTCGCTCTTGTTTCTCCGTGCAATCTCTCGTCGTTGGCGTACCAGTCTCTGATCAGCCTATCGGCAAGGATTGGCCTTGCCAGGCATTCGGCAATCAGGGTTGGATTATTGTTGAACGCAGCGAAAAGCTCTTTGAGCGTCGAGGGGTCTTTTGTCCCCTTTGCCATCCTGTCCATCTCGGCTTGGAGCTGTTCGGCGGTAATTGGTCTCTGCCAGAATTCATCAAGGGCGGCCGACTTTTTGAGGTAGTCCGTGACCTTCGCTTCTAGCATCGCGCGCGGGACCATCTGCTCAAAGGACGGCTTGGGCGTTGGGTTTTCCCTAGGCCAGATTCGGTGGTTGTAGTAGACCCGCTCGATCGCTTCCTGCGCCTTCACTCGTTCTTGAAATGTAAGTGGCTGTCTGGCCAATGAGGCCTGGCAAACGAAGAGCAGCGAACCCAGGACAACCAGAAATAATTTCTTGTTCATCAGTATTCTCCCTTCATGGCTGCATTCTACATTGGCTCCATTAGAGAAACAACTGGCGGCAGGCGTTTGGTTCCAGTGGTGGACATCTTTTCCTTGTGGCCACGCATCACTAAAGCTAAGAGCCGCTCGAATTAGCACTGATCGAACTTTGTTTTGCCTTTCCTTCGTGCCCTTCGTGCCTTCGTAGTGAATTGTCCTTTACCACGCAACGGCCCTCCCGCGAATCCTTTACGTCTTACGTCTAACCTTCTTCCTACGTGTCCTTTGTGACTCTGTGGTATTCTCCTTTCTGATGCGGGAGCGGGGGCTTTACCGTCACACGCTCGTGATGGCTTTTATGACGGCGCTGAGCCGCGTTCTAGGGTACGTGCGCGACAGGACCATAGCCTACCTCCTTGGCACCTCCTATCTGGCCGACGCTTTCTACATAGCCTTCCGCATTCCAAACACCTTCAGGCGCTTCGTGGCAGAAGGGGCCATGACGGCCTCGCTCGTTCCGGTCCTGTCCCAATCCTTCAAGCAGGATTCGGAAGAGAGGGCCTGGCTTTTTGCGCGTCGTTTCTTCTGGGTCTTCGGGGCGCTCCTGGTTCTTCTTGGCGCCGCCGGCGTTCTGGGCGCGCCGGTCATGGTCAGGCTTCTCGCCTGGGAGTACGCGTCGAAAGCCCCCGAAGTTTACGCGATGACCATCAGGCTCACCGCGATGGTCTTTCCTTACATCACGCTGGTCTCGCTTTCGGCGATAGCGCAGGGGATACTTAATTCGAGGGACATCTTCGGCCCTCCGTCGTTCGCGCCCGCCCTGATGAACATCACCATGATTGCCGCGGCCTGGTTCTGGGGACGCGGTTCAGCGAACCCCGCCGTCGTGCTGGCATGGGGCGTCCTTGCAGGCGGCCTCTGCCAGTTTGCCTTTCTCCTGCCCTACCTCAAGAAGGAGGGGATGTCTTTCGCTCCGGCGTGGTCGCTGGCCGACCCTCACGTCAGGCAGGTCTTCGCCCTGATGCTGCCGGCCATGTTCGGCGCCGGCGTGAGCCAGGTGATAATCCTCGTCGGAACGGCTATGGGCCACATGGTGGGAGAAGGGGCCGTCTCGGCGCTCTATTACTCCAACAGGATAACGGAGCTTGCCTTCGGCCTCTTCGCCGTCTCGCTTTCGACCGCCGTACTGCCAAGGATGTCCAGGCAGGCCGTTGAGGGTGACAAGGCAGGGCTTTCGGCCACGCTCGAAGAGGCGCTCTCGATGGTCTTCTTCGACATGCTTCCGGCGACCGCCGGCCTGCTGGCGCTTTCGGGGCCGATAGTCAGGGTCCTTCTGAAGACTGGCAGCTTCAACGACGAATCGGTCGCAATGACGGCGGGGCCGCTCGCCGCCTATTCGGCCGGGATAGCCGTCTGGTCGCTCGCCATCGTCCTCGTGAGGGTCTGCCACGCCCACAGGGACATGATGACGCCGTTTTACGCCGGCCTCGCGACGCTCGCGGCCTACGTCGCGATCGGCCTCGCGATGCTCTCCCCCTTCAAGACCACCGGCATCGCGGCGGCGTCGTCCATTTCGGCGCTCGTCAACCTATCGTGGCTCGCGTGGGCGGTCTCCAGAAAGTACGGAGTCAAGCTGCCGTGGGCCGCCTGCGGGAAGGCGCTTTTTAGGACCGGGCTCCTCTCCCTGGCGATGGGGCTCGCTTCATGGAAGATCTACTACCTCCTGCCCCACTTGGCGCTGAAAGAGTCGGCATTCGCTCTGGGCGCGGCGATAGCCGCCGGCATCGCCATTTACAGCGGAGGGGCGGCCCTTTTCCGCTTCCCGGAGATGACCAAGGCCTGGGCAATAATCAAAAGAAAAATTTCAAAAGAATAGCGCCTTCCCCGCGAAGGAAGATTCACCGCAAAGGACGAATGGGAAGATTGAGCCACACAGGGGCGGAGCCAATGTTGAATTGCGAATTTCAAATTTTGAATGGGTGCCGGAATCGCCGATAGATAAGAAGTACCACCATTCAACATTTAGAATTCAACACTGAGAATTTGAAACTGTAATTGCCCCCCAGGCGCGGAGAGAAAGAAGTGTTTGGTGCTTGGTGTTTGGTGTTTGGTGTCTTGTGTCTCGTGTCTTGTGGGACCGTCGTTGATTTGAGCCGTCCGTAGTTCACGTGGCGCGCGGGCAACAGCGGCGAGGCGGGTTTTGAGTTGAGAGTTTTGAGTTGGGCAAGGCTGGCGCGCCGCGAGGCCGGGAGGGCCGAGCCTGCCCCTGGGTTTTTCCCCGCAAAGGGGTCCTGACCCGGGGTGCCCTCCCGCGCGCTTTCTTGCGCATCGAACATCTGCGCCGGGCGGGGCTGGAACCCCGCCCCTACAAAAGAGGCATTGTCCCTCGCGGGCGTGGGGGACAAAGTCCCCGGCTCGCGAGCGAATGTTTTCATGCCATTCTTTCACTAAACACCAGACACAAGACACTACGCGGCGCGCCTGTCCTGCATCCTTCACGTCTCACGTCTCACTTCTCACGTATCCCCGCTCCCGCTCGCGTCCTCTTTGCATTTTTCTAGTGTCCCCTGTACCTTGTTTCCTCTCTCTGCCTCGCGTTCCCCGCGACAGCCCCAGCGCGAGCCTGGCGCAATCCAAAACTCAGCACTCCTCGCGCGGCCGGCCGATCAGGTGCGCGAGATTGAAACGATTGCTGGAAGCCCGATGGGAGTATAATATTTGCGTAGCACGTTGATCGACGAAGAGGGAGGACGAAATGAAGAGAGGGCGCTTCGGGCTGTTTGCGGTCATCGTGATGATGGCGGTCTTTAGCTTTGTTCTGATGCAAAGCCCTCCCTTATTTGCCCAGGCCGCGCCGTGGGCTCAGGGAAAGGAGCGCAAACAGGCAAAGACTTCCGATTACGCGGCGCTAAAGTCCGCGGCGGAAACCCTCTATGCTGAAGGGAACTACACCGAAGCCGCCTCGGAGTATGAGAAGGCGCTGAAGCTGGCGCCAAAGGCGGATGAAAGGTGGATCCGGTTCCGGCTGGCCGATTCCACTTGGAGGGGGCTTAGCGCCGAATCAAAAGAGCCCCGGTCCAGCCAAGGCATGGCATCGTCAAAGATGGTCTGGGCGCGGCAGACTCTTGAAAAGCTGATAGAGCCTCGCGGGACGAGCGAGCGTGCCGATGTCATTTCGGCCGAGTGCCAGGAATCTCTAGGGGACTTCTGGGCGCAACCTAGCCCATATTTTAATTGGAACATGGCATCCTCCTACTATCATCCCGCCCTGGACTGGTGGGCGGGGTCCACGGATATTGCCACCGCTAGGATGCGCTATCTGGAGATCGCCTTCAAGTGCGCCAGGCCCTTCGAGGCGGGGGTGGACGGACTGCCCGGGAACGGCGCCGGACCGGTTCTTTCATTAAGCGAGGCCCAAGGCGCGCTGAAGATCGCGTTAACCGGCGAAGAGAAAACCCACGCCCAGTTTCTTGTTGCTCTCGCATTGATGCAGTCGGACGACCCGTCGGCCTCCCATCAAGTGGCCGACGCGTTCGAGGCCTCGCTCGCCTCGCGAAAACAAAGCCCCTGGTATGCGGCCGCTCTCTATTGGTTCGCATTCTGGAGCACCGGACAAGGCGCCGCTGCTCGGAAGGCGGGGGCGGATTGCAGCCAAGCGGTTGTTCTTTTCAAAAGAATATGCCAGGAGTTTTCCGAAAAGGAGACGCCATTTAGTGCCAAGGCCAAGCGATGGCTAGATGCACACGCCCGCAATCCCCTCCAGCTCGCCGTATCATCCAACTTCCTGCCTGGCGTCTTGCCCGGCTTCGACCTGCGCTTTCTCAGGCAAAGAAAGGTGAAATTCGCTCTCTACCCAGTCAATTTGGCCCAAGCCCGGTTGCGGCAAAACTCTGGGGCAGCGAAGCCGCCAGACGACAATTGGACGCAGGCCTTTGATCTAAGAGGCGTCAGGCCCATCAAGACGTGGGAAAAGGAGTTTTCCGGAGATGCTTCCTGCGACTTCGTGTCGGAGCACATCAACATGGATTGGGCTCCGCCAACGGGTGCTTACGTCCTTGAAGCAACCGGAACGGCAGGCAGCAGGGCGACGGAGATTCTTCTTGTTACCGGCACGGCGCTGGTCGTGAAGCGTTCAGGAGCGCAGGTTATCGTGCTTGCCTGCGACGCCACTGATGGAGTTCCAGTGGCGGGGGCAAGAGTCCGGCTGTTAGATGCCATGGAAGGAGCCTGGCATGCCGAAGCCGTCGCGGACGAAGACGGCTTGGCGCGGTTTCATCTGCCCCAGGCGGAGAGCGGCTCCGATTTAATTGCCCTCTCTTCCTTGGGACCGAGGCAGGCTTTCGCCATCACGAGGCCAGCGGCCCAACCTTCAACCGAGGGCGCTCCCATTTTTGACATCATCACCGATCGGCCTGCATACCGGCCCGGCGAAAAGGTTCAGTGGAAAGTGACGATTCGGCGCGAGGCGGGCAAAGGCCTCGCGACGCCGGCCGGAGAAAGGTTCGCTTATCTCATCATCGGCCCGCAGGAGAACAAGGCGAAGGAAGGCCTTTTGACCCTTAATTCCTATGGATCGGCATGGGATGACCTGACCCTGGACGCGCAGTCGCCATTGGGAGAATACCACATCGAGTTTCATCAAGTCCTTGAAGAAGATCAAAGGCAGATTCAAGGCGACGAGAGCCCAAAGCAAGAAGAGCAGGAAGTCTCCGGCGAAAAAATTGAGCCTGTGGCTCTGGGCGAAGCGACGCTTTTCCGTCTTGAGGAGTACAAGCTGCCGGAATTCAAAGTGGCCGTTCAAACCTCCGAGGACGGGCTTCCCAAGGTCTTCCGGCCCACCGAGACCGTCGTGGCGGCGATTCAGGCGAATTACTATTCCGGGGAGCCCGTCGCCCAGGCCAAGGTCGACGTGGTGGTCTACCAGCGCCCCTATGCCCGGCCTCATCGCGCCGAAGAAGGAATTCCGTGGATGAACGAAGTTCAGCCGCAAGATGATTTCAACCTCCCGAATGGGCAGATCGTTCGGCGGGAGACCCTCACGGCCGACGAGGAGGGTCACGTACAGTATTCCTTTCAGCCCCAGGACAGCGCGGGGGACATGGAATACCGGATCGAGGTTCGTGTCACGGACGCCTCTCGACGCATGGCGAGCGGCGAAGGCCGGGCCTTGGTCAGCCGGCGGACGAGTTACGCCGATCTCTCGACGGGCGGCACCGTCTTTCGAGTGGGAGAGAGCCTCACGGTCCACGTCCGCTCGACGGATGCTTATGGCCATCCGCGTTCCAGCAAGGGAACGCTGGCCCTCAGCCGAACGGAGACAAGGGAGATATGGCTGGATCCGGCTGGCAAGCGCGTGGAGGGGGGGGCGTTGCGGAAGGCCAAGGCGCTCTATCCGAAGTTTCCGCCCCCGCCCAAGAAAAAGGGAGAGAAGGGCTGGACGTTTTACACGAAGTATCCTGAGGAGGTGAAGGTCCAATCGAAACAAGTGGCCGTGGGGCCGTCGGGCGAGACGGCCGTCGTGTTCTCGCTCGCCAAGGAAGGCCCCTATCAAATTAAATGGCTTGACGAGCGAGGGAACGAGGGCGGGGCGGACGAGCGGGTGTCCCTGCTGGTTGTGGGCAACGAGGCAAAGCCGCTGCTACTGGCTTCCGGCGCGTTTCAGGTTATCCTCTCACGATCCCAAGTGAAACCCGGCGAACCCGCACGAGCGCTGATCGTTTCTCCTTTCGTGAAGGCCCACATTCTCGTGGGAATGGACGGCGACACCTTGCACGGCGTCCACGTCATCGGTTTATCAGGAACGACGGCCGTAGTGGACATCGATACCGGTGATGGCGACAGTCCCTGCGCTTATTTCAGCGCGGACATGGTCAAAGACCTCAAGCTCTACAGCGTGACGCAGAAGATCGACGTCCCTGCCCTCAGCCACTCTCTCTCGGTCCGCTTGACGCCGAGCAGGGAGGAGTACTTGCCGCGGCAGGCTGGCACCTGGACCATCAAGACCCTGGATGCGGCGGGAAGGCCAGTCCAGGCTGAAGTCTCCCTGGGTGTGGTGGACGACTCCGTCTATTCGCTTCAGTCGGAATACGCGCGGGATCCTCGCTCCGTCTTCCTCACCTGGCAACGTTTTCCGCAAGCCGTGACCACCGGCGCATTCGATAGAAGTTACCTCAAGCCGCCACCGAAGCCCGTCCCCGTCGCCGAAGGGGGGCGTGCGATCGCTTTCAACGGAACGGGCATAAAGGGCAGAATCACCGATCTATCAGGCCAGCCAATTTCGGGAGCCACGGTCAAGGGGAGCGGTCCCGGTTTCTCCGGCCTGGCAATGACGGCTACGGATGCAGATGGAATTTTTACGCTGGACATGCCAGCGGGAAAGAATTATGTGCTTCAGGTGGACGCGGCGGGGTACAACAGCGTGGTGCGCAGCGGAATAGAAGTAGTAGAGGGCAAGGCTACTTACATGCCTTTCCAGCTCGGCTCAGGCAGTTCAACCATTACCGTGGTAGGTGCAGCGCCAATAATAGACGCGAAGAAGACTGAGACCGGCGCCACGATCACAGATGCCTTGCAAGGAGGAGTTGAAGGCGGGGTATTTGGGGGCGTGCTCGGCGGGAGCCTTCGCGGGCCCGAGAACGCATATTTGGCGCCTTCGGTTGCTGCGGAGGCGATACCTCCGGCTCAGCCTGAGTCTGCGTTTCCCGTCATTGTCCGCCACAATTTCAGCGCGACGGCTCTCTGGCGGCCCGATCTGATTACCGATGCGAACGGCTCCGCTTCCATCCAGATTGGATACCCGGAGAGTCTGACTCTCTGGCGGGCCACGGCCAGGGCGGCGACGACGGGCAGCGATTTCGGCGTCGCGAGGTCCAATGTTCGGACGCATCAGGACCTGACCGTGCGCCTTCAGTGCCCAAGATTTCTGGTGACGGGCGACGTGGCAACGATTTCCGCTCTCATTCAGAACTCGGGAGAACATGCGCTCACGGTGGCGGCGATCTTGAAAGCGGAGGGCGTCGCCCTTCAGGGGGCCCAGGCTAAACAGGAGGGTGTGCGCGTTCCGGCGAAGGGCTCGACCCGCGTGGACTGGCGGGTGACGGCCTCGGAGTCCGGCGATGCCTCCTTTGAAGTACAAGCCTCGGGCGCCCGCGCATCGGACGCCATGAGCAGGACAATACCGGTCCTGCCTCACGGGCTTGAGGTTTCGGAAGGAGCAACTGGCAGTTCGCCGGAAGGCGATGTGATTCTCCACCTGAGCCTGCCCAGCCGGCGGGCTTCGAACTCCACGTCGCTGGAGATTCAAGTCTCTCTCGGCCCGGCGACGGCGGCGCTGGACGCGCTGCCATACTTGATGGGATATCCTTATGGCTGCACCGAGCAGACAATGAGCAGGTTTCTCCCTTGCGTCGTGGCGGCGAGGGTGTTGAAGGAACGAGGCATGTCGCCCGAAGAGGCGGCCCGGCGCATCCTCGGTCCGGCGCCCGACAAGCCGGGGGCGGGGCCAGCCGGAGAAAAAAGTTCCAGCCTCAAGAACCTGGCCGACATGACGGACAAGGGACTGGCGCGCCTGTATGGCTTTCACCACCCTGACGGAGGCTGGGGCTGGTGGGAGAATGACGCGAGCGATCCCTTCATGACCGCCTACGTCTTGGACGGCCTTTGCACCGCGCGAGCCAGCGGCATCGAGGTGCCCGACGATGTCTTGCGGCAAGCCCAAGAGTTCCTGATGGCCCGCCTGCTCAAAGAGAGCCAGGATGGCGGCCTGATGGCGTGGATGCTGTACGCGGTGGCGTCTTCTCACGCGCAACTCTCGGGTGGAGAAAACCAGGAACCTCCTCCAGGGTCACTCGATGCTTTGAAGACTCTGTGGAACCAAAGGGCGCTGCTGACGTCTTATGGACAGGCTCTCCTGGCATTGAGCGCTGGTTATCTGGGGCGTGGGGATTGGGCAAAAGGGCTTGCGCATGACCTCGAAAAGACGGCGATCAGCGAACACGTTGAAGGAGGCATGCGGCTCGTGTTCTGGGGGAAACAGGGCTCATGGTGGCACTGGTCGCTCGGTCCAACGGAGACCACGGCTTTCGTCGTGCGGGCGCTGCTGGCCACGGATCCCAAGAATCCCTTGATCTATCCCGCGGTGGCCTGGCTGCTGGCCCACCGGACCGGCCCACAATGGAGCAATACAAGGGACACGGCCCTGGCCGTGCTGGCACTCAATGACTATATCATCCACACCCATGAACGGCCAAGCTTCGGGCGCCTGGACATCCAGGTGAACGGGCATCTGGCGAAACGGCTGGAAATAACCGGCGAAGCGTCGGCGCTGGACGGAAACCTTTTCCGTGTTGATCCTTCGCTCCTGCGTGATGGAGAGAACGAGATCGTGGCCAAACGAAAGAGCGGTGGCGGACAATTGTTCGTCTCCGCTCTGGCTCGCTTCTACAGCCAGGAGGAACCGGTCAAGAGCGCTCAGGCCGGGCTGGCCGTTGCGCGCCAGTACACTTTGCTCAGAAGGGTTCCTACGCTCCTCAAGGGCGACATCATCGTCAGGCAGATCGTCAATAATGGAGACGTAGTCTCCAGCGGAGACCGCATCGAGTGCCGCTTGACCCTGAAGGGGGACCAGGAGACCGATTACATCCTCTTGGAGGACGACAAGCCCGCGGGTTTGGAACCCGTGGACATTCGAAGCGGAGGCCGGGTTGTGGCCAGCAAAGTGGATGGAGGCTCGCAGCCGCTGGAGGCCTACGAGGAATTGAGAGACACGAAGACGGCTTTCTTTATTGCTCATCTTCCCGCCGGCTCTTGGGAAATTCGATACGAGATGTACGCGCAGACGCCAGGCGTTTTCCACGCCATGCCGGCGCAAGCGCAAGCAATGTACGCGCCTCATATCAAAGGGAATAGCGATGAGATGCGCTTGACCGTTCGATAGAGGGCTCCGGGTTAAGATGACAGTCCCACGCGCTTTTTCACCGCGAGAAGCGGTTTTCTTGTGGCGTTCGGAAGAAACGCGGGAAGGTCCTCGGCGATGATTTTCAACGCCGGCGGACGCTTTCGTGATATACTTCGGCTCTCATGGATCGTTGCCGCTCTTGCGGATCAGAGATACCGAGCCACTCGCTGGCGTGCCCGCGATGCGGGGGCACCGCGGCGGCCGGGCCCAACCTTGGCGGCGCGCGCTTTTCCGCCGGCAGGGTGTTGGACGGTCGCTTCAAGATCGAGCGTTTCCTCGGCGCTGGAAGCGCGGGGGCCGTCTATGAGGTGACGGACCTCGAAGCCGGGGAGCGGGCCGCGCTCAAGATCCTCTGGGACGCCGCGGAGGAGAGGCCGGAGCCCCTCGAGCGACTCCGCCGCGAGGTCCTGGCGGCCCAAGCCGCAAAGAACCCCAGGCTGTTGGCCGTCCGCGACCTGCTGACCGTTGAAGGGCGTCCCGCCCTCTTGATGGAGCTGGTCGAAGGGACGTCGCTCAAAGAGAGAATCGCGGCCTCGGGCGGGCTCTCCCCGGAGGAGGCGGCCAAGGTTACGGCCGAAGTGGCGAGGGCGCTGGCTTCGCTGCACGAAGCGGGCATCGTCCATAGAGACGTGAAGAGCGCCAACATCTTGATGCCCAGGGAAGGGGGAGTAAAGCTTGGCGACCTGGGGCTCGCCAAGGGTGCGGAAATCGGTGCCACGCTCACGGCGACGGGCGCGACGCTCGGCACTCCTGGCTACATGGCCCCCGAAGTGATCCGGGGCGAAGGGGCCACCTTCGCCTCGGACCTCTATTCTCTGGGGGTCGTCCTCTTCGAAATGGTTGCGGGCAAGCTCCCGTTCGACGGCTCGTCGGGCCTTCACGTTGCGCACAAGCACCTATCTATGGCCCCGCCCGTCGGCAACCTGAGGCAGAAGGGGACACCGGCTTGGCTGGTTGGAATATGCAGCAGGCTTCTTGAGAAGGAGCCGGAGGCCCGATACGCCTCCGCGCTGGAACTGGCGGCGGCGCTCGAAAACCGGAAGGCGGCAGACTTTCGGTACCGGCTGTCGCGGATTTTCAGAAAGCACTGGCCGAAGATGGCCGCGGCCGCCGCGCTTGCCGCCGGAATCGCGGTGGCGCTGGTGCTCTGGCCCTCGGGCCAGGCGAGCCCGCTGAGGCTCTCCTTTCACGACAAGGTGCTGGAGGCCAAGGCGCCCGACGGCCGTCTCGCCTGGACGCGCGAGCTTCCAAGGGCCATCCAGTCGGCCTGCTTCGGAAATTTCGGCCCCGGGGGAGGCCCGGCGGCCGCCTGTGCGGTCGAATGGGACAGCAACGCCAGCGGCGTCGAGCTGAACGATGACAGCCGGTGCTCGATCTGGATCTTCGACGCCAAGGGCGGCGGCATGGAGCGGACACCCATCCCCATTCTCGACAGGCAGGTGTCCCGGAACTACATCGCCAAGCTGTCGTCTCACCGGTTCAAGGCCGGCGAGCCCGAGCGCCTGGTCGCCTACGTCCGCCACGCCACCTGGCACCCCACGGGTTTGTTCGTCTATTCGTTCAGCAAGGGCGAGCCTTGGAAAATAGAGCACCTTCCGGATGCGCAATTTCTGAATTCCGGAGCAATCCGGGGATGGGCCTTTATGGACCTGGATGGCGACGGGAGGGACGACATCTTCTGCGCCGGGGTCAACATGGCGGCCTTCTGGGCCGGCTTCGTCTCGGGGGTCAAAGTGGGGCCGCCGGGCGTGGCACTGCCCATCGCCACTTCGCCCGACCAGAACAGCGCCGATGGCGGCGCGCCGCTCTTCTACCGGTTTTTCTCTTTCGCCCCCTACACCCAGCTCGACCTTCGCGGTGGCAAAAACGGGGAAACGCTCCTGCGCTTCGGCAACGGCCTCCCGTGGCGGGTCGGCGCCGCCGGGGAACTGGCCAGGCAGGGCTGGCGGGACGTGACGCCAAGCGACGCGGCGCTCTTCACGGCGCGGATCAACCGCCTGAGCTACTTGCGGGACGGGAGAAATTGGGAGGAACTGTTCTCGGAATCCCAGCGCCTCCCCGAAACGCCGTCCGGCGTCTACACCTGGCTCAAGCGCCTCTACCGCGCCGCGGCGCTTGAAGGGCTGGGCCGCTACGCCGAGGCGGCCGCCGCCGCCGCGGGCCGCGGCGAAGAAGAGATTCCCCCCTACGCTTACCAGATTGAACTGGACTCCCGCTTCCTGGAGGGGCGGTACGGCCAGGTGGCCCGTCTCTACGACGCCGTGCCGGATGAGGTCCGGCAGGTGAAGGTCGAGCTGGGGAACACGCTGTTTCTCTCGCTCTTCTGCGAGGGAGGCGGCACACGGCTCGCGCAGGCGAAGCTGAGCAACCATCTCTACGCCTACGACTGGTACCCGGCGATGCTCCTTGCCGCGCGGGACTGCCTCGAAGGGCGCGCCGCCGACGGCGAGAGGGCGATACGCAGGATGGGAAAGGAAATTGACCAGGAGCCCGGCCCGCGCCTTTGGCTCGCGCAGTGCCTCTTGAGCCAGGGAAAGACGCGCGAGGCGCAACAGGCGCTCAATGAGGCGGAGCGGTTGCAAGACGGCGAGAGCCGGGAACTCATGGAGGCGAAGCTCTGGGTCGCTTGGCGCGCGGGCGAAAAGGATCCGGCATGCCTCGCCCGGTTTGAGGCGCTTGTGAAAGACGCGAGGGCCGAGTCGCTCATTTCCCCCCGGGCGCGCGCCTTCCTGCCCGTGACGCTGGCGCGCTACGCGGCGATTCTGCGCGGCTCGAAGCGGAACGCCGAGGCGCGCGCGGCGCTGGACGAGGCGCTCCGCCTCGCCCCCAAGGGCTGGGACGGCGTATTGAAAAGCTGGCAGTAACCGTCGCCGAAGCTCCGCCCTCCCCCCTTACGGTTCCTGGAAGTCGTGCGTCCACTTCAAGCGGATGCCCGGGTGCCGTTCGCCCCACCATTGCATGTAGTGGGCGTTACAGCAGAAGGTCAACTCTTCGGCCAGCTTCAGCCCACGCTCGGCGTCGCGCCCGCAAACCTGGCAGCTACTCGCACCGCATATTCTCGGCTCGGCCTCGCCGTGCCACGGCACGCGGGTGTAGCCTTTCTCATAGAGGCCCTGAGAGAAGAGCGGGCCGTCAGGCTCGCGCTCCCGAGAGGCCCGGTTGGCGCAATAGGTCCAGTAGGGGTTTGGGATCGGCAGTATACGGATGGCGCAGAAGGCCTCGGCGCCCCCGCAGCCCGGCGGCCCCCAGACACCTTCGTTCGCCAAGTTGAACCCGCACGTTCCGCAATTGTCCGATCCGCCGTTAGGCATGGGTGCGCCTAGGAATCCGAATCGGTTCTTGAAAGCGGCTGTTTCGGGGCATGGCCCTTTGACAGCCTTCTTTCCAGGGTCTTGATCCAGCAGTGGCAGCAGACCGAGATGACGTTTTCGGGGCGCGCGTCTTGGGCATCGCCGTTGAGAAAAACGAGGCCGATGATCGCCGGCGCGTGGCGGCAGCCCTCCTCGCCACCGGTTGGGTCGCCCGCCGCGCCATCCCAGGGCGGGCCGTGGCCGTCGCATTCGCCGCGGCACAGACAGCGCAACGCTTCACCCGCCGCGCCGCTTCCCATCGGCCGCCAGGTCTCCTTGGAATGGTCCAGCGCCGCGTCCCTTTGAAACATGAAGCTCCCCGCCGGCACCCAATGCCGTGCGCCTTTCCTTGCAAGGCAAGGGCCAATGGCGGCCCTTTCGGAGCGGGAGCGTGAAACCTTCTCGGGTATTGGGTTTCGTGCGGTTGGGCGGCGCGGCGCGGCCTAAGGTCACGCGGCGAGACTGACAGTCGCGCTTTACGGAGCTGTCAGGAGAGGGCTACAGCACGGGCGGCGCCCCCCTGGAATACTACTCCGAGGCGTTGATGCCCAGTTTTTTGAGCTTTTCATAGAGGCTCGGCCTTGAGAGGCCCAGCTCCTTGGCGAGCGCGGAGATGGAGCCCTTCTTGGCCTTGAGCCTGCGGGAGAAGTATTCCGCCTCGAAGGCCTCTTTGGCCGACGGCCAGTCGAGGCTCCAAGCCGAGGGGGAGCCGTCCTCCCTCGCATGGCGCTCGCCCTTCAGCGCCCAGTTGACCTGCGAAGCGGTGATGAGAGGGCCTTTGGCCGTCAGCACTAGCCTCCGCACGGCGCCGAGAAGCTCCCTCACGTTGCCCGGCCAAGCGTGGCGCGACAGCTCTTCCAACGCCTCTTCTTCGAAGCCGCCGACCGCGCGCCCGAGCTCGCGATTCGCCCGCTCCAGAAAGGCCCTGGCTAGGATCTTCACGTCGTCTTCCCTCAGGGAAAGCGGCGGCAGTTCGACGACGAGCCCCGCGAGCCGGTAGTAGAGGTCGTCACGAAACTTTCCCTCTTTGGCCATGACCCTCAGGTCGCGGTTGCTCGCCGAAAGGATACGCACGTCAACGGGAAGACTTTTCGCGCTCCCGAGGGGATAGATCATCTTTTCTTCGAGCACGCGGAGGAGCTTGGGTTGGACGGCGAGGGGCAGGTCCCCGATCTCATCGAGAAATATCGTCCCGCCGGCCGCCTCCTCGAAGAGCCCGCGGCGCTTCCGGTCGCTTCCGGTGAAGGCGCCCTTCTCTGCGCCGAAAAGCTCGCTTTCGATGAGCGTGTCGGGAATGCTCGAACAGTTGACGGCGACGAAGGGCTTGCCGCCGCGCGGCGAGCGGAAGTGAATGCGCCGGGCGAAGAGCTCCTTGCCGGTTCCGGTGGCCCCCATCAGCAGGACGGGTATCTCGGCCGGAGCGGCAAGATCGGCGATCTCGACGGCGCGCATTAGGGCGGGGCTCGACCCCAGAATGGGCTCCGCCCCGGCGGGGCCAAGGTCCCGCGCGGATTTGAGCGCGCGGACCTGCGAGGCGAGGTCGTGGACCAGCTCGCGGTTGCGCTCGACCTCATGGAGCCAGCGCAGGAGGAACTTCAGCATCACAGGCGTCGCAAGAAGCGCCTCGAAACGCCGCCGCAGGGGCTGTTCGCTCGACGGGATAACGCCCAGAAAGACGAAGCGGACGTCGTCCAGAAAGACCGGCATGCAGAGACCCATCAGGCCGCCCTCCACCTTGCCGTCGAGGTCGAGGATCGTCGGGTTCGGCAGGTGAACGCAGGCGGAGACGAGAGACGGCGAGATGACGTCGTCGGGAAAATCGCCGTGGACGGCCTGTAGGGAAATATGGCTGTTCTCTCGCCGGAAGCACTTGGCGGCCCCGCACTCGAGGGACTCGGCGAACAGGCCGCAGATCCCCCTCATCGCGGACGAAGAGTCGGCGGCCCTCGCGGCCTGCTCCATGAATTCGGCCAGCTTGACGGCAGGCAACTGCCAGGCGGCCTCGCCACCGCGCGCCTGCGCCGGCAGTTTGAGCTCGACCGTCGTGATCACCGGAAGCGAGGCCGTCTCGGCGGGCCGCATCAGCGCCTCGGTCTTTGTGTCGGCCAGGACGAGCGTGCACTCGCCGATTTGGATCACGGCGCCCTCCTTGAACGGGCCGCGCTTCGCCGGCTCGCCGTTGAGGAACGTCCCGTTGGTGCTTCCAAGATCCTCGAAGGCCAGGCCGCCCGCCTCGGCGGTGAGCTTCAAGTGCCGCCTTGATACTCCTCTCGCTCTCACGGGAATGTCACATTCCGTGGACGCGCCAAGCACCCAAGAGCCTCTGCTCTTGAGCCCCTGGTGAATGTCCGCCAACCCCGGAAGATGAATCACCAGCGTTCTCTGCACGACGTCTCCCTGTCAGGCCAAGCTTACACCAAGAGAAAGAGGGCGTAAAGCGTTCCGACAGTAAAGAAACGGCACGCGGAAGAAGGAAATACCACCCCTGTCAAGCCCGGCCGCCTTTACGTGCCCGGCCCAAGCGGCTCCCACGCCAGCGCAAGAAGCGGAGCGCCGGCGTGCGAAAATGCAAGATATGATGATTGTTTTTCGTCGGCAGGCCTAAGAAATGAAGAGAATGAACGGGGGGCTGTCCCTGGTTATTATTGGCCGCCTATCGTGCAAGCTTCGCCTTCGGAGGGATCGGTGTGCCGCAGCTCTTGCAGGCTACGGATTCTCTTGCCTTTTCCCTGGGAACGATCTGCCGGTGGCCGCATTTCGGGCACTTTCGAGAAAGCGCTTTCGACACGGTATGGGCCATCACCCACGTCATGATCGGATTCATTGATATCTCCGCGTCATCGCTCCACCGGTATGCGGTCTCTTCAATGCGGGACCCGCCTCTTGACTACGCCGCCGGTCACATCTTCAATATGATGCACGACGATAAAGGCGTTTTCGTCAATCTCCTGGACGATGTTTCTGATTTTAGGAATCTCAAGCCTCGTGGCGACGCAGTAGAGGATGTCTTGCTCCGCTTCAGTGTAGCCGCCTCGTCCCTTGTAGACGGTGATGCCGCGCTTCATGTTCTCCAGTATGGCCCCTTTGATGTCCTCGTGCCTGGGAGAGACGATCATGACGCCATGATACGCCTCAATGCCGTAAATCAGAAAATCGACGGTCTTTGAAGCCGCAAGGTAGGTGAGCATGGAGTACAAGGCCGATTCTATCCCGAGGTACCACGCGGCAGCGGAAAAGATGGCGACATTCATGAGAAGGATGACGTTCCCCACCCTAAGAACGCCGTTTGTCTTGCTCATCAGCAATGCCGCGATTTCGGTGCCATCCAAGACGGCCCCGCCTCTAATGGCGAGGCCGATGCCAACTCCTAAAAAAAACCCGCCGAAGAGAGCGGTCAACAACTTGTCGGGCGTGACGTCGGGATAGTGGATAACGGCCAGGCATCCGGATAAGAGTGCGATCGCGGCGGTACTCCTGATCGCGAAGGCTCTTCCTATCTGCCGGTATCCGACGGCAATGAAGGGCAGGTTGATCAGCACTATCAGTATGGACAAAGGATAGCCGAGCACGTTGTTAAGAAGCATCGAGATGCCCGTCACGCCGCCATCTATGAAATGGCTTGAGAGCAGGAACCCTTTCAACCCCATGCCGGCGGAAAGCGCCCCCAAAATAATCAGGCTTGCGTTCTTCATCTCCCGAAGAATGGTCTTCATCGGCCGAACCTCTTTCGGGCTTGCCCAAGCCGGCGCGACCATGGCCAGCGCCCTTGATGTTTAGCGGATGGGGGCGCGCTATTCCAGATATGTATATCCGTCCAGCCCCTCTTCGAGGAACTTCT
>JBBINO010000029.1:18750-29160 GCA_037443845.1 Acidobacteriota bacterium
GGGGCGCGCTATTCCAGATATGTATATCCGTCCAGCCCCTCTTCGAGGAACTTCTTGATGGCGGCCGACTCCTTGATGGAGAGCCGCTTCTCCTCGATGCCATCCTCGACGGCGCGGCGTATTGCGTTCATCACGTCGCGCTTCTGGTACTGCATGTATTCGAGGACGTCGCGAACCTTGTCACCCTCGATGGTCTTGTCAATGCGGTACTTGTTGCGGCCTAAGATGGAGACGTGGACTGTGTTCGTGTCGCCAAAGAGGTTGTGAAGGTCTCCGAGCGCCTCCTGGTAAGCGCCCACGAGGAAGGCGCCGACGTAGTAGAGCTGGTTGTCCTGCAACGCGTGCAGTTCTATCGTGTTCTTTACGTCGTGCAGGTCAATGAACTGGTCCACCTTGCCGTCGCTGTCGCAGGTGATGTCGGCAAGCGTCGTCTTCCGCGACGGCTGTTCCTGGAGCCTGTGGATCGGGCAAATGGGAAAGAGCTGTTTGACGGCCCAGTGGTCCGGGAGGCTCTGGAAGACGGAGAAGTTTCCGTAGTAGGTGTCGGAGATGAAGCGGTCGAGGTTTTCGAGCTCGTCTGGCACGTAGTCGAGGCCTCGTATGATCTTGGCGATGCCGGCGCAGATCAAATAGAAGAGGCGCTCGATCAGCGCCCTGTCCTCGAGGCTCACCATTCCCACGTTGAAGAGCGTAAGCGTCTCGTCCCTTACCTGGAGGGCGTCGTGGTAACTCTCCTGGAAATTCTTCACGGTGAGGTTCTTGAGTATCTCGTTCAGGTTCAGCACCGGTTCGATCGCGTCCGGGAGCACTTCAAGGGGGCGCTGTTCGTCAATCAGCTCGCTCGTTCCAAGGATGTTGAAGACGAGGATAGAGCTGTAGGCCACTAGCGCGCGCCCGCTCTCGCTGATGACGTCCGGGTGAGGTATGTTTTTTTCCTCGCAAATTTCGGCGATGGCCGAGATCACGTCGGAGGCGTACTCCTCCGCCGCGTAGTTGGCGCTCGACGAGAAGTTGGTCTTGCTGCCGTCGTAGTCAACCGCGAGGCCGCCGCCGACGTCGAAGTAGCGGATGTTCACGCCGGCCCGCACCAGCTCGGCGAAGATGCGCGTGGATTCGCGCATCGCGTCCTTGACGCTCTGGATTGAAGTGATTTGCGAGCCAAGGTGGAAATGAAGGAGCTGGAGGCAGCCGGCCATCCCCGCCGCCTGGAGCTTCTCGACGGCGTATAGTATCTCGGCCGCGAAGAGCCCGAACTTGGACTTGTCGCCCCCGGAGCCTTCCCACTTGCCGCGGCCGCGCGCCGAAAGCTTCGCGCGCACGCCGAGCGCGGGTTTGACCTTGAGCTTTTTGGCGTACTTGATGACGAGGTCTATCTCGGAGAGTTTCTCGACGACGATGATCACCTTCCGGCCCATCTTGGTTCCCCAGAGGGCCATCTGGATGTACTCGTCGTCCTTGTACCCGTTGCAGATGATCGGCGCCTCCGGATTGTCCAGCGTCGCCAGCACGATGAGAAGCTCGGCCTTGGTGCCGGCCTCGAGGCCGAAGGAGTACGGCCGCCCGAACTCCACGATGTCCTCGACCACTTGGCGGCTCTGGTTTACCTTGACGGGATAGACGCCGAAATACTTGCCGCTGTAGTTGTACTCGTCTATCGCCTTGTTGAACGCGATCTGGATTTCGTCAATGCGCTTCTTCAGGATGTCGGTGAACCTTATGAGCACCGGCGTGGAAATTCCCCTCAACCTCAGGTCGTCGAGTAGGTCTTTCACGTCGAGCGACTTCTGCTTGTTCTTTTCCGGAAGAACGACTATGTGGCCCTTTTCGTTGATGTCGAAGAATCCCTTGCTCCACTCGGAGATGTCGTAAAGCTCGCGCGACTCTTCGACCGACCACTTGGAGAGCGCCGTCGTCTCCTTCAACTTTATCTTCTGCACCATCGTCGTCCTCTTTCGCGGCCATAGGGCCCCTCGCCGGGAAGGCCGTTTGCTTATTGATACATGAAATGCCACGGGCGCGCAAGAGGCGCGTGGCGGCCGCGGCAAGCTTGTCATCTCGCGGCGCGCCATATATGCTAGTGCCGATGGGCGACGGAGCCTTGCCGCACCGCTATCCGTTTCTGATGATAAGCCCCCGGGCCGGAGCCGCCGTGGTCCGCTTTTCGGCGAACGACGCGAGGTGCAGAGGCGGAGAAGTGCCCGCGTGGGCCGTCGCCGAGGCGATGGCGCAGTTCGCCGGAATGACGGTGGCGGTGGACGGCGCCTCGGGAGGAAGCCTCGTCCAGGTCAACCGCTTCCGCTATCCAAGGCCGGTCGCGGCGGGCGGCCCGCTTGATTTCTCCGCGCTGCTGGTCAGGAAGATGGGGCCGCTCGTGCGCGTCAGAGTGGCGGCGCGCTCGGGCGGAAAGCTCGTCGCCTCGTCCGTCATGACTCTCAGGATGGAGGAGGACGCGTGAGGAGCGTGGCGGTCACCGGCATGGGGATCGTGTGCGGGCTCGGCGCCTCTCCGCGGGAATTTTGGAGCGCGCTTTGCGATGGGCGCAGCGCCGTGGCCGATGTCACCCGGTTCGATGCGGGCGGCATCAGGAGCCGGAAGGTCGCCGAGGCAGTGGCCTTTCCTGAAGAGGGAATCCCTCAAACGCTCTCCCGCGTTGACAGGATGGCCATTTACGCCGCCAGGCAGGCGCTCGCAGGCTCAGGGCTAGCGGCGTGGCCCGATTCAACAGGCGTCAGCGTGGGGACGGGCGTCAGCGGTCTTCCTGAAAACGAGGAGGCCTACTACAAGATACTTGGAGGGGAAAGGCTTTCCCGCCACCTGAGAAATTTTCTGGGCCACCTCCCCGCGACGACGGCCGACAACATGGCCTCGTTCTTCAATCTGCGCGGGCCGAGGGCGAGCGTCGTCAACGCTTGTTCGTCTTCAACCGCGAGCATCGGGCAGGCGTGGCTCTGGGTCGCGTCTGGCGAAGCGGAGTGCGCGCTTGCTGGCGGGGCGGACGCTTTGACGCGGCTCACCGTCGGCGGGTTCAACTCTCTCAGGGTCGTCTCGGTGGAGAGGCCGCGCCCGTTCGACCGGAAGCGGGACGGCATGGCGGTCGGCGAGGGGGCGGCCTTCTTCGTCCTTGAACCCCTGGAGCGCGCGTCAAGCAGGGGCGCCGAAATCCTCGCGCTCGTCGAGGGTTATGGGCTGTCGAGCGACGCCCACCACGCGACGCAGCCGCAGCCCGAGGGCGCAGGGGCGCTAGAATGCATGAGGCAATGTCTGCTCGTCGCCGGAATGAGCGCCGGCGAAGTTGACCACGTGAACGCCCACGGGACGGCCACCGTCGCGAACGACGGCGCGGAGGCGATGGCGATTGAAAGGCTTCTTGGAGAGAGGGCGCCCCGCGTCCCAGTAGTCTCGATCAAGGGCGCCGTGGGACACTGCCTGGGCGCCGCCGGGGCGATAGAAGCAGCCGCGGCAATCCTGGCCATCGTGCATCAGGAGGTGCCGCCGTGCGCCGGGTTTGAATCCGCCGGACCCGGCGCCGGGATTCGCATCCCACGCAAAAGGGAGCGCGTTGAAATTCGCCACGCGCTCTCCCTGAACATGGCTTTCGGCGGCAACAACGCGGCCATCCTTTTGGGGAGGCCGCGATGAAGAGCCTTTGGGTGACCGGCATCGGAGCAGTGTCTCCGGTGGGTTTCGACGTCGAGGCGCAATATGGCGGCGGCGGCTCCAAGCGCCGTGTCCCGGAGGAGCTTCCGGTCAAGGAGGGCTTTCCTCAATCGGCCGTCAGGTGGCTCGACCGGCCGTCGCTATGGTGGTGCAACGCCGCTTCGCGCGCCCTTCAGGGTGCGCCGTCCGCAAAATGCGGCCAGGTGGCCGGGCTTGGCTGGGGCTCGATCACGCCGGTGCGCGAAATCGAGACCGCCGTTTTCCGGCAAGGCTTCGCGGCGATGCCTCCAGCCACGTTTCCTTTCTCCGTCGGCAACGCCCCGGCCGGCCAGGCGAGCCTCCTTCTCAAGTTGAGAGGCGGCTGCGTGACTCTCAGCGGGAAAGAGGCCGCCGGCTTGGCGGCGGCCGTCGAGGCATGCCGCCTTTGCGAAGCCGGACTGATGGACGATGTGATCGCCGGAGGGGTTGACCACCTGGACGCCTTCCTTCTGGAAATCCTCAGCCACCTGCGCCCAGCGGGCTCCGCGCCTCTCGGCGAAGGCGCCTACGTTCTGCGAATCACCGCTTCCGATGCGAAACCGGCATCGGCTCTTTGCCGCGTCTCCGGATGGAGCCAGGCCGGCGCCCCTTGCGAGCCGCACCGGTATCCGGAAGCCGGGCCGCTGTTCGACTCGATGGCCGCCAAGCTGAGGGATCGGTTCGGCCTCGCCTTGTCCCGGCCTTCCATCCTCTTTCTCCCCGGCGAAATTCCGCCGCTTCGCTCTTCATCGCTCGATTGGGCGGGACTGCGCTGCCCGAATGGGCGGGTGGCGGAATTTCAGAACCGGCTGGGAGCCTGTGGCGCCTCCTGGGCCGGAGCGGCGGGGCTGGCCGCTCTTGCGCTGTCGCGCGGCGAAGCCGAAAGCGCGCTGCTCATGGCCGTCGCGACGGGCGGCGCGGCTTGCGCGCTGGCGCTTGAATCCGCCTAAAGGGGACGGCTCGAATGATCAGCGCTCCAGTTCAATCCCCCTTCGGCCCCTTCTTCAACTTGACGGGCCTTTTTCCCGAAGGGACATTCGCCTACCTCCTGCTGAAAGGGAACCGGGGCGTCTCCCCGGAAGCCATCGAGGCGTTCCTGGCTTTGCGGGGCCACGGGGAGATACGCGTCCACAAGGTAGACCAGGTCCACTCGGACAAAGTCGTCCGCGCGCAGGACGCCCCGTGCGAGGCGGACGCGATCGTCGTGACGAGGCCTGGCGAGGCGGCAAGGGTGGTCACGGCCGATTGCGTCCCCCTGCTGATCGCCTCGCCGGAGGGACGCGCGGCGGCCGTGCACGCGGGATGGCGGGGGACGCTTTCGATGATAGCATCGCGGGCGATTGGCGAAATCGGCTCGGACCCCTCGCGGCTCGCCGCATACATCGGCCCTTTGATTGGGCCATGCTGCTACGTCGTTGACGAGCGCCGCCATGAGGCTTTTCGCGAGGCCTTCGGAGAAGCCGTCCCGCCGCGCCAGGGCCAGGAGCCTTGCAGGCTAGACCTTTCAGCCCTCAACGCTTCCCTGTTGATCAAGGGGGGACTCGCCCCGGGGAGAATATTCCGGGAGGAGCGTTGTACCTCTTGCGCCGTTGAGCTATGCTGTTCGTACAGGCGAGACGGCGATCGCGCCGGAAGGATGGCGGCCGTCATCGGCCTTGAGCGCCGCGGTTGCAAGGGGCAGTAGAAGGCTGGCGCGGGAGGAAGCGCGATGTCCACGCTTAAGAGGGAAAGAAACCTTCTCTTCGATCCAAAGCTCGAGAAACTCGTGTCGGCGGCGCGGGACAAAGCGCCGCGCAGGGCGTGGGAGGAGGCGGCCACCGCTCTCAACATTCGCTCTATGCCCCATCTCGCGGCCGACATCTCGAGGCGCGGCCTCAAGCTCCACCCGTCCAGTTCGGTGCTCTGGCGCGAGAGAATACTTTCGGAGGCGCTTTACATCGAGGCGCTTCAGGAGGCCTTCAGCCAACTGCAAAGCTCTCGGCGGGCGCCCTCGAACCGGGAGGCGCTGCTCGCCTTGATGGACTACTACCTGGAACGGGACAAGGACGGTGCCGCGCGTCTGGCGAGCGTCCCCAACAACAGGAGGGACGCGCTCTATTTTGAAGTGGTGGGACATTACGCCCTCTCCTCCGAAAGGTACAAGGAGGCGGCGGACGCCTACGCCAAGGCGCTCAAGCTCTCGAAAAGGGACGTCAGGCTCCATTACCACCTTGGCGAAACGCTCAGGCTGCTTGGCCGGGGCGCCAGCGCGCGCGCGAGGCTTTTTCAAGCCGTGCGCATGGAGCGCCATTTCGTCCAGGGGTGGAACGCCATCTGCCGCCTCCAACTGGACAGCGGAGAGAAAGACCAGGCGCACCAGAGCCTCGGCATGGCTCTGTCCGTAAACCCGCGCGACTGGGGCGTCTATTTCACCTTCGCGGATTACCACCTGGGCCGCCACGAGTACGGCAAGGCGCGCTGCCTGCTGAACGAGATCCTCGACCTGGAGCCGAGGCCCCTGATAGCGGCCGAGGTCCACAACTATCTCGGCTACGTCCGTTACCTGGAGGGAGACTATTCCAAGGCGATGCCGTGCTTCGAGCGGGCGCTGGAAATGAATCCCTACCTCGCGGTCTCCTGGCTGAACATCGGCAACGTTCATTTCCACATGAAGCGGTACGACGAGGCGGCGGGTGCCTACCAAAAGGCGCTCAAGGCCGACCCCCAGCTCGCCTCGGCTTACACGCAGATGGGGCTCTGCCATCTCGAAACGGGACAGCTCGACCTGGCGCGAAGGCCGCTTGAAGCCGCGCTCGCCATGGATCCATCCGAATACTTCGCGCACATCGGCATGAGCGAGTTTCACCGCAGGACGAAAAATCCCGTAGGGGCGCTCGAAGAGGCAAGGCAGGCCCTGCGGATAGAACCCAAGGACCCGAACGTCCATAACGCGCTCGGGATCGCGCTCGAATGCAACCGCCGCTACTTCGACGCCGAGAAGGCCTACCGCCGGGCGCTGGCGATTGATTCTCGCCACCGCTGGGCCGCCAACAATCTCGGATATCTCTGCGAGAAGCTCATGAGAATGGACGACGCCTACAAGCAGCAGGCGGTCGAGGCGTGGAAGACGCGCCTCGTCATCTGCCGGGATACCGGCGCCTCCATGCGCGGCGCGATCAACCACCTCAGGCGGCTGGGCATTTCAGCGGCCACGCTGAAGCAGTGGCTGGGGGACGCGACGGCCCAGCCGAAGCTCGCCTTCTGATGATATATGGCGTCGGCATAGACATCGCCTCGCCCTCGAGAATGAAGTCCGTCATGGAGCGCCACCCGCGCATCCGCGAGCGGCTCTTCACCGGCGCGGAAATAGCCGCGTGCGAAAGGAAGGGCGATCCTTACGCGTCGTTCGCGGCCCGCTTCGCGGCGAAAGAGGCCTTTTTGAAGGCCGCCGGGACGGGCCTCGGCGAAGACGCCCGCTGGACCGACATCGAGGTTTCCGGGCTGGGCTCCGGCCGCCCGGTTCTCGCCGTGAAAGGAACCCCCGCCAAACTCCTCAAGGACGTTGGCGGCGCCGCGCACATCAGCCTCACGCACGACGCCGGAGTCGCCGCCGCCGTCTGCGTGATAGAGGTTCAGGGCCCGCGCGAGGGCTGACCCGCCATGGCCGGAATCGCTCACTTTTCGCGGTCGAAGCACCTTAGACGCGTTGCGCGCGGAAGCAGGCGAGTCTATACTTGTCATCCGGCGCCTGGCGCCGAAAGGGGGTTGTGATGGCTCAAGGTCCTTACGATCCTGACGCCTATCGCCGCTTCGCCGAAAACTTGCGGGCGGCTCTTTGCGGCAAGAACATTGAGCATCCGAGCATGTGGATGCTCGGGCGCCAGGCAAGAAAGACGGCGCAGAGGACGGCTGTTGGCTCTTACACATGGTTTTCGAAGGTCTCCTCGCGCATCGCCGCCAAGACGGTCTACCTCGGCTCAGGTCCGGAAATAATTCTCCCTCGCCCGTCGGCTGTTCAGCTCGGGATCGCCGAGAAGGCGCCCGAGCAGTTGCACAAGGTCCTTCAACTAATAAGGACGATGCCGTTCGTGCATATCAGGCGGCAGATGGGCGACAACCCGGAGTACAACCCCGTCTGCAACCTTTACGTAAGCGTCGCCGACCCGAAAAACTACAGGCTCGCTTACGAGTGGGCCAACACCATGGGGCCCGTCAAGGGCCGCAGTCCAGGGCCCGAGTTCGTGATGATCCACATTCCCGAGGAGCACATGCTTCGAATGCAGGTGCTGGTGCTCCCCGAACAGGACATCAACATCGCGCTCGGCACGGACTACACCGGCGAATGCAAGAAGGGTTTTTTGCGCCAGGCGATGTTCCGCGCCGACCAGCGGGGGATGCTCGGCCTTCACGCCGGCACCAAGGTTGTCCGCGCGCGAGACCGGGCCACCGGCAAGCTCAAGACCTACGGCGTTTTCATGTTCGGGCTGACGGCGACCGGCAAGTCCACCTGGTCGTGCCACCAGCTCGGCCTCGACCCGGAACAGGGTGAGGGGACTTGGGTCGCCCAGGACGACATCGTCATGCTCAAGCGCGACGGTTCGGCTCTGGGGACGGAGCAGGGCTTCTACGTAAAGACCGACGTGGACCTGAAGCTGCAGGAGGCGATGTACCGCTCGCTCGTCCACAAGTCGGCCCTTTTGGAAAACGTCATGCTCAACGCGAAGGGCGAGATAGATTTTCTCGACGAGCGGCTCGGGGAAAACGGCCGCGGCGTCCTCGACCGGTGCCAGCTCAAGGTCAAGCGCGGCCGCAAGCTCGTCTCCATATGCGCCGGCTCCATCAACCTCCCGGCGCTCGAAAAGCTTGACGGGCTAGCCTTCGCCTTCATCACGCGCCGCAACACGATCATGCCGTTCGCCCAGCGCCTCACGTGGGAACAGGGCGTGCTCGCCTACCTTTGGGGAGAATCAACCCACTCGTTCGCCACCGTCCCGGAGAAGGCCGGCGAGAGCGTGAGAATAGTCGGCATGGACGATTTCATCATCGGGGCGCAGGGCAGGAAGGTGAACGCCTTCTACGACATCGTCAAGGACCTGGTGGCCCGTTACCCCGGCAAGGTCCACTTCTTCCAGTACAACACCGGCGGAGTCGGCGAGATCATAGAGAAGGACCCCGCGACCGGGGCGAAGAAGCTCGTCCGCAAAGTGCAGCGCGTCCCGATTGATTTGATGGCGGCCCTGCAGCGCGGCGACCTTCGCGGCACGAACGAGTACAGGAAGGGGCGGCTCAACACCGACGAAGTGGTGAAGTGCGAGAGCTATGACCTGGCGCAGTACGAAGCGGCGAGCCTCTACTCCGACGCGCAGATACGGCGCTTCCTGGATGACATCGTCGAGGGCCGCCGCTCCTTCACCGAGGAGATCGCCGCGCAGGGGCTGAGGCCCGAAATCAGAGCGCTGGCGAACGCCGAGCTGGACGCGATCTCCGGGAAAAAACGCCGCGCCGAAACCTGGGCCGAGCCGCCGCGGAGGGAGCCGAGCGAGGCCGCGGAGGACCGCCTGCCGCTGTCGCCCTACATCAGCCCGTGGGAGAAGCGCCGGCCCGAGCGGGGCCTGAGCGCCACCTTCACCCGCGCCAAGTGAAGCCCGCGCCGCGTCCGGGCGGCATGTGTTCACCACGAAGGTCACAAAGAACACGGAGGAAAAGAAGTGCTTGGTGTCTTGTGTCTTGTGTCTCGTGTCTCGTGTTTTGTAAGTACGGCGTTGGTTTGATCTGCCTGTAGTTTGCGTGGTGCGCGGGCAACAGAGGCGAGAGCGGGCTTTGAGTTAGGAGTTTTGACTTGGGCAAGGCTGGCGCGGCGCGTGGTGGCGGCCGCTATCGGGTTCTGGAGAACCCTCCTACAAAAGATGGCCATGCGGTCACGACGAACTCACCGGTGTAGGACGCATCTCCAGATGCCGATCGCGCGTGAGCGGGCGCCTCGTGTCTTGTGTTTCGTGTTTGGTGAAAGAACGGCATGAAAATACTCGCTCGCGGGCGGGGGACTTTGCCCTCCCGCCCGCGTTTGACAACGCGAGGACGAAAGAAGAAAATTGCGCCATGAGGGAGAAGCCGTCCGCTGCCGCCATGTTAGCCCGCCATGTAGCACTTTTGGTATGCAGTCTAATACCCGTTAGGCAACTACATAGATGGTCTCGATGATGCGATTGCTACGGGCAGGTCCTGTCATCATGAGTTGCCTTCTGGTTACGAACAGCCTCCTGGCGACCATCTGTGTCGCGCTCCCTACCCCTAGGGTGAGAGCTTTCCGAGGCTGGGTCACTGACGATCACTACCAGCCCATAATTGATGCCACCGTCATACTGCGCACGCAGATAATGAATCATTGGGTTGTTGTCGCTTCACTTGAAACTGATGTCGACGGCCATTTTGAGAAGAATGGCCTGAGGCCAGGTCTATACCGCGCAGACGTTTCTGCTCAGGGCTATAACTCTTACAGCCATACTGTTCAACTCGTCAGGATCTTCCGTCGGCAGAGCAAGCAACTGCGGTTCCAGTTAGCGTGCTGCGGGTCATGCTGCGGCGTCCAAGTCATGACCACCAGCGAGTATGAACAATGCAAGGAGCAACCAGGTGCCTAACCACGCCTTCCAGCGGACCGGCCAGCGTTCAGGCATATCCGCAAGGCGCCATGCAGGATTCTAATACCATCTTGACGTCAACGGTAGAGTAATGTAATCTACGGCGGGAGGGTGG
>JBBINO010000030.1:0-29022 GCA_037443845.1 Acidobacteriota bacterium
GGAATAGCAGAGCCTCCGAAAGCTTACCGCTGGCTGGTGCTGGTGATCATCAGCCTCGCGATGTTCGGAAACTATTACGCGTACGACTGCATCAGCCCGCTCGCCGACGTGCTCAAGTCGCAGCTCGGTTTTTCCGACAAGGTCATCGGGCTCTTGAACGGGATATACAGCTTCCCCAACATCGTCATGGTCCTCATAGGGGGAGTGATCATTGACCGCATAGGGACGAGGCGCAGCACGCTCATTTTCGGCTCGCTCTGCCTGGCGGGCGCCGCGCTCACCGCCGCCACGCCAAACGCATGGGTGATGATCTCCGGGAGGCTCCTCTTCGGACTGGGCGCCGAGTCGCTCATAGTCGCGGTCACCACCGCGCTGGCGAAATGGTTCAGGGGCAAGGAGCTTTCCTTCGCCTTCGGCATCAACCTCCTGATAGCGAGGATGGGCTCGTTCGCGGCGCAGATGTCGCCGACGTGGGCCACCTCCGCCTACGCAAAATGGCAGTGGCCGCTGTTCATCGGAGTGGCTTTCGCGACTTTCTGCATCACGGGACCGGTCCTGTACATCATGTTGGAGCGGCGGGCCGAAAGCCATTACGCCCTGGCCAAGGAGGGGGAGACCGAAAAGGTGGTCTGGCGCGACCTCTTCAAGATGAGCCCCTCCTTTTGGTTCATGGTGGCGCTCTGCGTGACTTTCTACTCGGCGATATTCCCGTTTCAGACTTTCGCCGTCAAGTTCTTCATCGAGGCTCACGGCGCGACGAGGGAGACCGGCGGGCAGCTTCTTGCCATGCTGACGCTATTCGCGATGATCGCCACGCCGCTTTTCGGGCTCCTGGTCGACAAGGTGGCGAAGCGGTCTCTCTTCATGATGTTCGGCTCGCTGCTGCTCATCCCGGTCTACTTGATGATGGGGTACAGCTCGCTCTCGCTCTTCGTGCCGATGGCGATGATGGGGATCGCCTACTCGCTCATTCCCGCGATCATGTGGCCGTCCGTAGCCTACATCGTCGAGCAGAAGAAGCTGGGCACGGCTTACGGCCTGATGACGGCCATCCAGAACGTAGGCCTTTTCGGCTTCAACGTCCTGGTGGGTTGGGCCAACGACAACTGGAACGCGAGCGCCGCGAACCCTTCCGGCTATCACGCCGGGATGTGGATATTTTCCTGCCTCGGATTCTTCGGCCTCTTGTTCGCCTTCCTGCTGAGGCGCGCGGAAACCGGACCCAACGCCCACGGGCTTGAAACGATCACCACGAAGAGCGAGCCGGCCGAGGCGCTCGCCCACGAAGCGGAGAGATAGAAGGCAAGTATGAAGTATGAAGGACGAAGCATGAAAAGTGGCGCTTCTCCTTTTAATTCAACATTCATGCTTCAACCTTATCTTTGAAGGAGGTTGCCATGCAGGAATGTCTCTTCTGCAAGATCGCAAGCGGCGCGATCCCAAGCAAGAAGGTTTACGAGGACGCCGATTTTTTCGCCTTCGAGGACATAAACCCCCAGGCGCCGACGCACATCCTGATCGTGCCGAAGAAGCACATTCCCACGCTCAACGACCTCGCGGAAGCCGACGGCCCCATGATGGGAAGGCTGATGCTCCTCGCGCGGAAAATCGCCAAGGAGCGCGGGCTTCACGCAAATGGTTTCAGGCTACTGGCCAATTGCCTTGAGTCTGCGGGCCAGAGCGTGTTTCACCTCCATTTCCATCTCATGGGCGGGCGGGTTTTCGGCTGGCCGCCGGGGTGACAATATCAGGTGTGAAGTATGAAGGTTGAATTATGAATGGATGTGCCGCCGTTCATTTCAATAAGAAGAAAGTACAACGCTTCGCCCTTCATAACTCATGCTTCGACCTCGCTTTTAACAGCCTGTACCATTCCTCCCTTACCCTTCACGACGCCCCGCCGGTGATGGGTGAGCAATGAGTCCGCTGGACAAGGGCCGCCCGCAAAGGCCGGTGTTTCACGATCCAGAAAGGCGAAGGTGGAAGAGGGTCCGAGCCGCGCTTCTCGCGCTCGGGGCGTTCCTCTCGGCCTGCTTCGGCGTCGCCATTTTCAGCGTCATGATCAACCCGTCGCTGCTCTCCCCGTCGCTCGAAGGCAACCGGGCGACGCTCAGGCAGAAGCTTCTGCCTCCGGTGCATAAGCCGTGGATCATGGACCGGCGAGAACGCAGGTTCTTCCGCACTAGGTACCAGCTCTACAAGGCGAAGGCGGCGCTTGCCAGGAAGCGGGCCCTTAAGGCATCGTCGAGCAGGAACCCCCACCCGCTGCTTCTCGGTTTTTACGTCAACTGGGATGACACGAGCCTCACCTCGCTCAAGGCCAACGTTTCCAAGATGGACGGGCTTGTCGCCGAGTTTCTTCACCTCGGAGGCAAGGACGGGTCCATGACACAGGACGCGCCAGACAGGACGAAGCTGGCGCTGGACTTCATCCACGACAACAACCCAGCGCTAAAGGTCTTCGCGCTGGTCAACAACTACGACAATTCCCTGTTCGCGTGGAACAGCGGCATGCTTGCCGGAATGCTGGCAGACAAGAACGCGCGAGCCAAGGCGATCAAGGAAATGACCGGTTTCGCGTCCGAGCACCACCTGGCCGGGATATGCATAGATTTCGAGGGCGGGCCCAGTTCCGACAGGCGCGAGATGATGGTCTTCATGAAGGAGCTGGCCGCGCAAGCCAAGGCGAGCGGCCTCGAAGTCTCGCAGTGCGTGCCCATAGATGACGCGAGCTTCGATTATTCGGGCCTCGCGAAAATATGCGACTTCCTGATCCTGATGGCATACGACCAGCACTGGTCATCCAGCGAAGCGGGCCCGGTGGCCGCCGAGGAGTGGTTCCTCTCTCTCGTCAAGAAGCGCTCGGCCCAAATTCCGGCGGCGAAGCTCGTGATCGCCCTGGGCAACTACGGCTACGACTGGGTTGACGGCAAGAAGAATGGCGACACCCTCAGCTACCAGGAGGCCGTGACGACGGCCTTCGAGTCGGAAGGACAGATCGTAATGGACGAGTCGGCCTTGAACCCGGCATTCGACTACTACGATGATGACGACGTCCTCCACCACGTCTGGTTTTTAGACGCCACGACGAGCTTCAACGAGATGAACGACGCCTCGGACTTCGGCCCGCGAGGCTACGCCCTATGGAGGCTGGGCTCCGAAGACCCCTCCTTCTGGACGCTCGCCGGGAAGGAGGATGACCTCGGCGCGAAGGCGGCGAAGAATCTTGAGGTCCTCCACTACGGCTACGATCTCGACTACGAGGGCAAAGGCGAAATACTGCGAGTCCGCTCCACCCCAAAGGACGGGCTGCGCGAGATCAAATACGACGAAGACTCGGGGCTCATTACGGAAGCCAAGCTGATAAGCTTTCCCTCGCCCTACGTGATACTCCGTTCCGGCGGCAAGGATCCGATGAAGATCGCGCTGACCTTTGATGACGGGCCCGACGGGACCTATACCTCTCCCATTCTCGACATTCTCAAGCGCTACGGCGTCCGCGGAACCTTCTTCATCATCGGCTCGAACGCCGAGCGCCACCAGGCGCTTCTTAAAAGGCTCGTCGGCGAGGGGAACGAGATAGGCAACCACACCTTCTCTCACCCGAACATCGCCGAGATATCCGAGAAGCAGCTTACCCTGGAGCTGAACGCCACCCAGCGGCTCTTCGAAAGCAGGCTCGGCAGGCAGACCGTCCTGTTCAGGCCGCCTTACGGCGAGGACGTCGAGCCGACCACCCCGGCCGAGGTGAAACCGCTCTTGATCTCAAGCTCGCTCGGTTACGCCACGGTGGGAATGCTCATAGACCCGGGCGATTGGTACCATCCGGGCGTTGACGTGATAGTGAAGAGGGTTCTGGAAGGGGCGGAGCTTCACAAGGGCAACGTCGTCCTCCTGCACGACGGGGGCGGCGACAGGTCGCAGACGGTGATCGCGCTGCCGCTCATCATCGAGGGCCTTGAGGCAAAAGGCTTCAAGCTCGTCGGCGTGAGCGAGCTCATGGGGCTCACAAGGGACCAGGTGATGCCGAAAGTCCCTCCTTCCGAGCGGCTGATCACCGGCGTGGACGACCTTTTCTTCATGATCGTCGGGGCCTTCATCTGGACGCTCTCCCTGCTCTTCGTTCTGGGGATCGTGCTGGGAGTGGCCAGGCTCTGCTTTATCGGGCTGATGGCCGTGATCGAGAAGTTCCAGCGAAAGCCAGAGCCTGCCCCGGGCTTCGCCCCGCCGGTCTCGGTCATCGTCCCGTGCTACAACGAAGAGAAGGTCGTCGTCGCGACCGTGGAAGCGCTGTTGGGATCGGACTATCCCGATTTCGAGGTGATCGTCGTTGACGACGGCTCAAAAGACTCCACCTACGCGAAAGCGGTGGAGAGGTTCGGCGCGGAGGCCAGGGTGCGCCTCTTCACGAAGCCCAACCAGGGCAAGGCGGCCGCGCTCAATTTCGGAATCGCGAGCGCCCGGGGCGATATCGTCGTCGCTCTGGACGCCGACACGATCTTCGAGCCCTCTACGCTCAGGGAGCTTGTCAACCCGTTTGCGGACGAAAACGTCAGCGCGGTCGCCGGGAACGCCAAGGTCGGCAACCGCGTCAACCTGCACACATGGTACCAGGCGCTCGAGTACATCACCGGACAGAACCTGGACCGGCGAGCCTTCGGGGCGCTCAACTGCATCACCGTCGTGCCGGGCGCGGTGGGAGCGTGGCGAAAAAACCTCGTAACCGGCGCCGGCGGATTCTCGGCCGACACGCTGGCCGAGGACGCCGACCTGACCTTCTCTTTGCTGGAAAAGGGGACGAGGGTTCTTTTCGCCGAGCGGGCGCGCGGGTGGACCGAGGCGCCCGACACGGTGAAGGGCTTCATGCGCCAGCGCTTCCGCTGGATGTACGGGACGATGCAGGCCGCGTGGAAGCACCGGAAGGCCTTCATGAATCCCCGCTACGGTTCAATGGGCGTGTTCGCCCTTCCGAACATCCTCGTCTTCCAGGTGCTCTTTCCTCTGGTCTCGCCCGTAATGGATCTGGTGATGGCCTCGTCGCTTATCGTGGCGGGCTTGCAGCAGCATTACCACCCGGCGGACGACCCGAGCCACGCGCTGTCCAGGGTGCTCTTCTACTACGCGATGTTCCTCGTCGTGGACGTGCTGGCTTCCGTCCTCGCCTTCTCGCTGGAACGCGACGAGGACTGGTGGCTGATGGTCTGGCTCCCCGTGCAGCGCTTCCTCTACCGCCAGCTCATGTATTACGTCGCGATCAAGTCGGTGATGACGGCGGTGCGCGGAGGAAGGGTCGGCTGGGGCAAGCTGGAACGCAAGGCGACCGCCACCGCGCCGAAGCCTTGACGCCCGCGCGTTGGTGGAGGGGGGGATCGAATCATAAATGTTTGAATCAAAGTTTATGGGTAGGCAAAAGCGATAAGAACGCACGTGTGCTATCCTCGTGCGCGATGCCTACTGCTTGTAGCCTGAGGGCAAGGAGGAAACATGAAAATGAGGTGGGCGGCGTGGGCGATCGTAGGTGTGATAGCGGGTAGCTGGCCGACAACCTACGCGCAAGTCTCCCAGGGTAGCCTCAACGAATCCCTGGCCGCGGAAGTGTGGTTGTCCGATTGGGAGAACGCCTTTGAGACGCTGGCTCAGGGGGCTGACCCTAACACGAAGCTTCAAGACGGCACGCCTGTGCTGGCCGAGTGTATCAGAGAGAACCCGGCCTTCGCTAAGGCCCTCGTCAAACGCGGCGCCGATCCTAACACCATTGGCGAGTGGGGGTGGCCTGTTCTTTGCACGGCGGCCTGCGTTGACCTTGATCTGACAAAGATGCTTATAGACCTGGGCGCAGACCTGCAGGCCCGGACTAAGGATGGCTACTCCCCCCTCACAGCGGCGGCCATGGCGAATCGGTCAGAGGTAGTGGCTTATCTCCTCGGCAAAGGATTCCCGGTGGAGGGGCGCTCAACGGTAGGAAACGACGGCTCTGACCAGTTGGTGGGGGTCACACCGCTAATGATAGCGGCTAGGCACGCGGCGACGGGGAGCATGAAGGTGCTGCTGGATGCCGGGGCCGACCCGAAGACGCTCTCCGACAAGGGCGTCACAACGCTGGCCTTCGCTCTTTCGGGTTACGCGTCCGTCTTTTTCACCGACAAGGACAAGGAGGCGAAAGCCGCACGGATAAACGCTGCCATGGGCCTACTCCTAGAGCGCGGGGTGTCCGTGGACCAGCGTACAGCGTGCCTCTTCTTCTACCCGGGCTCTTCTTGGAATCCACTGACTGGTTACGGAACCATTTCAAAATCGGAATGTGGCTTCACACCTCTGATGCTGGCAACCGCTTTTCACTGGTATGAAGGAGTGAAGTTCCTTCTCCAGCATGGGGCAGATCCAAACGTGCGCTCTGACGGAGGCATGACGGCTCTCCACTGGGCCGCCATGTCGGACGGTGACATCTCGATTGTTTGGCTTCTGAACGCGGGAGCGGATCCCAACGCGGTGGGAGAACTACCGGGCTATGTTATGGAGAGGAAGGTCACGCCTCTGATGGTAGCCGCTTCCTGCGGAAGCGCTCGTTCTGTGAAACTGCTGCTAAAGTCCAAGGCCGACCCGAACCGGGTAAGCGCCGAGGGCATCCCCACGATTGCCTTTGCCTGGCGCAACTACTTCGAACTGCGAGAACCAAAAGTCCAGCAGCAGGTAGCTCAGGCGCTCCTCGACGGCGGTGCTGACCGCAATGGCAGACCCTCTATCCACGAGCCGGGAACTCCACTAATCCCGGCACCCGTTGCGGTGATGCAACCGAATGGTGGCGGATGTGAGGCGGCCCTTTGGCTCATTGACCACGGGGCAGACATCGGTCTCGCTGGGCCCGATGGGACATCCCTTGCCTCTCTGATCCAGAGAACGATCAGTGTGCCCGGGCTTCAAATAGAGACGCTGCCTGAGTGCTACCAGCGGCTATATCAACTGAGCAAGTAGTGTGTCGGAGATAGGTGCGGACGAAGCTAAGGCTCACATCTTGCTTTGTGGCATCTCCGCTCCCCGGCACCTCTCCGGTGAATCTGCTTTCCGGTCTTCTTCTTCGCGGGCGCGAGGAATCGCTCAAGCTCGTCCCACGTCGCGACGGCGAACCTGTCGGCGGCTTCTTCGAGCATAAGCCACAGAAGGCGGCTCGTGACCCTGGCGTCGTCAAGCGCCCTGTGGCGCGCATGAAAGGAGAGCCCGTGGCGCGCCGCCAGGGCGTCTAGGCAGTGGCTCTCCTCCGCGGGGTGCAGGCGCCTGGAGAGCTTGAGCGTGCACAGCCCCTGGGCGCCGTGGCCGCGCCCGGCCCCGAAAATAGCCAGCTCGTTGCGAAGGACGCCTCCGTCGAAAGGCAGGTTGTGCGCGACCAGCACCCTTCCTCTGAGAATATCCTCAAGGGCGGGCCAGATTTCGCTAAAGGAGGGCTTGCCGGCAAGCTGCTCTGGCCCGATGCCGGTCATCACCTGGACGAACGGCGCGATGGGGGTTCCAGGATTCACAAGAGACTCGAACGAGGCGATTTCCTTGCCTCCGGAACAAGCGGTCACTCCTACCTCGATTGCTCGGCCTACTGGGCCGAGGCCGTTGGTCTCGAAGTCGAGCACGGCGAATTCGAGCGAGTCAATGGCCCGTCCGGCGAAAGGGCGCTTTGGCGGCAGAGCCCGCACAAGACCTGGCGAAAGCTGAAAGCGCCCGTCCGCCGAGAGGAGCCCTGTAAGCACCCTCACAGCCACGGCCAGGTTGCCGGTGCGAAGGTACCGCGACGCGCACTCCTCGATCGGCAGCGGCCCGCCCGCCTCGGCGAGTTCTTCGTAAAGTTGATCGAGCAGGTCCGTTCCCATCACGCCGCCACCGCGCCCGGTTTCGGGGCGGGGAATCTTTCATCCCCCACGCGCGTATCATATACTACGAGCGGCGGGAGTGCCGCTTTTTAGTGCTGGGCGGAAAGACAAGGCGAAAAGGAGGGAACGATGCGACGCTTCTTTTTTGAGGTGGCAATCATGGCTATGTTGAGTGCGACAGCCGGGGCGCCTGCGCTCGCGCAGGACCGTGGTTCGGCTCCAGACAAATACAAGTGGGACCTCACGCAGCTTTACAAGGATCCGGCTTCATGGGAGGCCGCCAAGGACGCCTTCGCCAAGCGAATTCCGGAGATCGCCTCCTACAAGGGACGGCTCGGCGAATCGGCTGCCGTCTTCTATTCGGCCCTGGACACCTTTGCGGGGATGGACAAGGAGCTCTCCAAGCTCTATTCGTACGCCAGCTTTTCGTACGACCTGGACACGCGCGACTCCTCGGCCCAGCAGCGCGTCCAGGCCATAGGGCAGGTGGCGGGGGATTTCAGCACGGCCGCTTCGTACATAACGCCCGAGATACTCGCGGTCGGAGAAGATAAGATCGGCGGCTTCGTGAAGGCCGAGCCCAAACTCAAGCCTTTCACGCCGTATCTCGACAACATCCTGAGGATGAAGGCCCACACGCTGAGCCCCGTCGAGGAGCGTATAGCCGCCCTCGCCCAAAGCAAGATGGGCGGCGCGCCCGGCTCCATCTACAACGTCTTCACCAACGCCGACATGCCCTATCCCGAAGTGACGCTCTCGACGGGCGAGAATATCCGGATGGATGCACAGGCTTATACGAAATACCGGGCGCTGAGCGACAGGGCCGACCGCGACCTCGTATTCAAGGAGTTCTGGGACAAGTACGGCGAGTTCAGGCGCACGCTGGGCACGACGCTCTACGACGCCGTGAAGGCGCACACTTTCACGAAGGAAGCCCGCCACTACGACTCGTGCCTGCAGGCGGCGCTCGACCGCGACAACATACCGACAACCGTCTACACGCAGCTCATCGCCGACGTGAACGCCAACCTGCCGACCCTCCACCGCTACCTCAAGCTCCGCCAGAGGATGATGGGCGTTAACCAGCTTCGCTACGAGGACCTTTACGCGGACATAGTAAAGGGCGTTGACAACAAGTACACGGCCGACGAGGCCATGAAGCTCGTCCTCGCCGCCGTGGCACCGCTCGGGAAGGACTATCAGGAGGCGCTCGCCAACGGCCTGTACAAAGAGAGGTGGGTGGACTTCTTCCCGGCTCAGGGCAAGCGCTCCGGGGCCTACAGCTCTGGCTCGGTTTACGACCTGCACCCCTACGAGCTTTTGAACTACATGGGGAGGTACGAAGACGTCTCCACGCTGGCCCACGAGTCGGGCCACTCGATGCACAGCTACCTTTCAAACACGCACCAGCCCTACGTCACGGCCGACTACTCCATCTTCGTTGCCGAAGTCGCCTCGACCTGCAACGAAAACCTGCTTCTTCATTACATGCTGGGCAAGACGAAGGACGACGCGACCAGGCTCTCTCTGCTGGGCAACTACCTTGACGGCCTCCGCCAGACGCTTTTCCGCCAGACGCTCTTCGCCGAGTTCGAGCTCAAGATCCACGAAATGGTTGAGCAGGGCCAGCCGCTGACCGGCGATTCCCTCAACAAGCTCTACCTCGGCCTGCTTAAAAAGTACTACGGGGATAAAGAGGGCTTCTGCAAGATAGACGACAGGTACGGCGTCGAGTGGGCGTACATCCCGCACTTCTACAGGAACTTCTACGTCTTCGAATACGCGACCAGCATCGTCGCTTCGACTTCGATCGCCAACGCCATACGCCAGGAGGAGTCCGCCAAAAAGCCGTCCACGAATGCCCGCGACGCCTACCTCAAGATGCTTTCCTCCGGCTCGAGCGAATACCCCGTGCAGCTTCTGAAGAACGCCGGGGTGGACATGACGACCAGCGCGCCGTTCAACGCAGCCATGAAGGAGATGAACGCCGTGATGGACGAAATGGAGGCGATCCTCGATCGCCAGAAGAGGTGACCGCGCGCCGCAAGGAATTTGGAGGTTTCGGCTTGCAATTGTACTTGAAATGGCGCTATGGTACTAAAAGAGGAGTGAACTGAAAGGAGGAACGAAATGAAAAAATGGTTGGTTGGTACGGTTCTCGTCTTGGCGAGCCTGGGGCTCTTCGCCCAGGCCAAAACGGGCTACGTTGATCTGCTCGCGGGCTACCAGTTCGGGGCGGACAGCCAGAACTTCTCGAATCCGCCGCTCTCCGGGCACATCACGACGAAGGACAAGTGGCTGGCCAGTTTCGACGGCGGCTGGTACTTCACCGACCGGGTGGGACTCCACGCCGGGCTGATCTACCTGCCGACGGATTTCAAGATCAACGCCGCGTACGCCGGCGTGCCGATCGGCGAACACGAAATTTCCCGCCACAGCCAGGTCTTCGAAGTCGGCCCTGAATTCGTATGGAAGGCCGGCCAGAAAGGTCAGATTTACGGCCAGCTGAACCTTGGCTACGCCTTCGGCAGCGGCGACGATGGCATCAACTACGGCGGCACCACGTACAAGGTCGGAGGCATCGGCGACGACAAGTTCATAGGCGGCCTGGCCGTGGGCTACCGCCACTATTTCACGGATGCGTGGGGCTGGGTCATTCAGGGCGCGTACCACCGCGTCAGCGGATGGCCGACCAACAACATCTGGGACGTGAGGACCGGCATCGCCTACCGTTTCCCGCATGAAGCGGCCGCGCCTCCGCCACCGCCCCCTCCCGCTCCGGCGCCAGAGCCGGTCGCTCCGCCGCCGCCTCCTCCGCCACCGCCGCCTCCGGAGCCGCAGCAGACCATCACTCCTGAAACTCCGAAGGTCATGAAGATCACGCTGGACGAGAGCGTCCTCAGGTTTGACACCAACAAGTGGGCCATTCCGAAGGAGGCTGACACGGCGTTGAACGGCGTCATCGAGAAGCTGAAGAACTATCCCCTACAGATCAACATAACCGGATACACCGACAGCCAGGGCTCCAATGCGTGGAACGACGTCCTGTCGAAGAACAGGGCGGAGGCCGTCAAGAAATACCTCGTGAACAACGGCATTGAAGCCTCCCGCATCGCGACGGTCACCGGCATGGGTCCGAAGGATCCCGTCGCCGACAACAAGACGAAGGAAGGCCGGGCCAAGAACCGCCGCGTGGAGATCACCTCCGTAGCGCCGGTCGAGGTTCCCGCGAAGTAGCTGACCGCTTTCGGGCTGGGGCCTTTGGCCCCAGCCCTTCCCGCGTTGTCTCAATGGAGGGTCCCATGCTTAAAGAGTTCAAGGAATTCGCCATGCGCGGCAACGTCATGGACATGGCCATTGGCATCATCATCGGCGGCGCTTTCGGTAAAATAATCAGCTCGCTCGTGAGCGACGTGCTCATGCCTCCGCTGGGGCTTCTCCTGGGGAAGGTGAACTTTTCCAACCTGTTCATCAACCTCTCGGAGGGCAGCTACGACACGATCGAGAAGGCGAAGGCGGCCGGGGCGGCGACGATCAATTACGGGCTCTTCATCAACACGGTGATTGACTTCCTGATCATAAGCTTCGTCATCTTCATGGTGATAAGGCAGCTCAACCGCCTGAAGAAGGAGCCGGCGCCGGCGCCGCCGTCCACCAAGGAATGCCCCTTCTGTTGCAGCGCGATCCCGGTCAAGGCGACGAAGTGCCCGAACTGCACGTCGGATTTGAAATAAGGACGATCCAGTAGCAGGAGAGGGCTTCAGGCCCCATCTGCTAGCACTGGCCGCTGGCCGTCATGGATGCCTTGCTCAGAAGCCATCCGATCGCCTGGCCCTCGGCGCCCAGAGGGGCGCCGTCAATTCCGACGGCGAGGTTCCTGGGCATTCCGACGTGTCCTCCGCGGCCGGTCCACCTGAAGTCCAGAAGGCCCCTATTCGCGTTCAAGTAAGGCTCGGCGGCGTGAGGAGGAACCATCGGGTCTTCTCTCGACAGCATCAGCAGGGAGGGTATTTTCAATTCGCCGAGGAGCGGCCCGGCGCTTGCCTTGGCGTAGTAGTCGGCGGCGCCCGTGAAGCCGTGGCGCGGCGCCACCACCGCGTCGTCGAACGCCCTGATCGAATCTATCTCCCGCACCCTCTCGATGGGGCAGGGGAGCCTCTTCTTCGCGGCTAGCTTTTCCGACATGGCAACCAGGCTGTGCAGCAGGTAGCGCCTGTAAATCCATGCGCCCGGCCTGTCTATCCAGTCCGCGCATGCCGCCAGATCGAGGGGCGAGCTTACCGCCGCCACCCCTTTCACGCGCCTGTCAGGATTCATGCACGCGTACCTGACGGCGAGGTGGCCGCCCAGGGAAAAGCCCAGCAGGAAAACCGGCTCGTGCGATCGGGCTTCCACGGAATCCAGCGTGGCCACCAAATCCTCCGTGAGTCCGGCGTGGTAGAAATCCTCGCCGCTCCCGTCGGCTCCGCGCAAGTTCAGGCGAAGGCACGAAAGGCCCGCGTCGTCCGCTGCCTTCGCCGCCCTCAGCGCGTAGTAGCTCGTCGCGCAGCCGCCAAGGCCGTGCAGCACCACGAGAAGCCCTCGCCCTTCACGCCTTTCGCGGTAGAGGCCGGAGAGGGGAACGGCGCCGAGCACGGGGTCGTCCACCCGATGCTTCCACTGTTTTGCTTCGGGAGCCGCCTCGGCCCTGACGGCGTGTTGAAGCCGCGGGCCTATCGTCCAAAGGTGTCCGCCTAAAGCCATCGCTCCTCCAGCGGAAGATTATACTTCCAAGACGCCGGATCACGCGCCGCCGGCCGCCCGCTCGAAAGCGGCTCTGGCGATGTAGTATTGAAAAACGGCATGGACCTCTTGTGATTGCGCGCTCGCGAGGTTCGTCTCGGCGTCGAGAAAATCCGTGATTGTTCCGGCTCCGACCCTGTAGCGCTCTTCCGCCATGTGCAGGCTCTCCTTCGCGTCGGCCACCAGCGACCTCACGGCCGCCACTGCATCCGCGGCCTCGTTCGCCTGGGCGCCGGCGTCCCAGACCTCGCGCCGAACCGCGATGGCCTGCTGGTCGCGAAGTGCTTCGGCCATGGCCAATTCCAACTTGGCGCGCGCCAGTTCATGGCCGCGCTCGAAGCCCGTGAAAAGCGGAACCCGCACCACGAGGCCCAGGGACCAATCCCTGTCTTGCGGAAACCAGGCGTTGTCCAACCGGCCGTAAGCCCCATCCAACTCGACTTTCGGGGCGTAGGCGCTTTTGGAGGCGCGAACGGCGGCCTCCGCGGCCTTGACCCGCTCGATGGCCGCCTTCATTTCGGGGCGGTTCTCTTCCGCCCTCGTGAAGGCCCCGGCGGACTCCACCGGCGTAGGCGACTCGATTTCACCCGTCACCTGGACGATTTCGACCGGCGCGTCCGGGGAGAGTCCCATGGCCGTCGCGAGCGCTCCCCTGGCGACGTCAACCAGGCTCTGGGAGTGTACGACGGCCAGCTTCGCGTCCGCCCTTTTTACTCGCGCCCGCAGGACGTCGGCCAGCGGAACGGCCCCGACGGCCTTTCTCTCCTCGGCCAGCCTCAGGTGGTCCTCGCTTCTTTTCTCGCTCTGCCGGGCGACGAGCAGGCCGGAGCGCGAGGCGGCCAGCGTGTAAAAGGCGGTCGTGACGGAAAGAATGACGTCGGCCCTGTTCCCGGCCCTGTCGGAGGACGCGGTGCCCGTGTTGGCGATAGCCGCGTCGAGCCGCGCCTTGCGAAGGCCGCCGTCGAAGATTGTGTAGCTGCCTTCCACTGAGGCGTAGTACTGGTTCGTCGGGCCGATGACCGGCTCGACCTTTCCGAAGGGAAGGCTGTAGATGAAGTTCGGAAGAAAGGCGTGGCTCTCCCACCGCCTGTACCCGCCCTTGAACGCCAGGCTGGGGAAGTAGCTCGACTTCGCCGCGCCTTCTGATTCGGCAGACGCCCTGACAGCGAACTCCGAGGCCCTGAGCGACGGGTTGTTTTGGAGAGCGAGCGCTACGCAGGCGCCGAGCGTCATCGGGCCCGCCGGAGCGAGCGCCGGCGCCTGGGCCGCGGCCGTAATGGCGGCTAGGACTGCGATAGAGGCTGCGATCTTCTTCATCGTTGGCTCCTTCATGGGCGTTGCTACGCCAGCGTCTTGCGGAAGCGCCTTGAAGCGATGGCCAAAAAGGCGGCGCCTATGACGGCCAGCGCCGCCATCTGCGGCCAGAGGACCTCCATGCCGATTCCCTTGAGGTAGACCCCCCTGATTATCACCAGGTAGTACCTCAGCGGATTGGCGTAGGTCAGAAAGCGAATGGCTGCGGGCATGTTGGCTATCGGATAGATGAATCCGGAGAGCAGGATCGCCGGCATCATGAAAAAGAAGGCCGTCATCATCGCCTGCTGTTGCGTCGAGCTGACGGTCGAGATGAAAAGGCCGACGCCGAGGGTGCTCATCAGGTAGAGGCCGGTGGCGAACAGCAGCGCGGGGGCGCTTCCATTTATGGGTATGCCGAACCACTGGGTCGCGATCAGGCTTATCAGCGCCACGTCAAGATAGCCTATGAGGATGAACGGGATCGTCTTGCCAAGGATGAACGTTGACCTAGGCAGCGGAGTGACCATTATCTGCTCTATGGTCCCGATCTCCTTCTCGCGCACGATCGCCATGCTAGAAAGTATCACCGTGATCACCATGACCAGAAGCGCTATGACGCCCGGGACGAAAAAGTTCCGGCTCTCAAGGTTCGGGTTGAACCAGGCCCTGGTGGCCAGCGAAACGGGATTGGCCGTCAGGCGCGTCATGCCGGTCCTCGCCATCTTCTCGGAAAGGACCCTCTGGTTGAAGGCACCGGCGATCTTGTTGGCGTACATCAGGATGATTCCGGCCGTGTTGGAGTCGGTTCCGTCTAAGATGATCTGGACGGCGGCCGTCCGCCCGCCTTGAATGTCGCTTGCGAAGCCGCTGTTGATTCTTATGACGGCCCTGGCCGTTCCGCGGTCAATGAGGTCGCGAATCTCGCCCTCGCTTTTGATGTTTCCAACCAGGCGGAAGTAGCCGGAGCCCATGAATCTGGCGACCAGCTCGCGGCTTAGAGGGGTGTTGTCGAGGTCGTAGACAGCGGTCCCGATGTTGCGCACGTCCGTCGTCGCGGCGTAGCCGAATATGATGACCTGGGCGATGGGCACGGCCAGAAGCACGGCGCGCATTCTCGGATCCCTGAGAATCTGGATGAACTCCTTCTTGAGCATCTGCGCCAACTGGCCTACCATCGCGGGCCTCACTCCAGCTTCTTCTTGAAAGTCCTGACCGCCAGCGCGGTCATGGCCACGCCGAAGAGCAGAAGAAGGAGCCCCTCGGAGTAGAGGACGCCCGGCCCCACGCCCTTCAGATAAAGTCCCCTCAGCATCGCTATGAAGTAGCGCGCCGGGACGGCGTAGGTGACCAGTCTTAGAGCCTTTGGCATGTTCTCGATGTCGAACATGAATCCCGAAAGGAGGAAGGCCGGCAGGAACGTCGTCATGAAGGCCATCTGGCTCGCGAGGAGCTGGTTCTTCGCGGCGGCGCTTATCAGCAGCCCCATCGAGAGGCCGCCGGCGAGATAGATCGCCGACATGGCGACGAGCGCGAGAAGGCTGCCTCGGAGGGGAACGCCGAAGAGCCACCGCCCGGCGGCGACCGACAGGAACATGTCCACCATTCCGATTGCGAAGTAGGGGGCGAGTTTCCCGAGGACCAGCTCCGCGGGCCGGACCGGCGTCGAAATGAGCTGCTCCATCGTGCCGGTCTCCCACTCCCTGGCGATCGTAAGCGAAGTCAAAAGCGCCGATATCAGCATCATGATCACGGCTATAAGGCCTGGGACGATGTTGTCCTTCGATTCCATCTCCATGTTGAACCAGGACCTGGAACGCAGCTCAAGCGGCGCTTTCGGCGACAGGCCGTAGAGGCGGCGAGCGACGGAGGCCGCCTTTTCGAGAGAATACTGGCCCACGACCGCGTCGGCGTACCCGATGGCGATGGAGGCCGTATTCGAGTCGCTCCCGTCGGCTATCAGTTGAACCTCGGCCGGCCTGCCAGCCGCCACGCTCCGCCCGAAATCAACCGGTATGACGAGCGCCATCAGGGTGCGCCCGTGGTCCAGCGCGTCCGTGATCTCGCCGTAACTTCCGGCGTAGCCCGCCAGCGAGAAATAGCGCGACGCCGTGAACCGGCCCGCGAGGTCGCGGCTTTCAGGCGTGCGGCTCTGGTCCCAGACCATTATGGGGACCTTGTCCACGTCGAGCGTCAGGGCGTACCCGAAGAGGAGAAGGAGGACCAGCGGCAGAAGGATGGAGATGCCCAGCGCGCGCGGGTCCCTGACGACGTGGATGAACTCCTTTCGGGCGACGGCTTTGAATCGCCTCAGGCTCATTGGCTGAACTCCCGCTGCGCGCCGCCGGCGCGGTCTCGCTCCTCGATGAGCGAGACGAAGACCTCATCCATGGAAGGCGGGGCGCTCTTCGCGCCGGGCGAACCCGCCGGATGTTGAGCCTCGTACTCCTCCTTCAGGCCGGCCGGCGACCCGAGCGCAATCAACTCGCCCCTGTAAATGAGGGCGAGCCGCCCGCAGTACTCCGCCTCCTCCATGTAGTGCGTGGTGACGAAGACCGTTACCCCGCGCCCGGCCATTTCGTAGATCATCTCCCAGAAATTGCGGCGGCTCAAAGGGTCAACGCCCGACGTGGGCTCGTCGAGAAAAAGGATCGGCGGCTCGTGCAATAGGGCGCAGCCCAACGAGAGCCTCTGCTTCCAACCCGCCGGAAGGCCCCCGGTGCGGTTCGCCCGCCGCTCTTCGAGCCCGGCCATCTTCAAGACCCACGCCTTTCGCTCCGCCCTCCTGTTCCTGGGGATTTCGTAGATGCCGGAATAGAAGTTGATGTTCTCCTCGACACTCAGGTCGTCGTAGAGCGAAAACTTCTGGCTCATATAGCCGATGTGGCGCTTGATCTGCTCCGGCTGCGTGGCGATGTCGAAACCTGCCACCGTGCCGCTGCCGGAGGTCGGCGCCAGAAGGCCGCAGAGCATTCTTATCGTGGTTGATTTGCCGGCGCCGTTGGGGCCCAGAAAACCGAAGATTTCTCCTCGCATCACCTCCAGGCTGATCCCGTTGACTGCGACGAACTCTCCGAAACGCCTGGTCAGCTCCTTGACGGAGACCGACGCTTGCGAATCCGTCCGGACGTCCATTACGCCGTCCCCTCTTCGAGCGAGGAAGTGAAGACGTCTTCAAGCGAGGGCTCTATCTGGCGGGCGCCGGACCAGGCAATGCCCGCCTTAGACAGCGCCGCTTCAGCGGCTGCAAGCCCGGTGTCGAGGCTGGGGACGAGCAGGTGGACGCGGTCGCCGTAGAGCGCCACCCGTCCGACCGAAGCCTCTTTGAGGGCGGCGGCCGCCCGTCTCGCGTCGGCGCACCGAATTTCCAGCATTGCCCCCTCCACCAGCTTCTTGACCTCGCCGGGGGTGCCGCAGGCCAGGAGCTTCCCCTTGTGAAGGAACCCAACCCTGTCGCAGCGCTCCGCCTCGTCGAGGTAGGCGGTGGAGACGAAGATCGTGACTTTCTCGGAGAGCAAGTGGCCGAGGATTCTCCAGAAGTCGCGGCGTGACACCGGGTCAACGCCATTCGTCGGCTCGTCGAGAAGCAGCACCTTCGGAGTGTGTATGAGGGCGCAGCAGAGCCCGAGCTTCTGCTTCATTCCGCCCGACAGGTTGCCCGCGCGCCGGCGCTTGAAAGGCGAGAGGCCGCTGAAATCAAGCAGGCGGGCCATTTCCTGGGCGAGGCTGTTCCTGGCGACGCCGTAAAGGTCGGCGTAGAACTCGATGTTTTCGGTGACGGTCAAGTCCTGGTAAAGACCGAAACGCTGGCTCATGTAACCCGCCTGGTCCTTGAGCCTGTCGGGTTCATTGGCGACGTCCACGCCGCTGACGAAGACCATACCTGATGTCGGCGAGAGAATCCCCGAAAGCATTCGCATGATCGTCGTCTTGCCGGCGCCGTCCGGGCCGACGAGGCCGAACAGTTCGCCCTCCGCGACCGAGAGCGAGAGCTGGTCAACGGCGGCCACCGCGCCGAAGCGCTTGGTCAAGTGCTCGGCCCGGATGGCCTCGCCTCCTAACCGGGCGGAGGTCCCACCGTTTTCTTGGAGAGCCGCCATTCGATTCCGCCCCTAGGCTAGGAGTTTCGCCACCGCCGGCATCCCCGGCTTGAGATCCATCTCTGGATTCGCCACCTCGATCTTTATCCTGTAAACGAGCTTGACGCGCTCCTTTTTCGTCTCGACGCTCTTTGGCGTGAACTCGGCCTCGGAAGAGATGAAGGTGACCCGCCCATCAAAGCTTTTGCCCGGGAATGCGTCCACCGTGACCGCTGCCTTCTGGCCGAGGCGGACGCGCCCGAGGTCGGTCTCGTCCACATAGGCCCGCATATAAACATCGCGCAGGTCGGCAACCGTCACCACGGGAGCGCCCGGCGCCAGCACCTCGCCGGCCTCGGCGCTTTTCGAAAGAACCATCCCGTCAAGCGGCGATGTGATCTCCGCGTAGCCCAATTGCGTTTCGGACAGCGCCAGCGCCTGGGCGGCCGCTTCGGCGCGGGCTTTTGCCTGAGCTATCTGCTCGGGCCTGGGCCCCTTCGTCATGAGCGCGTACTGTTCCTGGGCCTTTCGCTGTGAGGCCTGAGCCGCGAGCAGCGCCGCGTGCGAGAAGTCGTACTCCTTTTGAGAGATCACCTCCTTTTTCAGGAGGGCCGACTGCCGCTCGTCGTCGTCGGCGAGCCTCGTGGCCTCGGCGCTAGCCGCGTCGAGCGCCGCCTTGGCCTGGGCCACGTCTTCCTTGCGGTAGCCGTTCGTAAGTTCCGATAGCGAAGCCTCCGCCACGGCCATGTCCGCTTGGCGTAGCGCCACTTGCTGCTTCAGATCGGAGTCGTCAAGCCTCGCGACGAGTTGGCCCGCCTTGACGCGGTCGCCCTCGTCAACAAGGCGCGCCGCCATTCTGCCTGGCACGCGGAACGAAAGCTGGACTTCGGTCGCCTCTATGTTGCCGGAGGCTTCAAGGCCGTTGCCCTTTCCGCCGCACGCCGAGGCGGCGGCCATCCCAAGAACGGCGAGTGAAGCAAGAAGGAGGGTCCGTGCTCGCGTCATCGAGGCTTCTCCTTTAATCCATTCAAGAGTATCTCAGCGATCAGCCGCGACGGATTCGCCGGCGGCCGCTGTATTCCAGCCATGCCTGTCTTTTGTGCCCTTTCGCCCAGCTTTGCCGCCATCATGTGCATGACCGTCCCGGAAACAAGAAGCACGTGGAGAGTCATGGGATGACAAGGCCGGAGCGTCCCGCGGCGGCGGCCGTCGTCCAGTATCTTTGCCTCCAATGCGATCAAGGAGGCCATTCGGGCGATGATGCTCCGAGGCAGGTTGCGGCCGCCCGCGGCGAATTCGCGAAGGAGTATCTGGGGGTAGTAGGGCCTAGTCCTCACCAGGGTTTCGATGGCGGCGGCGAGCGCCTTGATCTTTTCTTCGGGCGCCATGCCCGTAACCGTCTGGCGGCCGATTTCGGCGAAGAGCTCGTCCATCCAGCGCATCAGGACGGCCTCGTGAAGCATTGCCTTGTTGCCGACGTGGTAATAGAGCATCGCCTTGTTCACCCCCGCAAGCCTGGCGATCTCGTCCACGCGGGCGCCATCGAATCCTGCCTCGGCGAAGGCGCGGGCCGCCGCCATAAGTATCCGCTCGCGGCCGCCTTCCTTCCGTCTTGTCCTGCTCTTCCGTTTCATTCGCACCCGAGTCCTGTAAGGCTCCGCCCGTGAATAATCAACCAACCGGTTGGTAATATATTCCAGCCGGGAAGCATTGTCAAGCGGGGAAATAACGGCGGGGAAATAGCGGTGAAATGGCGCCGTCCGCGCAAAGGCGCGCGAGACGCTTTGTCGAAAGTGGCCGTGCCGGAGACGCGGCGCGTTCCGCTTTCCGGTCTTTGGTTCCAATTCGCCTCGCCGGCTGGCCGATTATCGCGGCAAAGGCCGTCGTGTGTTGGCGGTATAATGGCTCTGGGCAAGGCGAGCGGCTAACTGGAGAATGGCGAAGCGCGCCGGCAGGCCGTTGAAAGACCGAGCGCGATTCTCGCGACGGCCCGCCGGTCTTCATCGAAAATATCAACGGGCGAAGCTACTGCTTGGCCGTTCCGCCATCGGCCTTCACTTCGGCCATCTGCCTCTTCATCATGGCGAAGACGCCTTCGAGCACCTTCGGGTCCTTCAGGTCAATGGCCAGAAAATCCTTCAGGAGGTCTTCCGCCGGGCGGTCGAAGCCCTGCGACACCATGGCGATGTACTTCTTCGGGAAGCCGGCCGGGTCGTCGAGGTATCGCTGGTAGTACGTCAGCGCGAGAATGTGGGCCAGGACGTAGTTGAAATAGTAGCCGGGGACGTCCCAGTAGTGGTGCTTGCGCATCCATTGGACTTCCATCTCCGGGTATCTCGCGAAGAATGGGTCGTATTTGAGGCCGGTATCCTCGCACGCCTTGTCAAATCCGGCGGCGTCCGTTATCTCTCCAGCCGCCACGCGGTCGTAGGAAACCATCTCGAACTTCGCGCGCCTGGCGATTTCCCAGAGCACCATCATCTCGTCGAGCGACTGCGAGCGCACGGCCCGCCTCGCCCCTTCGTCCTTGAGCGTCTTGAGCAGGTGGTCCCTCAAAAGCCACTCGTTGAAGGTGGCGAAGGACTCGGTCATGTACGCTGGGCCCTCGGCGAAGTAGAGCGAGCCCTGGTGATTGAGGACGAGCTGGTGGTGGATGGCGTGGCCGGATTCGTGCACGAGCGTCGCGACGTCGTCGAGGTATCCCTGGTAGTTGTCCATGAAGTAGGCGAAGTTGCCCTCGCAGAACGCTCCCTGCCCGCGGTTTGGGCCGCCCACGATGTCGAGCCTGCCGTTTTTAGGGTCGAGCAGCTTGCCAAGCTCGCGGGAGTACTCGTCCCCGAGAACCCCGCAGGCGGCCAGGCCCTCCCGGCATCCTTCGTCCGCGGTGAACCGCAGCTCGGGCGCTCCCTTGGCCGGCATGTCCATGTCCCAGATTTCAGCCCTTTCGAGGCCGAGGCCCCTGGCCGCGCGCTCCATTTTCATGTCGAGGTACTGGTGGTAGAGGGGAAGCTCAGCCTCGATCTGGCCGTATAGGTTGTCAAGCTCGGCGCGGCTTAAGTAGGCGTCGAAAAGCGCCTCGTGGTAGTAAGTGGGAAAACCGTGAAGCTTGGAGACCTCGTTGTTGGCCTGCATCTCCTTGGCCAGCGCGAAACCGGAGAGGTCGCTCAGCTCGCGCAGCTTCTTGTAGTATTCGTGGAAGGCCTTCTCCCGCGTGGAGCGGTCCGGATCCTTCATGAGAGTGGAGTAGTCCCTGTGCAGGTTCCTTAAGGCCCCGGAAGCTTCAATCTCGGGGAACTTGGTCCTGTCGAAGGTCAACTGGAAGAGCGCGGGCTCCCACGAAGAGAGGGCCGGCCCAAGCGTCGCCAGGAGCGACTCCTCCTTCTCGGAGAGGACGTGCGGCGCCTCGCGCACGGCCGCTTCCAGGACGAAGCGGTAGCGCGACAGCTTCGGCTCCTGCTTGAGCAGGGCCTCAAGCTTCCGCGCGTTCAGGGATCTGAGTTCGACGGCGAAGAAGCTTTCCCGGGCGTCGGCCTCGGCGCGAAGCGCCTCGTAGGCGTCCATGGACTTCCTCTCCTTGGTGTTGATGGCGCTCGTGAATTCGCCGTAGGCGTAAAGCTTGATGAGAAGGTCCTCGCTCTCCCGCCTTGCGTCAAGAGCCGCCAGCAGCGTCGCGGGCGACTCAAGAAGCCGCCCCTTGAAGCCCTGGAGCGCCTCCACCTGTGCCCTGGCTTTTGCCAGGTCGCCCTGCCAAGCCGCGTCGCTGGCGTAAAAGTTCTTCTTCAAGTCGAAGCAGTAAAGTTCCCGCTCCTTTCCCGGCAGGGGATTAAACGGCTTCCCAAGCTCCTGAGACGGCGCGGCTACCGTCAGCGCAAGCCCCAGGGCCACGACGAAAGCGAAAACGGCGTTGTTCATCCTATCCTCCACAAGCTATTGGCAGGCGGTCGAAAAAACGCAGGGGCCGCGCCGCGCCGCCATCCGTGCTTCACTTGCCGGCGGCCTGCTGGCCGATGCCCGCGTTTTCTGGGAACTCCTTTACCGCTATGCCCTGGCGGCCTGGACCGTCGAGGTACTCGAAGGCAAGCCGGGGGCCGTTCTCCTGGAGGTAGGCCGATCGCACGTTGTCCTTGATTTGGCCGAAGGCCGGCAGGCCGCCTCGCTGGACGTCAACCATCTCCAGCGCCACGAAGCGCCCCGGCGCGGCCTGCGCCGACATCCACTGGCCAGGGGAGAGGCGGTCGAGCGCTCCGACGACCTGCGGCGGAAGCGAGCGCATTAGCGCGTCGGTAGTCGCCCAGCCCAAGTCGCCCGACCCGGTTTCGGGGGAGAGGCCGGGCATCTTCAATACCTGGTCCCACGGTGTCCCAGCGCCCGCGGCGTGCACCGCCTCGTTCAAAGGCTGCTGGGAAGGGGCGAAGAGATAGCGGGTGTGAATCCTGTCGGGGACACGAAAGCGCTCCTTGTTCGCGTCGTAGAACTCTTCGAGCGTTTTGTCGGGGACCGAGAGCCCGGAGACGTAGCTTTCGACGAAGATGCGCGCCGCCATTTCCTGGCCGGCGTCCCACGCCATAGCCTTGGCCTCCACGGACTTGGCGAAACCGAGGGCCTTCGCCTCGGCCACTATCCTGACTTCACCGGCGAGGGCCTCTATCACCGCCTGAAGGGTTTGCATGTCCGGCGGAATCTCTTTCCCGGCGCGCTGGCTCTCCGCCTGAAGTCTTCCGGCGACCATGCCGAGAGAAATCTTCTCTCCGCCCACCGTGGCCGCGGTCTTGTCCTCGTCGCCAGGCTGCGCCTTCCGGTCCGAGAGCAGCTTCAGGACCGACTCGTCAACCTTGATCGGATATTTCGCCTTGAGCGCGTCGGCCGCCTTCTCTCTCGCCGATTCAAGCTCCGCCTGAGTTCGCGCCGCCAGAAGCGCGTCGCGCTGCTTCAGGAAATCGCCGTGTGACGGGACGTTCACGGCTTCGACCCTGGCGACCATGTAGCCCTGGCCGGCGGTGAGAGGGCCGATGACGTCGCCCTGCTTCGCATTGAAGGCGGCGTCCCTGACCTCGGGCGACAACTGGCTCCTGTGCATCGCCTTCAATACGCCTCCGGGCGGAAGGTTCGTCGCCTTTTCTCCCCACCGTGCCGCCACCTTGTCGAAAGGCTCGCCCTTGTCGAGAGCGGCGCGCGCCTTTCGGGCGTTCTCCTCCGAACGCGCGGCGATGACCCTGAGGTCGCGCGTCTCTTCTTCCTTTTGGAATGACTCCTCGAGCTGGGCGTCGGTGGGCTTGGGCTTCTTGTCAACGATGCTCGCAAGGTAGGCCTTTTCGGCGGCCATGTCGCTTATCGCCTCGGTCCGGCGGTCCCAGTCCTTGTCGCCTATGAGCTTCTGCCTTCTGGCCAGGACTACCGCGACTTCGCGCCGCACCAGCCTCTTGAGCGCCTCGTCACGTTCCTGGGGCGTGGCGTTCATCGAAAGCCCGTGGTCTTCAAGGAAAGCCCTCCACTGGGGCTGGCTTACCCACTTGCCCTCGACCTGGGCTACTGGCTTCTCGGGCTTGGAGCAGGCGGAAAGCAGGACGATGGTCGAAAGGATGAATGATAGTCTCAGAATGGGTCTCTTCATGACGTCCTCCGCGCCTAATGCTGTAGGAAGGCGACGATGAAACCGCCTATGCCGGCCAGTGCGCACCAGATCGAGAACCAGTGAAATTTGTTTCCTACCACGGTTTTCTTCAGCCAGACGAGGGCCAGAAGGCCGAAGCCGAAGGCGAGAGCCGCGCCTAGGACCAGGTGCCACGCGCCCATGTCGTTTGCCGCTTTCAGTACGCCGCGCGCCTCCAATAGCGCCGCCCCCGCGACCGCGGGCAAGGAGGCGATGAAGGAGAAGCGGAACGCTTCCTCCCTCGTGAGTCCTCGCGCGAGCGCCGCGCTGATGGTGGCGCCCGAGCGCGTCACGCCGCGCAGCGTCGCCGAGACGCCTTGGGCCGTGCCGATCAGAAAAGCGTCCAGGAAGCTTATGGCGCCAGCCTCCTTCTTTCCTTCCGGCAGGTACTTCGTCAGCCAGAGGAAGAGGGCCGAGAAGAGGAGGGCGCCCCCGGCGAAAGCGGGCTTGGAGATGGCGGCCTCCACCCACTTTTTCAGGCTGAAGCCGAGGATCGCCGTCGGCACCATCGTCGTGATGATCAGCCCAACGTATCTTATCGAGGCGTTCTCGCGCCTGAAGAGCGACCGGGCCAGGCTCCACAGCTCGTTTCGGAAATAGACCACCGTCGCGAGCAGCGTCCCGGCGTGCAGGACGATGAAGAAGGCCAGCTCGTCCTCCTCCTTTATCCCGCTCAAGGCGCCGAGAATGACGAGGTGGCCGGAGGACGAGACCGGGAGGAATTCCGCCAGCCCCTGCACTATGCCCAGAATCACGATCCACATGAGAGCCATGTCGCTGGTTCCTTTCGGCGGGTCAGAATTTCGCGGCGGCCCGCGGGCCGGTCATACTTCCATCACGACGGGGATTATCAAGGGTATCTGGGCCTCGTTGCGCTTGAGGGTCTTCTTCACGGTTGACTTGACCTTGGTCTTCAGGATGTTGGAGTCGCGGACCTCCTCGTGGCTGAGTTCCCTGATCATTGAGGCGATCTCCCGGCGCACCTCGTCCATCTGCTCCTGCGCGCCTTCGAGAAATGGGTAGCCGCGGCTGATTATTTCCGGCTCCGATTCCAGGCGGCCGCTCTGGCGGCCTATCACGACGATCGGGACGACGACGCCGTCAGTGGAGAGGTGCCGCCTGTCCCTGATCACCACCTTGTCCACCGGGTCGGCGCTGTCGCCGTCAATCCAGATGGAGCCGGCGGGTATCTCCTCCCGCCCATTCAATTCGCCCCGCTCGAAGCGAAGCGCGTCGCCCGTCTCGCAGAGCAGGATTTTGTCTTGCGCGTAGCCCATCCGCTGCGCGAGCCTGGCGTTTCCCTTCAACTGGCGGTACTCGCCATGCACCGGGATGTAGTATTTCGGCCTTACCCACGAGGCGAGGAGCTTCAGCTCCTCCTGCGCCGCGTGGCCCGAGACGTGAATCCGGTCGTCGCGCACGGTCACGGCGCGCCCGCCCTTCCGGTAGACCTGATTGATGATGCGCGCGACCCTCTTCTCGTTTCCGGGGATGATGCGGGCCGACAAAAGGAGCGTATCGCCCTCGGATATTTCGACGTGGCGGCTCTCGTCGAAGGCTATGCGGCTCATCGCCGACAGCGGCTCGCCCTGGCTTCCGGCGCACAGGACGACGACCTCGGATGGATCGAGGGAGGGCACATCCTCCAGCGCGACGGCCACGCCGCCGCCAACGTGCAGGTAGCCGAGACTCGTGGCCGCCTTGACGTTCTCGACTATCGAGCGGCCGAACAGCGCCACCTTGCGGCCGTGGCGGGCGGCCATGTCGTAAATGCTCTGGATGCGCATGAGGTTCGTCGAAAAGAGCGATATGATGAGCCGCCCTTCCGATTCGGCGATGTAGGGCTCGATCCGCTCCACCACTATTGCCTCGGAGCCGGAGACCCCCTCGACCTCCACGTTGGTGCTGTCAATGAGGAGGCCGGTGACTCCCTCCTGTCCAAGCTGCATGAACCTGAAATAGTGCGTCAGCAGGCCGTCGGTGGGGCTCTGGTCCAGCTTGAAGTCGCCGGAGTGGACGAAAAGCCCGTCCGGCGTCTTTATCGCCAGCGACACCGCGCCAGGTATGGAATGGGTGACGGGGATCGGCTCGACCTCGAAGGGGCCTATCGAAAGCGGACGGCCCGGCTCCAGCGCCACCCGCTCCTTGGGCTCCGAGCCGATCTCCTCGAGTTTTCGCGCCAACAGGCCGTGGGTCATGCCTGTCGCGTAAAGTGGCGCGCTGACCGCCTTGAAAAGGAACGGGGCCGCGCCGATGTGGTCCTCGTGGCCGTGGGTCAACACGACGCCGGCGACGCGGGAGGCGTTTTCCTGAAGGTAGGAAAAGTCGGGAATCACGAGGTCTATGCCTGGGGCGTCGGCTTCTGGAAACATTGCGCCGCAGTCCACGATCAAGAGGTCGCCGTCCTGGTCGAAAACGGCCATGTTCTTGCCGAACTCCCCCAACCCGCCTAGAAAGCCGATTTTCAGCACGATCGAACTCTTTTCTTTATTTCGGCCCGCCGCCGCGGGCGACGATCCGAATCGCGGAATCTTTCTTCTGGATAAGGCCCAAAACGTACATCGCGTAAAGGGTCTTCGCGGTGAGGCCCGATTCCAATGGGCTCGCCTTCAGTATGTCCAGGAAGTTTCTAGTCCCGTCAATGGCGCGGAATATCTTCTTGTCCTCCGGCGTAAGCCCTAGCGTCGAGAGCAGGGAAAGCGCGTTCGGCGCCGGCTCGAAGACCTCTTCCTTGCGGCCGAGCCACCGCACCACGCGCTTGGAATCCTCGACCATCTTGATGCCTTCCATTATGACTGTCCTGGTGTCGAGGTTGAGCTTGATGATCTCCTCCTCCTTGAATTTGCCCACCTTGAAGCTGATCTCGCCGTCGGGCCAGTTGAAGAGCGACCAGACTATGGCGATGACCTGTTCCTTGACGAGGCGGTAGAGGTCTCTCGGCGCCAGGGCCCCGATCTCGACGAATATCGCCCCCTGGCGCTTGCCGGTCTCCTTTAGGAGTTTCACCGACTCATCGTACTGCTGCTTCGTGATGGCGCCCTTCTTGAGAAGAAATTCGCCCAGCCGGTCGTCGTCGAAGGTCGAGGAGGCGAATATCACCTCTCCGCCCGAGATGAATATCTGCTTCTTGCCTGCGCCGTTCGACACGGCGAGGACGCCCGGAACTTTGTAGCAGTATATCTTCTGCAGGACCTCCGGCAGCGGGTTTTCTGCAAGCGAACCTTGAAAGATGAACTCCGCCATCATCCACCCTAACAATCCCAGTATACCCCAGCACGCGGCCGAATGCCATTTCCGGACGCCTGGCCATTTCGGTATAATGCCAGAAGGCGTCCATGGCTGGCGCCGCCGGAGGAGACGATGGCCATTGACAAGGAATTTCTTGAAATTCTCGCCTGCCCGGTTTGCAGGGGCTCGTTCGAGCTGGTGGAGCACGATGGCAAGGAGGAACTGGTTTGCGCCAAGTGCCACCGCGCTTTCCCCGTGGAGGACGGCATCCCCAATCTGCTGCCCGATGCCGGAGTCGTCAGGAGATGACAAGGGTGAGAATGTAAGAAGGGTGTGAAGGGTGGGAAGGCGACCTCCTACGCTACCCTTCTAACCTTCTCACCTTCTCACCTTTTCGCCCCGCCCCAAGGAGCGGGGCGAAATAGTGGGCGTGCCGTGGAGGCGAAGATGAATAAAGCGAACCACTGGCGGAGAAGGGTCTTTTTGCCGCTCCTCGTTTTGCTGTGCGCCTGCGCGTCGAACCCGGTGACCCACCACGGCCAGCTCATGCTGATAAGCGAGGAGAAGGAGATTCGCATCGGCGACGAGGCGTCGAAGCAAATCAAGCAGGAGTACGGCTACTACGACGACCTGCCCGGCCTGAACGCGTACGTCTCGTCCGTCGGCGAGAAGCTCGTCGCCCAGAGCGGCCGGAGCCAGCTCATATTCCACTTCCAGGTGCTGAACACTCCGGTCATCAACGCCTTCGCGCTTCCCGGCGGGTACGTCTACATCACGCGCGGCATTCTGGCGAGGCTCAACGCCGAGGACGACCTGGCCTCGGTGCTCGGCCACGAGATAACGCACGTCGCGGCGCGTCATGGCGCGGCGGCCATTTCAAAGGCTTACGCGGCGCAGACGACCATGATCCTCGCCTCGATCCTTGCCCCCGGGACCATGGGCAACTTCGGCGACCTGACCAACCTGGCGCTCAACCTGGCCTTCCTCGGCTACTCGCGCTCGAACGAGGCGCAGGCAGACGAATACGGCATCACCTACATGGAGAAGGCGGGCTACAATCCCCAGGGCGCGGTTGACAGCTTTCTGATGTTCCAGAGTCTCGAGGAGAAGGAACCCGGCAGGATGGAGCGCTTTCTGATGAGCCATCCTCCCACGGCCCAGCGCCTCGCGTACGCCAGGCAGAGGCTCGACGAGGCAAGGAAGAGCGAACCGGCCCTCGTGGCCGAGCCCCTCCGCAGGGACGTTTATCTCGGCCACTTGGACGGCCTGTTGCTCGGGCAGTCCGAGGGGGAAAAGGTCATAGCCGACGGCGTCTTCTACCAGAAGCACTACGGGGTCTGTTTCACTTTCCCCGACTCGTACAGCGCGAACCTCAGGGCAAAGGACGCCGAGGTGGTCCTGACGCGCGAGAAGAAGGAGGGGGAAGGGGATTCGACGAAGGCGGTGACATACCTGATCGGCTTCGAAATCAACCCTCTTCACAAGCACCAGGAGGTCAACGGCTACATAGCGGATTACATCAAGGCGACGAAGGGGGCGAAGTGGGACAAGACGAGCGAGGCCGTCAAAACGCAAGACGGCCACTCGCTGGCGGTCGCTACGCTCGACCTCTCAACCTCGGCCGGCACGATGCGCGTGCTGTCGGGCTTTCTTCTGAGCGATAAAGAGGCTTACGTCCTCTACGGCCTGACTCGCAAGGACAAGTTCGACGCGGCCAAGCCTGAATTCATGCAGGTTCTTCAGAGCCTCCGGTTCCCGCCGGCGGACGAGATAGCCAAGGCCAAGCCGCCTGTGCTGCGGCTCATTAAGGCGGCCTCGGGCGACACCTGGAAGGCGATAAGCCAGCGCGAGCTTGGCACCGCCGATTTTGCCGGGAAGCTCGCTTCATACAACGGCTTCTTCGAGCCCAATGCGGAACCGGCGGCGGGAACGCTGATAAAAATACCAACCAAAGAATCTTTGACGGGAAGGGGTGGCTGAGGTTAGTTGGGCGGGAGCGGGAAGCGGGGAGCGGGAACCACGGAGGCACAGAGGCGCGGAGGGGTACCTAGGGGAAGAAGCATGATGCGCGCTTGCTCTCTTTACAACTCTTCGTCTTTAACTATCAGTCGTCTTTCTCCGTGTCTCGGTGTCT
>JBBINO010000031.1:0-20149 GCA_037443845.1 Acidobacteriota bacterium
GTGTTTAGTGAAGGGACTGCACCAAGACCGTCGCTGGCGGGGCTTCCGCCCCGCCAGCGTTTGACAACGCAAAGCGCAAGCGGTAGAGTTACGCCATGACGGGGGAAGCCTACCGCAGCCGCGTCAGTGCAGCGCGGCGCCCGGTCGCCACAGGCAAGCGTACAAGGCACTGAAAGGCACTGAGATGAATCTTGAGGCTACGAGAAAATTGCTTTCATATGACCCTGAGGATGTCGCCCCCAGAACATTGCTCAAGGATATCCTCTACGCCTCTATTGAGCTTCTCTCAATCGAGGAAAATGATTTTGCGTGGTCCGGCTGGGAAAATGCCGAAGAAGCAATAACGGAAGTAAAGTCCTTTCTTTCGGTTGTCGAGTCTGGCGCTATCCCAGAACGGCTCGATCTTGCCGTCATGTTCGCTCCTACGGGCCCGATGCAAGAAACAAGCATCAGTAGCGGTTGGGGCGACACGTTTCTCAAGGTTGCGGAACGATGGGACAATGCCGAAAGGAGAATGTGGGCATAACAGCCCATTTCAGCGGATCGGCAAGTGGAGTCGGAAGTTCTTTCCAGGTGGCACTCCGCGCCCTACGTCCTCCATAAGGTTGTCGGCCGATGAACGCGGGCTTGAGCCTCGGAATCGAATCGGAGTGCAACAGCAAATGATCATCACTTTTCTGGTGTTCTTTCTTATGGGCATTCAGGCTGTCTCTTTCATCCTGTGTGTGCTCGGGTGGATTGGAGTCCAGATGTACTGGTATCCCTTTTTTGTCTCCGGGCTACCAATCGCGCACGTCAAGCAACCGGACAAGAAGGTAATCGGGCCTTTCTCTTGCAATGATCGTGTCTCGACAGCGGGTTGCAAATTCAAGTTCGTCACTCCAACCACCGCCTTGTTCCATAGCACGCTGGCAGGGCCGCTGGGGGCATTCCCCTCAGTTCGCGGCAAGATAGATTTCAACGCTACCGTAGTATCACTCCGGGGCTATTGGCCAATGGCACCATTTCTCTTCGTGCTCAGTAGTGCGGGTCGTGTTTGCATGATTCCTTTTGCGCTTGATGCTGCGCCCCTTTCCAAATGGGGCTGTGTGTGCGGCTGGTTTGGGCTCCTCGCGATGCTGGCGCTCTACTTTCGATGGCAACGCATTCGGGCAATACGTGTAGCCGAAAGCCTCATCACCGCACTCACTGAACCGCTGGAATCCGCCTAAGCACGCGTTGCGTCCCACAGGTCCCTGCGGGACGCGGCCCGCTACCTTGTGAACTTCCCTCTGCTGTCCATGTGGACCAGTTGTCCCCGGCCACTAGACGCGGGCGTTATTTTCACCGGCGCAAGTCCAAGACAAGCCGCACGAAGTGCGGCCGTCCCGGCGCCGTTGGGCGAGATGCGAGGCCCGCGAGCCGACCGCGCTATCCCGGCATCCTTTTCTTGGCCCCTGTCCCCTGTCCCTTGTCCCTGCTTCCCGCTCCCCGCTCCCCCTTCCATTCGCAATCGGTATCTGGAGATGCCTCCTACAGCGGCGGGGGCGTCGTGGCCGAATGGCCATCCTCGGTAGGAGGGTTCTCCAGACCCAGATAGCGGCCAGCACCGCGCCGCGCGCGGGAGGGGGCGGAGCCCCTCCCCTACGGTTCGCCGTTTCACGTCTCACGTCTCACGTCTCACTTCTCACGTCTTAATGGTGGGATGTCTTTCCCGCCGCTTCGCGGCGGCGCGGGGCTATTCGTAGCGCAGGGCTTCGATGGGGTCGAGCTTGGCGGCGCGCATGGCGGGATAGAGGCCGCTCAGAACGCCGACGGCGAGCGATACGCCGAAGGCGAGGATGACGGAGAAAGCCGTGACAACGGTCGGCCACTCGGCGTAGAAGGCGACCACCTTCGCGATGGCGACGCCCATCACCATCCCCGAAAGCCCGCCCAGCAGGCTTATCGCCGCCGCCTCGCTGACGAACTGGAGCGCGATGTCGCGAGCTTTCGCCCCCACGGCGAGCCTGATCCCGATTTCGCGCGTCCTTTCGAGCACCGACGCGAGCATGATGTTCATGATGCCGATGCCGCCGACCAGGAGGGATATCCCCGCGATGCAGCCCATCACGATCGAGAAGAGCCGCTGCGTCTTGCGGCTCTGTTCAAGAAGCGCCTCCGGCACGACGATCTCGTAGTCGTCCGCTCCGCCGTGAAGCCGCTGGACGAGCCCCTTCATCGCGAGCGCGGCCTTTTGAGGCGAGGCGCCCTTCGCGAGCTTGATCACCACCTCGTCAACCGGGGACTTGAGCGGGTCGCGGTCGAACTTCCTCAGCGCCGTCGCCGCCGGGATGTCTATCTCCCTGGCCAGCGAGCCGACCTGCACTCCCTGGATGGCGCTTCCCTCCTGCCCCGTGGCGAAGACGCCCACCACCTCCAGCCAGACGTCGTTGACCTTAAGGTCGCGCCCGAGCACCGGCCCGAAGCCGAACAGTTCCTTGCGCGCCTCGGGGCCAATGACGCACACCTGCGCGCTGTCCCTTTCGTCCTTGGCGTCGAGGTAACGCCCCTCGGCCAGCTTCATCCCGAAAAGAGACTGCTGTTCGTACGAGACGCCGTAGACCTGGCATTGCGCCGAGCCGCCCGCCGCGAGCACTTTGTAGGGCTCGATCTTAACGACGGGGGCGACGAGCTCGACCTCGGGGAGCGCCTCGGCGATGGCCTCGCCGTCGCGAAGCGAGACGCCCGGCGACTTCTTGCGGATCTCGTCGAGTTCCTCCTTTTTGAAGTCCTTAGCCTTCAGAAGGACGTTTCTCAGCCCCAGCCGCTCGATCATCTCCATCGCCTGCCGCTCCGCGCCGGCGCCGATCGCCAGCATGGCGATGACGGCCCCAACGCCGAAGAGCATCCCCAGCATCGAGAGGATCGAGCGGAGCCTGTGGGAAGAGAGGCTCCGGTAGGCGCTTTTGAAGGCGTCGGAGAAGTTCATGGCGCGCTTCCGGCCGAAGAAGCCGGCTCCTTCGCCTCGCCGGCGCCGTTTTGCGCCGCCGGGTCCGCGAGCGCGATCACGTCGCCCGCCTCAAGCCCCTCTTTCACGACGACGCGGCCCGGCGCCCCCTGGCCGAGCACGACGGGCACCGGCTTGAAGCCCCCCAAAAGGCTCTTCCTGTAGACGATCGCGCGCCCATCCTTCTGGAAGACGGCCTGCCTCGGCACGACCAGCGCGTCCTTCAGATCGGCCACCAGAATCTCCGCCTGGATGCGCTGGCCGGGGACAAGAGAGGCCGGGGGCTGCCCTACGAACACGAGCGTCGCTCCGAAGTACTGCACCGGGACGTTTGGAAAGCGGGGCCTCGCCAGGGTGTCAACCCGGTCCACCTTGGCGCGTACCGGAGGGCCGTCGTAGCCGTAAGGACGCGCTTGGGCCTCCTGGCCGGCCTTCAGCCCGCCGGCATCGGCCTCGAGCACGTAGACCTCGGCCTTGAGCCCGCCCGGCTTAGGAATCTCGGCCAGCTTCTGGCCGGGCCAGACGGTCTTTCCCGGCCTCGGCAGCTCCTCTCTCCAGTCGCGCTGTAGGATGACCACGCCGTCGTGAGGCGCCAAAACCTCCCTGGCGCCGTAAGATGCCTCGGCCCTGCCGACGTCGCGCCCGGCTTTCTGCTCGTCGATCCGGTGAAGATCCACTTCAGTCTTGGCCATCTCGCCCTTGGCCTTCTTCAGTTTTTCGGCGCAGGCGGCCCGGCTTTCGGCAAGCTGTGTGTCTAGAAGCGAATTGGCGATCTCGTAACGCGAAAAGATCTCCTCGTCCTTGTTCTGGAATTCCTCGGCGTGTGCCAGGTCCTTCTTGGCCATCGAGACGTCCAGGTCGAGCCCCTGGTTGGTTGACGCGCTCTGGGCCTTGGCTTTGGCGATCTGCTCGCGGGCGATCTCCTCGTCGGCCTTGCCGTCCTTTAACTGTTTTTCAAAGACGGTCGGATCGAACCTGACGACGACGTCGCCCTTTTTCACGTAAGTTCCGTCATCAACTATCCACGCTATGGTCATCGCCACGCCAGCCGTAATCGGGGTCGAGACCGGGGTGGAGTCAATGGCCTTGAGGACGCCATCGGCGCGCACGCGCACCTGAAAAGGCTGCCTGGCGAGCTTGAGAACCGGAAGCTCGGGCGCCCTGAGAGCGACCATCGCCGCGCCTGCCACGATGGCGGCCAGGGCGGCGGCGATGGCGGCGGCTCGCGCCTTCTTCATCTGGCTGCCCCTTGTAACGAAGCGCGGCGAGCGAGGACTTGGCCCTCCCGCAGGCCTGCGAGGACTTGCACCATTTCTTTTCCCCTCTCCCCAAGCTTGATCTTTGCGGTGCGCCAGCCGAAGAGCGTCCGAACGCGAACAGTGGCGCCGCCAGAAGTCTCCGTCACCGCGTCCGGCGGTATTAGAATGGCATCCTGCACCGAGCCAGTCTCGATGAAGCCGGTGAACCTCATTCCGGGCATCATCTTCTTCGGGTCGGTCTTATCCAGGCTCACTTCAACCTTGACTACTTTGAGCGGGTTGGCCGGCGACTTGGCTTCCAGCGCCGTTCCGACGGAACGCACTGTCCCGTTGAACTCCTCGTCGGGATGGGCGTCGAGGCTCAAGCGAACGCGCTGGCCGCCGGCAAGCTTGCCAGCGTCCGATTCGTCCACCTCCCCTTCGCCGCTCATCTTGGAGAGGCTCGCGACCTCGATGACCTTTTCCCCCACCCAGCAATCGTCGCCGACCTGCTTCTTCTGCTGGGTCTCCTCGCTCGTTATGTATATCACGGTGCCGGCCCTCGGGCTTTGCACCGTCATTTGCGTGATCGCCGATTCGATCTCCGCCACGCGCGCCTTCGCCCGGTCCCTCGCCTCTCGCTGGGAAGCCAGGTCGCGCGCGAAGGCGGCCATGTCCGCCGCCATCGAGACCTTCAGGCTCTCAATCTGGCGGGCGTAGAGCGCGGCATCCAGCTTGGCGCCTTTGATGTCGTTGGTCGGCTTGAGCTCCGGAGGAATGTCGCTCTGCATCTTGGCTTTCCTGAGGTTCGCCTCCGCCTGGGCCAGGGCGAGCGCGTCCTCCTGGCGCTTGATCTCCATCTGGGCGCGCGTCTTCTCGACTTGAGAGGCGGCGGTCGCGCTTTCGGCCAGTTTCGAGTCCATCTCCCGCTTGAGGTCGCTCGGGTCGAACCCGAGGACCGGCTCTCCCTTTTTCGCTTCCTTCCCTTCGGGGGCCATCATGGAGATCTTGTACCTCCAGACCCTCGGCACCTGCGGCGGGCCGAGCCTCTCCGAGTCCTCGGCCTTCAGAACGCCGCTGAAGGGCACGCTGGTCGTAAGGACGCCCTTGATGGCGGTGGCGGTGGAGACGTCGCTCGAAGAGAAGGCCGTTCCGGCGGCGGCAAGCGCTACCAGGGCCAGAAGCGCAGCAGCCACCGTTTTCGGGCGGCTTCTCGCGAGAAGCAACAGAGCCCGGCATGCCTTCCCTACGATGGCCTTCGCCGCTTCGCGGTTCATTGGCCAGCCCCGAAAGGCTCAAGCCGCTGGTTTTCTCGGAGCCCTGACGTGATGACGCAATCCATGGCGTCGCACGGCCCGGCTTGCACTTCGGCGATGGCTCCCCCCTTCAGCCTGGCGAGGACCTTGCCCCCCGAAAAATCCAGCGCCGCGCGTGGCGCTAGGAGAACGTTCTCCATCCGCCGAGTTTGAACGATGACTCTGACGCTCATTCCCGAGCGCATCTTTTCAGGATAGCCCTTTCCCAAGTCCACCTTGACGGCGAAGGCCCTTCTGGAGGGGCTGTCGGGGACTTCCTGGGCGACATCGGCAACTTCGGTGACGACGCCCTTGAGCGTGACGCCGGGAAAGGCGTCGAGGCGGCATTCGGCCTTCATGCCTGGACGGACCTTACCGCGGTCAACGTCGTAGAGCCTCGCCGCCGCCTCCACGTGGCTCATGTCCGGAACGTGAAGGACGGTCATTCCCACGAAAACCGTATCGCCGATTTGCAACTTGCGGTTGTACCATGGGTGCTGGGCGACGTCCAGCACGCCATCGCACGGCGCGAGGACCGTCATCGCCTTGAGCGCCTGGTCGGACGCGGCGAGGTCCCTCTGCGCCTTTTCCAGCGAAAGCCGGGCAACCGAGGAGTCAGCCTCGGCCGACTCCTCCTCCGCCTTCAGGTTGCCTTGAGCCTTCTCATACTCCGCCTCGGCCTTTTCAAGGGCGATCTGCTTCGCGTCGTAGTCGCGCCTGGCGACCAGCTCCTTGGGAATGGCGGCGTCCATTTGAGCCTTTTCCAAGTCCACCTTGCGCTGGGCGACGGCCAGCCGTGCCGCCTCCAGCGACGACGCGTTGAGCGCCTTCTGCTTCTGGTAGTCGTTCCGCGCCTTGTCGGTCGCGAGCCGCTTGTCCTCGACGTCGCCTGCGACCGAAGTAAGGTCAAGCTCGAGAATCTTCTGCCCCTTGTTGACGCTGCTGCCATCCGGAGCCATCCAGCGGATCTGGGTGCGCCACTGGGGCAGCCGTGGAACGATAACGTCCACCGAGTGCACTGCTTTGAGCTCGCCTGTCAGCAGCATCGTCTCTTGGAAAGTTCCCCTCTCGGCCTTGAGGCCCCCGTTGCCCGAAGCGCACGAGGAGAGAACGACTAGCAGGAAGGCCGCGAGGAATCGCCCCGCGCGAGGGCCCGGTGTCATCGTCTCTTCCAATGGGGGCTTCCCTCGGAGTTTATGGTCATGGCCTAGCGGGTTTTTTCCTTTATGGCCTGCACGGTGGCCTTGAGGTCGCGGATGTCCTGGGCCATCGCCATGGCGCGCATCTCCATCTCGGAGAGCGCCTCTTCGACTATCTGGATATCGGTGGCGATTGACCTCTCCGGTTCCAGCGGGACTGGAGCCGGAGCCTCCTCCGGCTCGATCTCGATTACGGGCTCTCTCGCCTCGGCCGCAGGGTGGATTACAGGATGATCCGCCTCGGCCTCTTGAGGCAGCGCCTCCGGCGGAGTTATGACCGGCGCCGGCTCGGGTGTCAGGTCGGCGGCGTCAAGGCGCTCGACCTCGGGCTCTTCCTCGGGCACAGGCTGTCCGTCCTCTTCGGCCCGTGAAACGGCTTCTTCGCCGGACGGCGCTCGCGGCGCTGCGGCCGCAGCGGCCGGGCTTTCCTCGCGAGCCGGAGCCGCCTGTGTCATCGCGGGCGTCATCTGTTTTCTGGCTCCCTTGAGTACCGCGTCCTGCTCATGGAGCTTGCGGACTACGAGCTCGATGATCTTCTTCAGCGTCTCGTTCACCCCCTTGCCGACCGTGGCTACGGAAAGAAAATGGGGGACGCCGCGCCAGTTGAGGCGCGATTCCAGCTCATCGAGCGGCGACAGATCGTTGAGATCCTGCTTGTTGTACTGAAAGACGACGGGGATCGTCTCGGGGTCCAGGTTATTCAGTTCGAGGTTCTTCTTCAGGTTGTTTACGCTCTCGACGTTCGCTTCCATCATTCTGGGCTGGGAGTCGGCGACGAAGACGAGGCCGTCGCTTCCCCTCAGGACTATCCTTCTCGTCGCGTCGTAGAAAACCTGGCCCGGAACGGTGTAGAGCTGAACGCGAAGCCGCATTCCCCGGATGGTGCCCAGGTCCATTGGAAGGAAGTCGAAAAAGAGCGTCCTGTCGGTTTCGGTGGCGACGGTCAGGAGCTTGCCCCGCTTCTCCGGCATCGCTTTCTGGTAGATGTATTCGAGGTTCGTCGTCTTGCCGCAGAGGCCGGGCCCGTAATAGACGATCTTGACGGTCACTTCCTTCGTGGAACGGTTTATCATCACCATGGCCTGCTCCTATTGGTCCCGCTCGTCAGCATCATACGACGTTTCCTTCCGCAAACCCAGCGCCTGGAGCCTCCGGTAGAGGTGGCGCCTCTCTATGCCCAGCTCCTCGGCCGTCCTCGACACGTTGCCCTGATTGCGTTCGAGCGAGCGGCGGATGAATTCGCGCTCGAACGCCTCGCGCGCCTCTTTTATGGGCCCTTCCCACGCCATCGCCGTACCCGGCTGCGGCACCGGGGCGGCCTGGCCGGACGGCCCGGGGGCGACGTCGCGCGGCCCGAGCTCGGCGGCGGGGGCCATGATGACGGCGCGCTCCATCAGGTTCTTCAGCTCGCGCACGTTGCCGGGCCAGGAGTAAGCCGCGAGCGCCTCGCGCGCCTCCGCTCCGAGCCTTTTCGCCGGCCTTCCGTACCTGGCGGCGAAGCTCCTCAGGTAGTGCTCCGCTATGAGCGGGATGTCCTCCCTGCGTTCCCGAAGCGGCGGAACCCTCAGTGGCACGACGTTGAGGCGGTAGTAAAGGTCCTCCCTGAAACGGCCGGCCGATATCTCCGAGGGCAGGTCCTTGTTGGTGGCGGCGATGACCCGGACGTTCACCTTGACGGAACCAGCGCCGCCGACAGGCTCAATCGTCTGCTCCTGGAGCGCCCTGAGCACCTTGGCCTGCGTCGCCAGGCTCATGTCGCCGACCTCGTCCAGAAACAGCGTGCCACCGCTCGCCAGAAGGAACTTTCCCTTCTTGTTCTCGAAGGCGCCGGTGAACGAGCCTTTCCTGTGGCCGAAAAGTTCGCTCTCTATCAGTTCCTGCGGTATGGCCGCGCAGTTCACCTCGACGAAGGCCTCCGCCGCCCTGAGGCTGTTCGCGTGGATGAGCCTCGCTATCAATTCCTTTCCGGTGCCGTTCTCGCCGAAGATCAGGACGCGGCCGTCGGTCGGGGCGGCCTTCAGCGCCTGCTCCGTGAGCGCGCGAATGGGGGCGCTCGATCCCACTATCTCGGTGTCGGGGCCGAGCTGCTCCCTCAATATCCTGTTGCTCTCCTCGAGCCTCACTTTCTTCAGGGCATTCTGAACCGACACCTCCACCCTGTCAAGAGAGAGCGGCTTCTCGATGAAATCGAAGGCGCCGAGGCGTATCGCCTTCACCGCGGTGTCAATGCTGGAATGGCCGGAGATCATGACGACCTCCTCGGAACGCCCCGCGCGGCGCAGGTCTTCGAGAACCTTCAGGCCGTCCACCCCGGGGAGCCACACGTCCAGCATGATGAGGTCGAAATCCTGCGATTCCAGCAGCGACATCGCCTCTTCGCCCGATTCGCAGACGGAAACCTGGTGGCCGTCATCCTCCAGGCATTGCTTGAGCGTCTTGCGTATGGCCTCTTCATCGTCAACGACCAGAACGCGTCCTTCGGACATGGCTTGCTCCTGACTTCGCTACAAGGGCAGGGTGATGATGAACCCCGCGCCTCCTTCGTACGATTCGTCAACCACGATGGAACCTCCGTGCTCTTCGAGGACCCTGGCGACGATGGCGAGGCCGAGCCCGGTGCCGCGCTTTTTCGTCGAGTAGTAAGGGAGGAAGAGCCGTGTCCTCGCCTCCTTCGGGATGCCCGGGCCGGAGTCGCGGATGACCAGCCGCGCCATCCCGCTCCACTCGTCGAGCTTCACCGATATGGAGCCCTGCATTTCCATCGCCTCTATCGCGTTCTCGAAGAGGTTCTTGAGCGCGCGGCTCAGGTTCTCGGAGTCTATTCTGACGGGCGGAAAGTCGTTCGGGAGTTCGAGCTCGAACTCCACCTTGGTGTAGGCCGCCCTATAGGTGGACACCGCGTCCCTGATCAGGCCGGCTAGCGAGCTTGGCTTCGGGTGAATTTCCGGTAGCCTGGCGAACCGCGAGAACTCGTTCACCATCGCCATCATGCCCTCGACCTCTCGCTCGATGGTCGTCGTTCCCTCCATCACGGCCGGTTCGAGATCCTCCGCTTTCTCGCGGACCTTCTTTCTTATGCGTTGTGCGGACAGCCGTATCGGCGTGAGCGGGTTCTTGATCTCGTGCGCCAGGCGGCGCGCCACCTCCTGCCACGCGGCTATCCGCTGCGCCCGGCTGAGGTCGCTGATGTCCTCGAGAAGCACGAGGGAGCCGAAGAGGCCGCCGGCCTTCTCCTCCAAGGACCTCGCCGAAACCGAGATGATCCGCTGGCCCTGCCGCCCCGAAAGCGCGGCCTCGCGGTTGGCCACCGGCCTCGCCGGAAATCCCTCGAGCGCGCCGCGCATCTCGTTCCATTCCGGCCTCGTGAGAAGCCGGTACGGAGGATCGGAAGGCTCCATGCCCATGAGCTCCCGCGCCCTCGGGTTGACGGTGCGCACGTCGCCCTCCGTTCCGAAGGAAACCACTCCCAGCGGCAGCGTCTCCATCAGCATCTCGATGTAGCGCCTGCGCCTTTCCGCGTCGCGGCTTATCTGCCTAAGCTCTTCGTTGGACCGCTCCAGGCTTCGCTGGCTCTCGGCCAAATCCATCGTCATCTTGTTGAAGGAGGTGACGACCTGGCCAATCTCGTCCTTTGCCTCGTAAGGAATCTGGTGGCTCATGTTGCCGCCCGAGACCTCCCTCGTCCCTTCGAGGAGAAGCTTCAAAGGGACGCTGATCTCCTTCGACAGGCTGGAACCGATCCAGACTGCGGCGACGATTATGACCAGCGTCAGGGCGAGATAGGAGGAGATCATCGTGATCTCGACGTCCCGGCGCTCGGACTTTGCCCTGAGAAAAGCCTGGTTGTTCTCCGAAATGAACCTCGCCTGGTCGAAGAGCTCGTGCGGAATGTAAGCGCCCACCGCGACCGCCGAGACGCCGTCTATTCTGACGCCGCTCATGACGACGGGCTTCGGCGTAAGGTCCATCCATCCCCTGAGCCCATCCGCCTCGAAGCACTTCGACACCTTGTAGGCGTCCGGGACGGCCGCGTTCGCCGGAAGGGCGACGAGTACCTTGCCGCTTGGATCAATCAAGAAAAGCTCGTCTATGTTTCCGAAGCTGTAAAGATGGCGCGCCAACGCCGGGCGCAGCTCCAGCGGGACCTGTCCTAGCTGGCCGGCCAGGCCGCTGGCGTCGCGGTAGGTCTGGGTCCTGACCATGTCCAGCGCCTGGTCCACCATCTTCTGCCCGGCGGAGCTTATTGTATGGACGGGGAGCTGGTACCACCTGTCGAGCGTTGACTCGAAGAGCTGGATGGCTCCGACGAACAGGAGCAGCGAGGGGGTGAGGCCCAGAAGGACGAAGGATATCAGGAGCCTCGTGCGGAAGCGCGCGCCCTCCCTGAAGCGGCGCCACTCGAGAAAGCCCTTGATGAGCTGCCTGAAGAGAACGAAGAGCAGGGTCAGGAGGAGGAGGAAATTCATCAGCGAGAGCGCGGTCAGCAGCGTGCCGCCGCTCTCGGGGGAGGTCGAACGGACCTCCCGCCTCAACAGCGCCAGAAAGACGACGCCGCCCGCAAGGCCGGCAAGCGCCATGGCGATGACCAGGGCGCGCCTTGACAGGAGTCGTCTTAAGGAGTGCTCAGCTCCTGGCTTACCCATGGCGTCTCCACGTCCCAAGGAATGATCCAGAGCGTGAACCCCGACAAGAGCTTTACCCGGACCCTCACCGTGTAAGTGGCCCCCGGCTCTATGTCCGCGACCGAGGTCACTTCAACGTCGGATACTTTCGAAGCCTTTTCGGCCATCTCCTCGTACGAGGCGGCCACTGTCTCTCCGGCCGTCTCCCCGTCAACCAGCGTCTCGATGGTGTACTGCCTGGTGAGGTTGTCGAAGGTGATGAGCCGCTTTATGACCTTGCGCGCGACCGTCTTGTTCTTCCACGTCAGCCGGTGCTTGATCACTTCGGCGGTGAAGGTTATCGTCACGGTGCGCGTCGAGTCTATCGCCTCCTTGAGGTCGTCCCGGCCGAAAGCTTCTCCCACGCCGAACGAAACGACCACCTTCTGGTTTTCAAAGCCGGCCTTGAAGCCGCTTACGTAAGGCCCCGATGCGAAGGAGGGCCTGCACCATCCGAGGAGCGCGGCGCAGGCCAGCGGCATCAGGCACCACCTGGCGAAAGTTTTCATAGGACGTTCGCCGCCGTTTCGGCCAAGTCGGACCGCTCGCCCCGCACGAGCGTCATGTGGCCCGCCAGCGGAGAGTCCTTCATCCTTTCGACAAGGTAGGTCAGGCCGTTGGAAGACGAATCTATGTAAGGGTTGTCTATCTGGTAAGGGTCGCCGGTGAGGACTATCTTGGTCCGCTCCCCGGCCCTCGTGATTATCGTCTTAACCTCGTGCGGGGTCAGGTTTTGCGCCTCGTCCACCACCATGAACTGCTGCGGTATGGACCGGCCGCGAATATAGGTCAGCGCTTCAATCTGCAGTATCCTCTGCTCGACCAGCTCCTGGTAGGCGTCGTGGCCGCGGTTGCTGTACGACAGGTTCAGAAGAAGCTCGAGGTTGTCGAAAATCGGCTGCATCCACGGTTTGAGCTTCGCTTCTAGCTCGCCAGGCAGGTACCCTATGTCCCGCCCCATCGGGAAAATCGGCCGCGTCACCAGAAGCCGCTGGAAGGCCTGCTGGTCGGTCACCTTGTGGAGCCCCGCGGCTATGGCGAGGAGGGTCTTGCCGGTCCCGGCCTTGCCGACCAACGTGACCAGCGAGAGCTTGTCGTTTAACAGGAGGTCCATGGCGAAGCGCTGCTCGCGGTTCCGGGGGGATATTCCCCAGACGGGCTTCGCCTCCTCGAGCGCCCGAAGCTCCTTTCCGACTGGCTCGTGCCTGGCCAGGGCCGTGTGCGACGGGTTCGACTCGTCAACGAGGCAGAACATCTCGTTGGGCATCGCGTCATCAACCGGGCACGGCACGGAGCGCGCGTGGTATAGCTTGTCAACGCTGGCTTTCGGCACGGTTATTGAGCGCCAGCCCGCGTAGAGTTCCTCGACCTGTATCTTGTCCGTCTCGTAGTCCTCGGCCTGGAGGCCGAGGGCGTCGGACTTCACCCTCAGGTTCGTGTCCTTCGTCACCAGCACCACGTCGGCGCCGCGCTTCTTCAGGAAAAGGGCCGCGCCGAGTATCAGGTTGTCGGCGCTGTCGCCCCGTATGGTGGGCGGCAGGAGGCCGTCCTCCCGGTCCATGACGACCCTGAGCATCCCCTTGCCCTCGAGCATGACTCCCTTGGAAAGCGGCCCCTTCTCGCGCAGCGCGTCCAGTTCCCTGGAGACCTGCCTGGCGTTTCTTCCGAGGTCGGTGACCTCGCGCTTGAACCGGTCAATCTCCTCGATTACCCAGATCGGTATGAAGACGTCGTTCTCCTCGAAATGGTAGAGGCTTTTGGGGTCGTGGAGCAGAACGTTGGTGTCGAGGACGTAAGCACGCTTCATCTTATCTCCTCAAGAGAGCGGAGCACTTCGCGCAAGCTGGACGGCCTGCCGTCGGGTGATTTGGAGAGGCATTTGGCGACGAGTGCTCCCAGGCTCTGCGGCGCGCGGATCTTTTCGCAGAGGCTCGGAGGTGCGTCGCGCAACTGGGCCATGAGTATGAGCGTGGCGTTGTCGCCGCCGAAGGCGTCCTCGCCCGTGAAAAGGTAATAGGCCAGAAGGCCGAAGCTGTAGATGTCGGAACGGGCGTCGAGCTTCAGTCCCTGAATCTGTTCGGGCGAGACGTACTTCGGCGAGCCGACGAAGTGGCCGTCCTGCGTCAAGTCCTCCCCCTGCTGCGCGTAGGCTATGCCGAAGTCAACGACCTTGGGCACGCCCTGTGGAGTCAAGATGACGTTCTGCGGCTTCAAGTCGCGGTGAATTATGCCGAGCCTGTGCGCTTCCGCGAGGCCGGCCGCCACGCCTTTCAGGATGACTATCTTCTCCCCGAGGGAGGCGTTGGCCCCGCCCTCTTCCCTGAGCCATTTGCTCAGCGTGGGGCCGGGTATGTATTCCATCGTCAAGAAGGTCAGGTCGCGCCAGGTTCCGAGGTCAAAGACGCGGACGACGTTCGGATGCGTGATCTTGCGGGCCAGCTTGATTTCCAGCAGGAAACGGTTCCTCGCGAGCTGGGAGAGGTCGCTTCTCGGCTTGAGGGTCTTGAGGGCCACCACCTCGTCGAGGTCACGGTCCCTGACCCTGAAGACCTGGCCCATTCCGCCGCGGCCCAGTTCTTCCATGATCTCGTACCTGCCAGCGACGAGGGCCCCAGGCGCCAGCTCAAGCCCTCTGAGGTCCGAAAGAAGCCGCGAAGCCTCCTGGTACCTCTCTGAAGGCTCGGGAGCCATGAGGCGAGCGATGATGTTCTTCAGAAGCTCCGGCACCACGGAGTTGCGAAGCAGCGGAAACCGCCCGGACTTCGATCCGTTGCCGGTTTCGCCCGACCATTTTGGAGGAACCCCCAAGAGCATCCTATAGAGGATCGCTCCGACCGCGTATAGGTCCGAAGCCGGGCCCTGGTTCTCGCCCACGAGTACTTCGGGCGAAAGGTAAGGCAGCAGGGCCTCCTTGGCCGGGCTTTCCGGAATTTCCGTGAGGCGGCGCGCCGTCCCGAAGCCGCGGACCTTCGCCCTCATCGCCTGGTCAATGAGCACGCTCTGCGGCGAAAGCTGCTTGTGAATTACCTTGCGGCGGTGGGCCTCCTCCAGCGCCTCGGCCAACTGCCTGGCCACGTCGAGCGCCTCGAAGAGCGAAGGCGTCCATCCCTTTTCTATTTTGATCTCGAGGCTTTCGGCGGAAAAGGGCTCGCACACTATCGTGACCCCGTTGGCCTCTTCCTGGACGTCCCTCACTTGAAGAATGGCCGGGTGAGAGAGGCCTATCAGCGCCTTGACAGATTCCGAATAGCGCTTGATGACGGCAGGGCTTCCGCCGGAGATGGGAATCCGGTGCAAGAGCGCCTTCACGCCGAGGCGCGCGTCCTCTCCTTCCCACAGCTCCCCCGAGGCGTCAGAGAAGACGAGCTTGGTGGGGAGGTACCGGCTTCCCTCCTTGACCCGGTTCTTCGCCGGAAGTTCCTTGAGCCTCTTGGCGGCGTCCAAGAAACCCATGTCCCTCGCCGTAACGCGCTTGTACTCGCGGGCGGACTCCTCGGCCCGGCCGAGCATTTCGAGCGCCCTGCCATGCAGATAATCGGCCATGAGCGACGCGCCGGGCACGGGGGCGGACGGGCCTTCCAACAGGTCAATGACGACGTCCGGCTGCCTGATTTCCAGGAAGGCCCTGGACATGACGAGCAGCGCGCGGTAAGGGTCATCCTGCGGCGACTGCGACCCCTGAAGCCGCCTGATCAAATCCTTCAGAAGGCCCTCGTCGCCTCCGGCCATTTCGAGAGCCTGTTCCCACAGCCCCGCTTCCAGGGCCATATTGACGGCAAGCGGGACGTCACCGGCTTTATCGTAGGACTGCGAGGCCATGGCGTACTGATAACCGCAGCGGAAACAATCGCCCGCCTTCCTGTACTCGCCGGCCTTGAAGTAAAGGTTTCCGGCCCTCTCCCAGTCCTCAAGCTCCTCGAAGATCGGCGCGGCGGCGGCGGCGTTGCCCGAGCTCTCCAGGAGGCCGGCCGCCTCCTGCTTCTTGCCCTCGCCCAGCAGGATTTCAGCGGCGCGCTCCTGCTCGCCCTTGTCGGCCAGAGACCTGGCGCGCATGTAGGCGGGCGTCTCGTGGCCCTGCTCGATCAACTGGGCGACCTTTTCGCGGTTCCCCGACCGCTCGTAAAGCGCCAGCGCCTTGGAAAACTGCTTCGCCGCTTCCCAGCAGCGGGCGGCGTTGGCGAGGCTGTTGATCTCCTCGTAAAGCTCGGCCGCTCTCTCGGGGGACTGTCCCTCCTCGAAAATCCTTGCGGCCTGAGCCTTGCGCCCCCGCCACTCCTCCATTTCCTCGTGGGAAAGGACCGACTCGGACGGAAACTGGCGCAGAGCGCGTTCCACCATGAGCATCGCCTTGCCGTACTGGCCGATCTGCCTCAACAGCAGGGCCGATTCCCAGAAATGGCCCGATTGCTCCCAGTGCGCGGCTGCCAGAACGAAGTTGCCTGATTTTTCGGCCAGGGTGGCGGCTTTGGCGAAATCGCCCGCTTCGGCGCAAACCTGCGATGCCTTGCCGAAGGCCTTCGAGGCGACGAGAAGCCTGACCGCCGACTCCTTGTCACCGCCGCGCTGATAAAGAGCGACCGCCTTCGCGCTCCGGCCGAGCGCCTCCTCCATTTTCGCGGCGGCCAGGAGGTCGTGCCCCTTTAGGTACATCTGGAGCGCTTTTTCCAGCTTCCCCTCACTTTTGTAGAGGTCTCCGGCGCGGAGGTAGTCCCCCTTGAAATATGCCTTCCACGCTTCGGAACGGAATACGCCCAAGCTGCCTCCAACCTTGGCTAATCTAGCATTCCCGGCGCGGTGTGTCAATTCCGTCCCACCGCCAAGAATTGGCGTTGTAAGTTGATGAGATTATAGGCCGGTACTTGCCGGGCGGCATCCGCGCCTCCATTCGGGCTCCGGCCGCCCTGTTGTATAATTCCCGCGTGGCGAAGATCTGGAACGGCAAACCCGTCTACGCGGTTTCCGAGCTCATGGCGATCTTGGGCCAGGAGCTTGAGACGGCGTTCCCGGACCTCTGGGTCGAGGGAGAAGTCTCCGGTTTCAAGCGCGCCGCCTCCGGCCACCTCTATCTGGCTCTGAAGGACCAATCGGCCTCGCTGAAGACGGTCATGTTCAGGCGGGAGGCGATGAGGCTTCCATTCGACCCCGAGAACGGGATGCTGGTGCTGGTTCGTGGCCGCCTCGGCCTGTACGCCGCGTCGGGCGACTTGCAGCTTTACGCGACCTATATTGAGCCCTCGGGCCTGGGCGCCATGCAGATGGCGCTGGAACAAGCCAAGCGCAGGCTGGCGGCCGAAGGCCTGACCGACCCGGCGCGCAAACGCCCGATTCCTCCCTTCCCGCACAAGGTGGGAATAGTGACTTCGCTTCAGGGCGCGGCGCTGCACGACGTGCTTTCCGTCCTAAGAAGGAGACGCGCCGCCTTCGATGTTGTCGTCTGCCACGCCCCGGTCCAGGGGACCGAAGCCCCGCAGGCGCTTATCTCATCGCTGAGAAGGCTCCAGGCCCGGCCGGACGTCGAGCTGATCCTCCTGACGCGCGGAGGAGGCTCCACGCAGGACCTATGGGCCTTCAACGACGAGGCGCTGGCGAGGGCGGTGGCGGCAAGCCGCGTCCCGGTCATTTCCGCCGTGGGCCACGAGGTGGACACCGTCCTTTGCGACTTGACCGCCGACCTCAGGGCGCCCACCCCATCGGTGGCGGCGGAGCTTTTGACTGCGCCTAGGGAATCGGCGCTCTTCCGCCTGAGAGATGCCTGGCGCCGGATGAGGCATCAAATGGTCAGCCGGCTGCTTGGCCTCGAAGAGCGGCTGGGGCGGGCGCCCGCCGAAAGCCTGCGAATAATCATGCAAAGGCGGCTTGAGTTGCTCGCTGGCAGGCTGGACGTGGCGAGCGCCTCCACGCGCAAGGCGGCACTCACGGGCCTAGTGGGCTTCGGCCACCGGCTGGCCGTCTGTTCCAAAGCGCTCAGCCCCGACTGGCTGGCTCGCTGGATTGAAGGGCTAACCCTCCGGCGCTCCTCCGCCCATTCGGTGCTCAAGGCGGCCGCCTCCTCAAGGGTCATGAGGGAGCGCGATGGGCTGGCCGCCACCGCGAGGCTTCTTGATTCGATAAGCCCGCTTAAGACCTTGGCCCGCGGCTTCGCGATCGCCACGGGACCAGGCGGCCGGATTCTCAGGAGCGCCGCTTCCGTGGAACCAGGCGACCAGATTCAGGTGGCGCTGGCCGAAGGCAGCCTAGCTTGCCGCGTCGAAAGCGCCCGTTCTTGCGATCCGGGACGGGGCAAAAGCTGAATACTTAATTTTCGCTGGTTGTGAATATCTTCTTCTTGCGCGAGGCGGGCGGGCGTGCTCGACGAATCTTCATGGTTGGCGTAAAATGGGGCCTTTGGAGGTGCTGAGATGGACAATCCCAAGGCTCCCGGGCCAGTCGAATTCAAAATTCAGGTTGACGAGAAGACGGCCGAGGGAATCTACGTCAACTTCCTTTCCGTTTTTCACAACCAGGCCGAGTTCGTGATGGACTTCGGGAGGATAGTGCCCGGCAAGCCCGAAGTGAAGGTGATGGCGAGGCTGATAACCAACCCGATAGCCCTCAAGCAGGTCGTCCTCACGCTCCAGGAAAACCTCTCGCGTTACGAGACGTCGTTCGGCCCGGTCCCGGTCGAGCCGCCGCATCCGGCGCCGAAGGGGTTCGTCCAGTGAAGGTCGGCTGGTTCGGCGCCATACTCATTATCCTGCTTGGAACGGTGATCGGCACGCTTCTCGGCCAGATCGTCGGCCTCCTTTTGCCGGGCGGAGCGGCCCACGACATCTTCTTCAAGGGGGTCTCCATCGGCTTCAAGGAGCCTGTCCATCTGGATCTTTCAGTCCTCCAGGTCATTTTCGGGATCACGCTCTCGGTAAATCCGCTGACCCTCGTCGGACTTCTTCTGGCCATTTACCTCGTGGTCCGGTTTGGAGGAAAGTGAAGGTCATCCTGGCTTCAAGAAGCCCTCGCAGGACGGACCTTCTCTCCATGCTCGGCGTCGCCCACGACGCCGTGCCGTCACGCGTTGACGAGTCGCCGCTTCCACTGGAGAAGCCAGAAAAGCAGGTTCTCCGCCTCGCCAGGGCGAAGGCGGAGGCGGTCGGGAAGAATATCAGCGGGGACGCGCTCGTCATCGGCTCGGACACGCTGGTGGTCATAGGCGGCAGAACGCTCGGCCAGCCGAGGGACGCGGCGGAGGCCGCGAAGATGCTCTCGGCGCTTTCCGGCAGGACGCACTCCGTGCTCACCGGCGTCTGCCTTCTGAGGCCTGGCTATAAGCCGGCGGCGGGGCTCTGCGAAAGCCGCGTGACGTTTCACAAACTGTCCAAGGCGCAGATCGCCTGGTACGTATCCACGAGTGAGCCCATGGACAAGGCCGGCTCCTACGCCGCGCAGGGAGTGGGCGCGGTCTTCATCAAATCCATCGAGGGCTCCTTTCACAACGTCGTCGGTTTCCCGGTGGACCTTTTCGCTAACCTTCTTCACAAGGCAGGCCTCACCCTGCCCGGGCTGCGCCTCGCCGAAAAGAATCGTGGAGAACATTGAGAACCTTGGGGCGGCCCGGCCGCGCCATCTTCTCCACGGGCGGAGGCGCAATATAGGCCTTGTCATTGCCGTCCGAGATGTTTAGAATTGGCGGCGGAGGTATTGAATGGACGCTCAACTTCGCGAGATTCAGAAGCGGGTGGATTCGGAATCGGCGATCATCGCCAGGCTTTTGGACGAGGTGCGCAGGGTAATAGTCGGCCAGGGCGCACTGCTGGACAGGATGCTCATCGCGCTTTTGGCAAGGGGCCACGTCCTCGTCGAGGGGCTGCCGGGCCTCGCCAAGACGCTGGCCGTCAAGTCGCTGGCCGGCTCCATCAGCGGCCAATTCCAGCGCATTCAATTCACTCCCGACCTTTTGCCGGCCGACCTCGTGGGCACGCTTATCTACAACCCGAAGGAAGGCCTCTTCCAGCCGAAGAAGGGGCCCATCTTCACGCAGGTCCTGCTTGCGGACGAAATCAACAGGGCGCCGGCGAAGGTTCAGTCCGCTCTCCTGGAGGCGATGCAGGAGCGCCAGGTTACTATCGGCGACACGACCCACCCTCTGCCGGAGCTGTTCTTCGTCATGGCGACGGAGAACCCCATCGAGCAGGAGGGCACTTACCCCCTGCCGGAGGCGCAGGTGGACCGTTTCATCATGAAGGTGACCGTCGGCTACCCCTCCCCCGAAGAGGAGCGCCTTATAGTCGAGCGGATGGGCCAGGGAACCATTCCGTCGGTCAAGCCCGTCGCCACGCCGGAAGAGATCATCGAGGCGAGGCGGGTCGTCGACTCGATATACGTGGACAACAGGATAAAGGACTACGTCGTCAGGCTGGTGCAGGCCACGAGGACTCCGGCCAAGTTCAAGGTTTCGCAGGAGGGCTTCATCCGTTACGGCGCTTCGCCGCGCGCGTCGCTATTCCTCGTTCTCGCCGCCAAGGCGCACGCCTTTATCAAGGGAAGGGCCTACGTGACGCCGGAGGACGTGAAGGCAATCGGGATGGACGTCCTAAGGCACCGGCTCCTTCTCACCTTCGAGGCTGAGGCCGAGTCGGTTACCGCCGAGAACCTGCTGACGAGGATATTCGAAAGCGTCGAAGTGCCGTGAAGAAATCACCGCAAAGGCACGAAGGACGCAAAGGAAGGCAAAGGTTGGAGGATGAAGCGTCAAGGAGGGGAGCGGATATCCAGAAGCGTGAGTTATGAGGGATAAAGTAATGCGTTTCTTTTT
>JBBINO010000031.1:20249-29007 GCA_037443845.1 Acidobacteriota bacterium
GGAGCGGATATCCAGAAGCGTGAGTTATGAGGGATAAAGTAATGCGTTTCTTTTTGGGCTCCTCTTGCGAATCCGTGCACTTCGAAGGACAGGGCAGGCCGGCCAAGCGCCTAGAGCGCTTGGCTCCGGGCGAGAGGCGCCGGTCCGCAAGGTGCCTGCTCTTCGAGGACATCTTCAAGGGGCTTCGCTGGAGGGATCTCAGCTACGCACTTCTGCACCTTTCCTCCCGTCGCCTTTTTCGCCCGGCCGCCCTTCGGGCTCGCCGGCCTGCCGGGTTCGATTTGCAGCGCCTCCTCCCCCTTTTTTGGGGTGCGCCGGCGGCGTCGGACCACCTTCTGCGTCACTGCTCGCCGGTTCGCATCCTCAACGTACATAAAGTACGCCTCCGGTACGACCGGCTCGCGTTCCTTGAATCTGACCCAACGGCGCCGGGACGCGGCTTTCTCCGCTTCGCTTCGAAAGCCAATCCTTCCACGGCGCTGTACAGATTCTGGAGACGAGCCTCTTCTTATTCGAGAGAAATAGCGGAACATCCATTCATAATTCAACCTTCAGCCTTCATGTTTTATCCGTCTGACGCCACTTTGATTAGGGGGCCTGAACAGCGATGCTGGACATCCAGGAAATCCTGAAGAAGGTCAGCCTCATCGAGATAAAGACCCGGAAGATCGTCAACGAGCTTCTGGCCGGCGAGTACCAGTCAAGCTTCAAGGGCCAGGGAATGGAGTTCATGGACGTCAGGCCCTACCAGCCCGGCGACGACTTCCGCACGATAGACTGGAACGTCACCTCGCGCACGGGGAGCCTTCACGTCAAGCAGTACCACGAGGAGCGGGAGCAGACCATAATTTTCGCGGTTGACGTCTCCGGCTCGCTGCGCTTCGGCACCACCGGGCGACTGAAGAGCGAAGTCCTCGCGGAGGTCGTCGCGCTGCTGGCCTTCTCCGCCGTGAGAAACCAGGACCGCGTCGGCCTGATGCTCTTCTCGAACAAGGTCGAGCTGTTCATCCCTCCGCGCAAGGGGAGGGATCACGTCCTGAGGCTCGTCCGCGAAATCATCTACTTCACGCCGGGGGGCAAGGGCACCGATTTCGACAACGCGCTCGCGGCGCTCTCCCGCCTCTTCCCGAGGCGGGCCACGGTGTTTCTCTGCAGCGATTTTCTGGAGCTTCCGGGCCGCTCCTTCGGCGTAATGGCCCGAAGGCACGACATAACGGCAATAGCGGTTGACGACCCTTCGGAACTTGAGCTTCCCAAAAGCGGGTGGCTTGAATGGGTAGACCCGGAGACCGGCCGCAACGGATGGTGCGACACGAGCGACAAGAAGCTGCGGACGAGGTTCGCCGCGATGAGGGCCCGCCAGCGGCAGATGGTGCTGCAGCACTTCCGGAAGAATGGCGTTGACCTGATAACGCTTTCAACCGCCAGGGACGTGGTTAGGCCCTTGGTCGCCTTCTTCAGAAAGCGCGAACGGAGACGAGCGGCGTGAGATCGCCAGTGCGGCCAGAGGCGGACGAGGTTCGGCGGAGCCCTCGCGTGATGACGGCCCCAGGCGAGGTCAACCGTGCCGCGCTGGGCGAAGTTGGTCGGCCGCCTCTCTCCATCTCGCTCCGCCTGATGATCCGGACGCTGGCCTCATGTTTCCTGGCGGCCGCGGTCCTCTGCATCGTCCAGTCCGCCGTGCTTGCCCAGGCGCCCGCCGCCGCTCCTTCCGCCGCGTGCAGTTGGACTCCCGGCGTCTACACCCTCGGACAGCCCGTCGTTCTTGAGATTTCGCTTCCGGTGGACAATCCCAGCTTCTTCCTGACCGGTTTGCCCGCCGCTGGCGAAGAGTGGGGGCCGGCGATTCTGCGCTCGATCAAGACCTCCGGACCTTCCTCCTTCCCGGGTGACGCCCTGGTCAAGGCCGAGCTCCAGGTTTTCGCCGTGGGCGACGTCACGTTGCCGGCGCGGCTAATTTCGGTCAATACCTCTTCGGCGGCCAAGACCTTCAGCGCCGCCCCGCCGCCTGTCAAGATACAGCGGATGTTGAAGGAGGGCGCCGCGCCCCCGCCGCCGGCCGGGCTTCTGGCGCTGCCCGCCCCTTTCCCCTGGAACTGGGTCGTCCTGGGCGCGCTCCTTCTGGCCGCAGCCGTCATTTTGTCCGTCTGGCTGATCCGCCGAAGAAAGACGCGGCCCACGGCGCTTCCGGCGCCGCCGCGCGTTCTGGACCCCGACGCCTGGATCCGCGCCGAGGTCGAGCGCCTTCTCGGCTCGGCCGGTGACGCCACGGCCAGGTACGCCGCCCTTTCCAAGGTCCTGCGCGACTACCTCGAAATCAAGACCGGCCTGCCGTTCCCGGACTGGACGACGTACGAAGCGAAGCGGGCGGCCGGCGACATGCCGAAATTCAGCGGCGAGCCCGCTCTGGCCGTGGGCTCGTTCCTCTCTCTGTGCGACCAGGTGAAATTTGCCAAGTACGTTCCCGCAAAGGAAGAAGAGGCCTCGCTCCGCCCGAAGATCGCAGCCATAATCGAGGCGGCGATGAAGAAGGACGAAGAACGAACGGGGGAGGCGGCGTGATGGAGGCCAGGAGATGATCGCCGGCTTCGCGTTCCGGAGCCCAATCTGGCTTTGGGCGCTCCTGCTAGTGCCGCTATTGGCAGCCTGGCGCTGGAGGCTTTTGGCCAAGAGGCGGCGCGCCATCGCTTTTCCGCTCGCCGCGCAACTCGAAGCGCTCTCGGGCCGCTCCGCCTGGTACCCCTGGGTCTCCGCGTCGTTGGCGCTCGGCGCGATGGCCTGCATTCTCATCGCCCTCGCCCGCCCTGTCGTCGCGACGGCGAGGACCACAATCCGCTCGGAAGGCGTAGCGACGCTTATAGTGCTGGACATTTCCGGCTCGATGCTCGCCGAGGACTTCCAGCCTTCAAACAGGATTGACATGGCGAAGCTCGTGGTCTCCGACTTCATCAAGAAGCGGCAGGACGACCGCATCGGCCTTCTTTCGTTCGCCGCCATGCCCTTTCTGAGGTGCCCCCTCACGCTCGACCATAAAACGCTCCTTCGCATCGTGGGCGCCGTAAAGCCGGTTGGAAGGCAGGACATAGACGGGACGGCCATCGGCGACGCGCTCGTCACCGCCGGGAAGAGGCTCTTGACGGCGCCCGAAAAGAGCCGCGTCATCGTCCTTCTGACCGACGGCGAAAACAACCGTGGCCAGTTCGATCCCGTTCAGGCCGCCGAGCTTTTGGGCGCCCACAAGATCAAGGTGTACGCCGTTGGCATCGGAAGCAAGGGGCTCGTCCCGTATCCCATTTACGACGAGAACGGAAGAAAAACCTACCAGATGGTCCACATCGGCTTCGGCGAGGAGACGCTCAAGGCAATTGCAAAGGCCACCGACGGCGTCTACTACAACGCAACCGACGCGCAGGGGCTGACGAAAGTCTTCGCCGACATTGATAGGCTCGAGCGCACGAAGATAGAGAGCCAGGGTTACGTCCGCTACCGAGAGCTCTTTCTGTGGCCGCTCGCCATAGGCGTGGCGCTATTGTCACTGGAGGCCCTCTGGAGGTCGGGGCCGGGGAGGACGCTGCCGTGATCCAATTCGCCAACCAGTGGGGCGTCTGGCTTCTGCTTCTTTTCCCGGTGCTATTCGGGGCCGCGGTTGCTTCTAGGCTTTACGCTCGCCGCCGGGCGGCCCGCTGGGGGGGGCCTGAAATGCTGCGCGTCACGGCGGCCACGCCCTCCCTCGAGTGGGACATGATCCGCTCCGCCTGCCTCTGGCTCGCTCTCGGCCTTTCGATGATCGCCTTCGCCCGCCCGCAGTGGGGCGAGGTGGTCGAAAACGTCAACCGCCTGAGCTTGGATGTCGTCGTTTTATTGGACACGAGCCGCTCGATGCTCGTGACCGACATCCCTCCCAATAGGCTGGAGAGGGCCAAGATGGAGATCCGTTCCTTCCTCTCCGACGACCAGGGGGACAGGGTTGGCCTGGTCGCCACGGCGGGCGTCCCGGTCATGCTCTCGCCTCTGACCGAGGACCACGGCGCCATTGCGATGCTTCTCGACGTCTGCGACGAGAACCTGATCCCCGCGCAAGGGACCGACCTAGGCAAGGGAATCGCGGAAGCCCTGAAGCTCTTTCCGGCCGATAGCGACAGGGACAAGGTGATCCTGCTCTTTTCCGACGGCGAGGACGAAGGCAAGGAGACGTTGGCCGCAGCGCGCACCGCGGCAGCGCTGAAGGTAAGGCTCTTTTGCCTGGGAGCCGGCACTCCGGAGGGCGGGCTCGTGCCGGGCGCCGGCGGGAAGCCAATGGATGATCCATCCACTGGGAATCCCGCCGTTTCGAGGCTCGACGAATCCAAGCTGAAGCAGCTCGCCGCCCTGAGCGACGGCCGCTATTGGCCGCTCGCGACGGCCGGAGACGTCGCCCCCAAGATCCAGGAGGAGATGGGCCGCCTGAAGCGCATGGAGTACGCGAGCAAGTCCCAAGCCAGGAGGCAGGACCACTACGCCCTGTTTTTGGGCCCCTCCCTGGCGCTTCTCGCCCTCGGCCTTGCTGTTCCAGCAAGGCGGAAAGAAGAAGGCCAGGCGGCGGGAAGCGTAGAAACGAAGGCTGAGCCATGAGAACTGAAGACTCTTTTTCGTTTTGGAAATCGCTCTTCGGAAAAGCCGCCTGCGCCTTTGGCGCCATGGCGGCGATCGCGGCTTTCGCGCAGTCGCCGGCGAGGCTTGCCTCCCAGGCGCAATCGTCGTTCCTGCTCGGCCATCCCGAACAGGCGGCCACCCTTTACCGGGCGGCATTGCAGGCCGAGACCGACCCGGAGAGGCGCGCCCTGATACAGTACGACCTCGGCACCTCTTTGCTCGGCGCCAAGCGCCAGGCAGAGGCGAAAGACGCTCTGACGCTGGCTCTTACCACCAACAGCCCCCCCCTCAAGGAGCGGGCCTTTTACAACCTCGCCCAGGCGCTCGCCCAATCAGGCGACCGTGACAAGGCTATGGAGGCGCTCAGGCAGTGCCTTTCAGTGGACCCTTCCAATCGCGACGCGGCGCTTTTCTATGAGTGGCTTCTCCTTCAGCAGCCGCCTCCGCCGGAGCCCCCGCCGCCGGACAAACAGCCTCCGCCTCCGGCGCCCAAGCCGCCCGACCTCCTTGAACAGCTTCCGACACCGCCGCCCAAGGAGCTTCAAGACCAGGTGCGCAACGACAAGCAGTCCCCGCCAGGGATGAAGCCATGGTAGGAGGCGTTTATGTCCGGCCTGAATGAAGAGGAATGGGAGGCCGCCAGGGCTCTCATGAGAGCCTTCACCCATGACCTCAACAACCTCATTTCGCCGCTCTTCCTGTACACAGAGATGCTGCAAGAGTCGTTGTCGGACCCGGCTCTCAAGCAGCGCGCCGAGGCGATTCTTCAGCGCTCCCAGGCGATGAAGGCGCTGGTTGACGGCTCGCGGTGGGTCTACAGGGGGGACGAGGACGCCGAACAGCACGTTCCGGAAGCGTTCTTCCGCCGCCTCTCGGCCGTGACGCGATCATTCTTCCAGCAGGGGGGCGTGGAAGCTTACTGGGTCGTGGCCAGCAAGGCGGAGCCGCTGCCAGCGAGCGTCATCACCGGCAGATTCATTCTTGCGGAGAAGGTGCGGCTTCTTGCGGTGGAGGCCGCCCATGGCTCCAGCATGGTGATCATCTTCCGGCCGGCCGGTTCGGACGTAGTCCTGCGCGCCTACATCGGAGAACGGGCCGCCACGGCGGCAAGCCGGTTCATGCTCGCCCCGTCCGCCACGACGGTGCTTCCGGAAGCCTCCATCGAGGGGCTTCTGTCGCAGCTGTCCGGGTGCAATGTCATAGAGGTGCAAAGCTGACCGAGGCGAGTCGCCGGCGCTTCCTGGCGCTTGAAGGAATCAGGAAGGAAGGGGACTTTCAGGCACGTCCCTAAGCGTTTCATATATCTCCTTGAAGTTCCGTTCCATCTCCTTGAATGCATTCAGAACCATCGGGTCGAAGTGGCTGGGCATCGTCCTGCCGTCTCCGTTCCTGATGACGCCCGCCGCGTCCGAGTGGCTCCTCTCCGGCTTGTACGACCTCGGCGTGCGCAGCGCGTCGTACACGTCAGCGATGGCGACGATGCGCGCGGAGAGAGGAATATCCTCGCCCTTAAGCCCGTTCGGATAGCCCATCCCGTCCCACTTTTCGTGATGGTTCAGTGCTATGTCCCTCGCCATGGCAAGGCGCGGGGAGTCGCCCAATATCTGGGCGCCGAAAAGCGGGTGGCGGCGCACGATCCCAACCTCCTCGTGGTTCAGCGGGCCAGGCTTGTTGAGGATCGTTTCGGCTATGTGTATCTTGCCCACGTCGTGCATCTGGGCGCTGACCCTGATCTTGGACACGAATCCCGAACCGCAGCCCAGGTGCTCCGCAAGGCAGGCCGAATATGCGTTGACGCGCTGGATGTGGGCGAAGGTCGCCTCGTCGTGGACTTCCGCCGCTCGCGCCAGCGCCCCCATCGTGTAGACGAAAGCCTCGTCGGTGGCCCGAAGCTGGTGGAGGTAGCTCTTGAAAACGCCGTACTGCCTGGCGACGGCCGAAAGCCACCTCGTGTCGTGCACGCCGACCGGCCTTCCGTAACCGGCCGAAAAAACCCAGAGCCCGCCTTCGTTGATTCCAACGAGCGCCCGCGTGCCCGGCATCTCGTGCCATAGCGCGGCGAGAATCTCCGCCGGAGTCACGTCCGACCAATAGGATTTCGGCCCCTGCCTGTAAGGCTCTATCAGCGACACAAGCCTATCCCTCCCCAAAGAGACGGCCCGCCGCCGCACTTCCCCTGGACCCGCGTGCTGTATGGCCCAGCCCTTCAGCTCTTCGCCATCGTCGCGGCAGACCCAGAGGTGAGTGGGCGCTCCGATCAAGGCGTCCCACTCGAGCCACCCCGCGAGCGAGCGCTCAAGGAAGCTCTCCTCTTCGAGATTGGAGTCATCCAGTCCGCGGATCAGTTCGGCGCTCATGTGTTCCAGAAGCTCGACGGCGCGGAAGGATGAAAGGAGCTGGTCGTTCAAAGCCTTCACCGCCGTCAGCGACCGCACCCTCGCCAGAAGCTGCCACTTCGAGAATGGCTTTTCAAGGAACTCCTCGACGCCCAGGTTGAGTATGTGCATGTGGGTATGGGGATCGCTTTCGCCGGTCAGGACGATGATGGGGATCATGCGGGTCCCCTCATTCCCCTTAAGCATGGTCGCCACGACCTCGCCGCTCATCTTGGGCAGGATCAAGTCGAGTATGACCAGGTCCGGCTTGAACGCCTCGACCATTTCCATCGCCGCGACGCCGTCCTCGCATTCGCCGATATGATGCCCATCTCTCGCGAGAAGGTCCCTTAGGGCCGAGCGGATTTGCGGGTCGTCGTCAACGATGAGAATCCTCGCCATGTCTCGTGGCCTCCAAGCGCGGCCATTATACTAGATTCGCCAGGGCCTCCGCCAGCGAGTCGTACTGCTCCTGCGCGTTGTAGAGCTGGGCCGATATTCTCAGAAGGCGCTTGGGATGGGAAGGCCAGTTGATGACTGGAACCTCGATCCTATGCTTCTCGGCCAGCGCCTCCTGGAGAGGGTCAATGAAGAGCGGCGGTGCGGGAGCGCTCCCTTTTGAATCTGGCAGCGGCACCGCGGCCATCGAGCCGATGAGCGCTTCCGGGCACGGCGGCATGACGCCGAGAGAGTCGCATAACGCTCTTCTCGCCTTCAGCGCGAGCTCCCGGTTGGCGCGCATCACCTCGGGCCAGCCTCCCTCCTTGAGCCCCCCGATGAAGCGAATGGCTTCGGGCACGCACAGGTACGGCGTCGGATCATGGGTCCCCGTCCAGCCGAATTCGAGAAGAAACCTCGACCTGTCGCCGCGAAGGGAGTTCGCTCCGTGGCTCACCACGAGCGGCCTGACTGAATTCCGAAGGTCGCGCCGGACAAAAAGGAACGCCGCCCCCTTCGGCGCGCAAAGCCACTTGTGGCAGTTGCCGGTGTAATAGGCGGCCCCCAGCGCGCGCAGATCCAGAGGGATCATGCCCGGAGCGTGGGCGCCGTCAACCAGGGTCTCCACTCCCTTTCTTCTCATTTCCCATACGAGCTTCGCAACCGGCAGCACCATCGCCGTCTGGCTCGTGACGTGGTCAACGAGCAAAAGCTTGGTCCTTGCCGTGGCGCGGGAAATGACGGCCTCCACTATTTCGTCAGCGGCTCTCGCCGGAAAAGGGATCGCCGCCACGACGACCTTTGCTTCGTTCTTCAAGGCGGCCGCTTCGATGGCGTTCCGGCAGGCGTTGTACTCGTGATCGGTAACTATCAGCTCGTCGCCGCGCTTGAGCTTCAAAGAGCCAAGGACGGTGTTCACTCCAGTGGTAGCGTTGGGGACGAAGACCACTCCTTCGGAATCGCAGCCCAGAAACGACGCGAGATCGGCCCTCGCCGCGTCCCACATCGGCTCCAGTTCCCTTGCCAGGAAGCGCACCGGCTGGCCCTCCATGAACTGCCTGAGCTGCTGCTGCGCTTCGAGAACGGGGATTGGGCAAGCTCCGAAGGAGCCGTGGTTGAGAAACGTCCAGCCAGGATCGAGGTTCCAGAATTTCGCGTAAGGGGAGACGGCTTGAGGCTTCGGTTTGGGTTCCAAGCTTTTCCTCCATGGGCCTTCGTGCCGCGTTCGGAAGGGCCCTTCAGTTTCTGGGCGCCGGACCAGCGGCGGCCCCCGGCTTTCCGTCCCACGATTGTTCCACGTCCGCGGCCCATTC
>JBBINO010000032.1:0-28581 GCA_037443845.1 Acidobacteriota bacterium
ACCACGTGGCCTGCAACTACGACTGGTGGGACAAGGTGATAGGATTTGAAGTGATCGCCCGGGGCGGCGATGTTTTCTCCGTCGGCGTGGCCAGGCTCGCCGTTCAGACAAGCGCTGAGGTGTGTGCAGGGGAATCCCGGCCCGGCTGAATCCCCGCCGGGAGCCCCTGGTTGAATCGGGAAGCACCGTGAAGGAAGGCAGAAGCCCGCCTGCGTCGGCCGGGCTTCTGCCGCAAGGCCCCCGGTTTTCATGGGGCGCCGGTTATACTATGGGGAACGCGGCTCGGCAAACGCAGCCGCTTCGGGAGCATTCGATGGCCAGGCCCGACGCAAGAGACAGAGAAATCGAAACCTTCAGGAGGCAGGAAGGCCTCCTTCCCGTCGGATCGCCGATGCTGAATGGGCCTCCGCCGCCCGACTCCCGCCTCCCGGACGCCGCCCCGGGCGCGCCGGGGTCTGGCGGTCGGAGCGGCCCGTCGCTCGCGCGCGTGCCGGAGCCGGAAACGTGGTTCGGCGAAAGCGTGGATCTGGACGATCTTCTCTCTGCAAAAAGGGAGGATTTTATCCGCGAGGCCTACCAAAAAGTGCTCGGCCGTGAACCGGATCGGGAGGGCCTTGCCAATTTCACGGAAAAATTGGATCGGGGGGAATTGACCCGAATTGAAGTGATCGGGCGGCTCCGATATTCCAGGGAGGGTCGCGCCGCCCGCCAAAGCATAAAGGGCCTACTCCCACGCTACGTTTCCTCCGCCGCGATGGGGCTCCCGCTCATCGGCCGGCTCGTCCGGCTTCTCGTCCCTGCTCCGGAAGCCAGACGGCGAAGATCGGCCACCGAGGAGGAGTTGGCTCGTCTCCGGGCCGGCCTTTCGACGCTCTCGACTGCGCACAACGAGATGGCCGTCGCGGTGGAAAGGCTCATTCGGAATGTGGCCGAGGCGGACGCGGAAAGGGCCCTGGCCGCCGAGCAGCGCCTCTCGGAGGAACGGTGGGAGCGGGGCCAGGCGGTGGGCGAGCTGGTGAGGCGCATCGACGAGGAACGGCGCGCCTGGCGCGAGGCGCTTGTGGCTCAAGAGCGGCTCCTTGAAGCGCAGGGGGTGGAGGTCCGCGAGAGACTCTCCTCGCTGGACGAGAAACATGCCGACGCGATGCGCGAGATCCGGAAGCGGGGCGCCGAGCTTGCCGCATTGCTCGATGAAAAGCACGCGGACACGAGGCACGCGATCCAGGAACAAGCCTCGGAGATCGCTTCCCTGGACCGGCGCGCGAGCCGGTTGGAAGGAGAGGCTTCCCTGCCGATGTCCGAAGGCTTCTACGAAGCGCTTGAAGACCGGTTCAGGGGAGACGTCGGGTTGGTTCGGGATCGTCTTTCGGCCTATCTGCCCTACATCCAGAAGGCTGGAGCAGGCGGGAAGAATTCGCCGATCCTTGACGTAGGGTGCGGAAGGGGCGAGTGGCTGGACCTCCTGAAGCAGTCGGGGCTCAGTGCGACGGGGGTCGACAAGAACACCGCCGCCGTGGAGGCGTGCAGACGGCAGGGGCTGAGCGCCGTTTCCCAAGACGCGCTGGATCACCTCAAGAGCAAACCCTCCGGAAGCCTTGGCGCGGTGACGGCCTTTCACGTGATGGAGCACCTGGACACGGGGCGAGTACTCGCCATTCTCTCCGAAACACGCAGAGCGCTCGCCCCCGGCGGCCTTCTGATCATCGAGATGCCCAACCCCGAGAACCTTCGCATCGCCGCATGCTACTTCTACCTGGATCCCAGCCACCGGCATCCCATACCGAAGGAGCTGGCTGCGTTTTTCGTCGAGAAGGCGGGGTTCCGCGTGGAGCAAGTTCTGCTTCTCAACCCGTTTCCCCCCGAAGAAAAGCCGGCCGGGCCCCCTTTGCGCCCCGAGTTGGAGAACTGGCTTTACGGCCCCCGCGATTACGGCCTGGTCGCCGTTTCCCTTGCCGCGGGAGGCCGAATTGGCTAGCGAGACGGCTGGCCCCTCCGCCTGGGTGATCGTCCTGAATTGGAACGGGCGGTCCCATCTGCCGGACTGCCTCGGCGCCCTGGCCGCGGTTCCTTCCGAGAACGTGACGATCCTCCTGGTGGACAACGGCTCGACCGACGGGAGCGTCGAATGGGTGGAGACGGCCCATCCCGAGGTCAAGCTGCTACGCAACTCGCAAAACCTGGGATTCACGGGAGGGAACAACGCAGGAATTCGATACGCGCTTGATCATGGCGCCGACTATGTCATCCTGCTCAACAACGACACCAGCGTCGATCCCTCCTTCGTCGAGCGGCTCGTCGCGGCCGGAGAATCCGACCCAAGCGTAGGTGTGATCGGCGGTACGATCCGCATGTTCTACAACCCCGACGTGGTGAATAGCACGGGCGTCGACCTGAACATGTGGGCCTATGGAAGAGACCGCGATTTTGGCGCCCCTTCGTCCGCGAAGCGTCCGGAAGGAGACGTCCTTGCCGTTTCGGGCTGCCTGATGGCCGTGAAGCGGAGGGTCTTCGAGGAGATCGGACTGCTGGATGACGCCTTCTTCGCCTATTTCGAGGATGTGGACTTCTGCCTCAGGGTTTGGGATGAAACCGACTTCAGAATCCTCTATACCCCCGAGGCGCTGATTTACCATAAATTCTCAGCTTCGACCGCCGGGAACGCCCGCGCGAAAGCGCTCCTTTACACGCGCAACCAGTACCGGCTCATGCTGAAGCATTTCCGGATCACCCACCTGTGGCGCACCGCCCCCGGCTTCCTTCTTCACAGATGGCACCACCTTGTGGAAGGCAAGAAGGCGCTCTCGCAGGAAGTCTCCTGGCTGGAGCTGTTGTTCATGGCCCGCTTCGTGGGAGGGGTCGCCGTGCTTCCGCTGACACGGCTCGCCAGGGCCCTCGCCAAGGGGCCGAAAAGGCAGGAGCGCTTCTGGCCTATGCTGGTTCCCGAGGCGTGCCTTCCCCGGGAGGAATCCTTTCATTCGGACCACACCAAGAAGGTCGCCTCCGCACGAGAGGCGGCTTTGGTCGCTTCCCCCACCCGCCGCCTGACGATGGGCGTGAACGATTTTGCGTTGAGCGGGGACTGGTCGGTGCTGGGGGGGGAAGCCCCGCGCCGCAGGTCCTTGATGGGGCGGGCGGCCTGCTTCCTGGAGATTCCCGAGGGGGAGTCCTACCTGCAGGTCCACGCCTTTGCGGACACCGCCGCCGCGCAGGGCCTCCTTTGGGCCTTCGTAGACGGTTCGGGATGGGGCTGCCGGCGGCTGCGGCCGGGATGGTGCACCTACCACTACAGAATAGATTCGCGCGCCGGAGGAAAGACGGCCGAGGTGGCGCTTGAGGCCAGGAACGCCAAAGGCGCGGGCCTTCCGGGGAGGGTCAGCGTCAACGAGGTGGCGGCGCTCTCTCCCGGCGACCCGTTTCTAAGGGCTGGAGGGCTGCTGTGAGCGGCAGAAGGGTGCTTTACGCCATTCACAGGAGCTGGCCGTGTCTGGGCGGCGCCGAGCGCTATATGTGGGAGCTGGCCAAAGGCCAGGTCTCCCTCGGCAACCATCCCGTCATCTATACGACGGACGCGAGGGATCCGGACTACCTGATCGACCCGCGCAAGCGCAGGCTCGACCTTAAGGAGGAGGCGCGCGAAGGGGTCCGGTTGCGCCGCTTCAGGCTCGCCCATCCACCCCCGGCGCTGAGACGGCAGGTGATGACCTGGGGTCGCCTGTTTGCGGGGCGCCGCTACCGCCTCTGCTTCGGGTATACGTCGGTCCTTCTTCCGGGCTACGCGCTCTCCATGGCGTGGGGGAGGGAACCCTTCCACCTGGTTCACGCCGGCGTCTTTCCCCATCTCTTCCTGATCGCGCCCGCCGTCTCCTTTGCCGTGCGAAGAAAGATCCCAGTGGTGGTCTCCCCGATGCTCCACGCGGGCGAGCCCAATTCAGCAAATGGCGGAGACCAGAATTTCGTCTCCAGGAACAACATGGACCTGTTGCGCGAGTGCAGCGCCGTGACGGCCAACACGTGGCTGGAACGCGACGAGCTGGTGAAGCACGGTCTGCGGAAGGACCGCGTGCGGGTCATCAGTCCCGGGGTCGCGCCGGAAGAGGTGCTGGGCGGGAGCGCTGAGCGCTTCCGCGAGCGCTATGGATTGAGTGGGCAGATCGTACTGCACGTCGGCACGCAGACCCATGAAAAGGGATCCCATCACGTCGTCGAGGCGATGAAGCACCTCTGGGAACGAGGATCCGACTCCGTTCTGGTTATGATGGGACAGATCTTGCCGGACTTCGACCAGTACCTCTTTGCGCAGCCCCCCTGGGTCTTCGAGCGGGTCGTCGTGCTGGACCACGTCCCCGACCGGGAGAAGCGGGACGCGCTGGCGGCGTGCAGCCTGCTGACGCTCCCGTCCCGCGCCGATTCCTTCGGAATCGTCTTCCTGGAAGCCTGGCTGTACGGAAAACCCGTGGTCGGATGCATGGCCGGAGGGATTCCCGGGCTCGTCGAGGACGGCAGGGACGGCCTGCTCGTTCCCTTCGGGGATATTCATATGTTGGCCGAGGTGATCGCTGAGATCTTGAAAACGCCCCCGCTCGGGAAGGCCCTGGGCGAGGCCGGGCGCCGCAAGACGCTGGCCGAGTACGGTTGGAGCCAAGCCCGAGAGAAGACCGAATCGCTTTACCGGGAGGTCCTCGGGCAATGAGCCGGCGCCTGCGCTTTGGGATAGACATTTCGCGGTCGGTGGGGGAATCCACGGGCGTGGGTTCGTACGCCAAGAGCCTCGTGGAGGGGCTGGCCCGCGTGGACCGCGAGGCCGACTACGTCTGCTACGGGATGTTCTGCGAGTGCTTCCCGCGCGACTGGCGGAAGGCCCCGGTGCCCAAGGCGCCTCACGTCCGCCTGCAACGGTCCTGGCTGCCGGGCGGCTACGTGAGAAGGCGGTGGCAGTCCTTCCCCCTTCACAGAGATGCCCTCCTCGGCGGCGTCGACGTGCTGCACTGCACCGCTTACGACGCCCCCCTCCTTGACCGCACCCCGCTCGTCGTAACCATCCACGACCTGAACCACTTCATTTACCCTCAGTATCACACGAAAGAGAACTATGACTTCGTGACCCGGAGCGTCCATCACGCCGCCAGGCGGGCCGACCTGATCGTGACGGATTCGGAGAGCAGCCGCCGGGAGATCCGGCGTTACCTTCACGTGCCTTTGGAGCGCATCGAGGTTGTCCCCCTTGCGGCGGACCCCGCGTTTTCGGAACAGCCCCGGCCGGACGGCGTTGAGCGGGCCAGAAAACGCTACCACATTGACGGCCCCTACTTCCTGGCGGTCGGTTCCCTGGAGCCGAGAAAGAACCTTCCCCGGATACTCGAGGCTTTCCGCGCCTACCTGGAGGGCGGGGGCGATGCATCGCTAGTCGCGGCGGGAGGCCCGGGCTGGAAAAACGAGGCCATCCACGCGGCCGTGGACAAGTTCCAGCTCAACGGCCGCGTCATTTTTACCGGGTACGTTCCGATGGAGGATCTTCCGTCCCTTTACCAGGGAGCGGAAATCTTCTTGTATCCCTCCATATACGAGGGCTTCGGGCTTCCCATCCTGGAGGCGATGTCGTGCGGAACGGCGGTGGTGACGGGGAAGAGCTCCTCCTTGCCGGAGGTGGCCGGCGACGCCGCCCTGCTCGTCGATGCGCTCGACGCGGGAGAGATCGCCGCCGCCATGCAGCGGCTGACATCCGACACGGGCTTGAAGGAAGCGCTGATCCTGAAGGGGCGCGCCCGGGCCGCGTGTTTCAGTTGGGACGAGACGGCGGCGAAGATGGCGGCGCTCTATCGCCGCGTGGCCGGGTGCGCCTGAGACCCTCTTGGAGGCCGGAGGCGATACGGAGTAGGCGATGAGAGATGGAAAGGGGTTGGCCGTGGCGCGTCTGAATTCGATTCCCCAGGGTCTGGGCTATCTTGAGTGGATAGGACCGGACGAGGGGGACCTGACGCTCTTGGGATGGATGCTCAGAGCCGACTTGGAACACGACGCGCTCCTCGCCCTGCTTGACGGCGTTCCGATCCGGCGCGTGGAGCGGTTGGTCCGCCGCGACGTCGCCGCCGCCTTTCCGGGGATACCGCACGCCGCGGAAAGCGGTTTTCGCCTGAGGCTGGGACAGGCCGAACTGCCACATGGCCATGAGGGATATCTCCAGTTGTACGGCATGAGGCTCGGTTCGCCGGTCTTCAGGCACGGGGCGCCCATCCGCTCCGACCTCGATCTTCTGGTCCCGACGCCCCCGCCGCCGCTGATGGCCCGTGTGGGCGGCGCCTCCGACCCCTGCTTTTTCAAACTCGGAGGCCTCGCGATGGCCTCCATCTTCCGCGAGGCCCTGGCGACGCACTGCGGCGAGGGACGGCCGGCCCGGCTGCTCGACTGGGGCTGCGGGTGCGGCCGCTTGCTGGGATTTGCCGCGGTGACTTGGGGGATACCGGACATCCAGGGGTGCGACATCGACAGCGAGGCGATCGACTGGTGCAAAGCCAACTATCCGCGCCAGAGTTTCGCCGCCATCGGCGAGATGCCTCCGATGCCCTATGCCCCCGCCACCTTTGATGCGGTTATCGGATATTCCGTCTTCACGCATCTCGGCAGGAGGGTGCAGGATGCGTGGCTGGAGGAGTTGCACCGGGTTCTCGTCCCCGGCGGGCTTCTGCTGGTAACGGTACACGGGGACTTCGCCGCGGGGGTCGCCTTCGGAAAAGATGCCCCCCCGGCTCATGCGTGACGGTATCTATGACGAGATCCGCGACGCCGCCCTTGGCGAGGTCGCGAGCGAAGGCTATTACCGCGGAACGTATCAGACGAGGGCCTACACCACGGAGCGGTGGTCGCGCCTGTTCGAGATACTGGCCTACCGGGAGCAGGGCATCGGCAACCACCAGGACCTCGTCGTGCTGAGGAGGCGCGGGTGAGCTTTCAGTCCCTGCTTGCATGGGGCGTGTTTGTTTCCGTTCCCTTCGTCGGCGGATGGCTGTGGCCTTCGCCGTGGCGCCGCGGGGGTCTCCTTTCCGCGCTGGTCCGCAGATGCTCCGCGGGCGCGGCGGCGTGGTCGCTTGTCCTGCTCGCCGGTATCGAAAGCGGCCATTTCAGGCCGGCGGCGTTCGGTGCCGCGGGCTGGCTCTTGGCGGCGGCCGGGGTGACCGTCTTGCGAAGAGGGCGCCGAATCAACCCGCCTCTCGCGGGACTCCAATGGCCGGCTGCCCTTCTCGTCGCGGCGCTTGCCGCTCTCGCGGCCGTCAACGGAATCTTCTCGAGCCAGCACATCCTCGGCGGGAGGGACATGGGGATCTACGCCAACACGGCGATATCGGCCGTCCGGAGCGGGAGAGCCGCGATCTCCTATCCCATCATTGAAGACGACAAGGATGTGATGTTGCCGCCCTTCTTCACCACGGACGACGGAGACGGCGTTCCCCCCTTCCCCGGCCTCAACGTCGAAACCACACACATGACCCCCCAGTTCAGCCACCTCTACCCGGCGTGGCTCGGCCAAGCCTATGCGGCGGGCGGTCTCGCGGCGATGTTCGGTTTCAACGCCGCGGTGGGGCTGCTCTCCGCCCTGGCGTTGTTCCTCCTCGCGTCCCGGTTCGTCCCCGCGCTGTTGGCGGCGGCCGTGACGCTCCTTCTCGTTTTCAATCCGGGACAGGTGTGGTTGAGCAGGATAACCATGAGCGAGATCGCCGCCCAGTTCTTCCTGATGGCGGCGTTCGTGGGCATCGCCGAATACGTGGAATCGGGAGGAGCGGAAACCGGCGTCTGGGGCGGCGTCTTGATCGGTGCCGCCATCCTGGTGCGGATCGACAGCCTGCTGGCCGTGCCGACGGCCCTAGCGGGTTTCGGCGCGCTCCGTTTCCTGGGATGGCGGAGCGAAGAGCCCCGCCCGATATTAAAGTGGCGCGCCTTCGGAATCGCGGCGATACTCGCCGGAGGAGCGGCCATGGCCTACTACTGGCAGTTCTGCAAGGCCTATACGCTGGACACGCTGCCGCTCACGGAGGGGGCCGCGGTCGCCACGGCGGGGGCGCTTATGCTGTTCGTGCCGCTGCCTACAGCGTGGGCCAGGGCGATCTCTCGCGCCGCTTCCTCCAGAACCGCCCTATGGGTGTTGGCCGCCGTGCTGGCCGCGCTCTTCGCCTACGGTCTCTTGTGGCGACCCTTTTTGCAGCCCTTCGGGACATGGAAGATGCCCGGGCATATTTTTGACGGTCTTCGTGACTACAGGGAAGACACCCTGGTCAACCTCCTTGCCTACCTGACGCCACTCGTGCCTCCGCTTTCCATTTTGGGCGCGCTGGTGCTCTTTCGCGGGCTTCAACAGGGGCGAACCGATCGATGGGCGGCGCCCGTGCTGACGGTTTTTTCGGGAATCTGCCTCGCCTTCCTGTACTGGCCGGCCGTTGACCCTTGGCACATCTGGGCGTTCCGCCGTTTCATACCGGTGGCCGTGCCGGGCCTGCTGGTCCTGGCCGCGGTGGGAGGACACGCCGCCTGGAATGTCCTCCAGCGCAGATGGCGAAGGGGAATCGCCGCGGCGTTCGCGCTTTGCCTGCTGATCATTTCCTGCTTCGTGGACGCGCCGTTTATGGTACATGCGGAGTATCAGGGGCTTTACCGGCAGGTGGCGTCGCTCGCGGCCGACGCCCGCGGGGCCGGATACCTCTTCGCAAGATCCCCTGGCGGGTGGGGGCTCTGGGAGACCCCGCTGCTCATGACCTTCAGGATTCCCGTCCTGCCCATAGACCTTACGGACACCTCCCAGACCACGCTGTTCGCCCAATACGTCGGCAGGGAGCGCAGCGAAGGCCGCGCGACAAGGCTCGCGTGGGAGGGCGGATTGCCGCCCGGAGGCTTGGACTTGAAGCCGGTGGCTCAGCACGTGCTGAAGTACGCCCAGCACGTTCCTACCCTGTCGCCCCCTCCGTCCCAATGGCAGGACGTTGAGATGAAAATCAATCTCTTTGACGTCACGGGACTCTCGATGTTGGACAGGGTTTTGGGTGGCGGACCCCTTCCCGCCCTTCCGGGGGCGAGGGAGGAGGGCTTCTGGCCCCCCAGGGAGAGCGTTTGGGCTCCCCCAGCAAGATGGACCAATGGCCGTGCCGAGATGGAGATCCCTTGTCCTGACGCGCCCCTGCCCACCCGCCTTCAGCTCTATGTCGATTCTTCAAAGCCCGGCAAGACCACCCTGGCCGTTTGGGTCCAGGGAAGGCGGCTCATGGAGAACTCGATGGCCGAGGGCGCCCGGTTCTTCGACCTGCCGCTTCACGACATCAAGCCTCAAAACGGGAAGATGAAGATCGCGCTGGTTTCGGACCCGTGGGTCCCCTCCCAGGTCATTCCGGCCTCCCGCGACGACAGGCGGCTGGGCGTCTACTTAGAAGGGGTTCGCCTGGCCACGAGGCCCTTCGCCCCACCGAACGAGACGATGCCCGCTTCCGCCTGCAAATCCGAGCTGAGGCGGGTCGGCGGTGAAGGGCGCACGGAGACCGCTCCGGAGCATCCAGCCAAAATCAACCTTTGGGTTACGAACGCCGGCGAGATGCCGTGGGCTTCAACGAGAGAGCGAGGTGGAATCAGCGGCTCGGTCCGGCTGGGGGCCAGATGGTACGTGGGTGACGCGGCCGGGCAATGCGTGGGCGAGAGCCGCGCCGATCTGCCTTTCGGCCTCTATCCCGGAGAGAGCGCCCCGGTGGCCTTTCGGCTTCTTCCCGCGAAGATCGGGGGCGGCTTCCTGCCGCCCGGGCGATACCGGGTGGCCATCGGCCTTCTGCAAGAGGGCGTGCAGTGGTTTTCGGCTTCGGGGGACAAGACGCTCCATTACGAAGTGGAGGTGGGGCGATGAGAAGGCTCATCATTCAAATTCCATGCTACAACGAAGAAACCAACCTGGCGGTGACGCTGAAAAGCCTGCCCAGAGCGGTCGCGGGGTTCGACGTCGTCGAATGGCTCGTGGTGGATGATGGCAGCCAGGACCGAACGGCGGAGGTGGCGCGGGCCTCGGGAGCCGACCACGTCGTCAGCCTTCCGTGCCACCAAGGTCTCGCCAAGGCCTTCGCCGCTGGCATCGATGCCGCAATCAGGGCGGGTGCCGATGTCATCGTCAACACGGACGCGGATAACCAGTATGACGCGCAGGACCTCCCATTGCTTGTAGCCCCCATACTTCAGGGAAGGGCCGAAATCGTGGTGGGCGCGAGGCCGATCGAGGAAATCGCCCACTTTTCATTCGTCAAAAAACTGCTCCAGAAGGCGGGAAGCTGGGTGGTGCGCCAGGCCAGCGCCACTTCGGTGCCCGACGCGCCCAGTGGGTTCCGGGCCATGAGCCGCGACGCGGCGATGCAGCTCAGCGTTTTCAGCGAATACACCTACACGCTCGAAATGCTCATCCAGGCGGGGCAAAAGGGTATGGCCGTCGAGGCCGTTCCCGTCAGAATCAACCCTCCGACGCGTCCCTCCAAGCTGGTGAAGAGTACCCCCAGGTACGTCTTTCGTTCCGCGGTGACGATACTCCGGATCTTCGTCACCTACAGGCCGTTCCGCTTTTTCGCGACGCTCGGCGCCGTCTCCTTCCTGCTCGGACTTTCGGCCGGACTTCGTTTCCTCTATTTCTTCCTCTTCGTCAACGGCACGGGCCACGTCCAATCCGTCATCCTGTCGGCCCTCTTGATGGGGATAGGTTTTCTGCTGATTCTCGCCGGGTTTCTGGCCGATCTCATTTCCGTCAACAGGAAGCTCCTGGAGCGAATCGACTACCGCCTCAGGAAGGTGGAGTCCTCGGGGAGGCTTGACCATGAAAAGGCGTGAGCGCTCGCCGTTCGGCCTGCCTTCGCCCTCCGGTCCTCGGCGGCGGCGCGCGCCGCTTTTGAACGCGGGCCTTCGGACATGAGCCAGGTCCAGGGCGGAAACCTCTACGACAGATTCGGCTCTCGCAATCCGGTGGCCAGGATGCTGATGGCGAGGTACCTGAGGGCCTTTGACGAACTCGTGCGGGTTGCCGGTGTCAGCGCCGCGTTGGAGGTTGGGTGCGGCGAGGGAAACCTGGCAATCCGGTTGGCGGTGAGGGGCGTGGCGGTCACGGCAACGGAGCCCGACGAAGATACGATAGAAGAAGCAAGGCGCCTCGCGGCGCGACGCGGGATGGCGATTCAATTCAAAAGGACATCCCTTGAAGAGATGGACGTCGTCGCCATGCGGTCTCCCCTGGTCGTGTGCTGCGAGGTCCTGGAGCACATCTCGTCCCCGGAAGCCACGGTGGGCGCACTCGCCGCGCTCGCCGCGCCCTGGCTGTTGGCGAGCGTCCCCAGAGAGCCGTTGTGGCGGGTCCTCAACATGGCGAGAGGGGCCTACTGGCGCAGGGGAGGCGATACGCCGGGCCACCTCAACCACTGGTCCAAGAGGGGCTTCCTCGATTTCATCGGCAGCGGCTTCGAGGTCGTCGAAGTGCGCTCCCCGCTTCCGTGGACGATGGTTCTCGGGAGGAGACGGTGAAGGGTGAGCTGGAACGCTTCCCGATTCGCTTCGCCCGGTTCGCGGGCTGGGCGCTGACCGCCGCCTCGTTTATCTTCCTCGCCCGCCGGTTATGGCTGGGAAGGGGCGGATTCGGTTCTGCGTGGGGAGCCCAGGTCGTGCCTCCTCTCGCCGTCGCCACGCTCATCGCCTTGCTGGGAGGAGCGGCCATGGTTTTTTCCTGGAGATCTCTTCTCTCCTTCCATGGAGGGCCGTTCCTTGGCTTTGTCGATGCGTTCAAGCTTTACGAGGGCACCCAGATTGCCAAGTACATCCCCGGCAACGTCTTTCAATACGCGGGGCGCCAGGTCGTAGGGTGGAAGCTGGGCATAGCCCAGGGGACGATGGCACTCACTTCGGTGGGAGAGGCGGGCGGCCTCTGTTGCGTCTCCGCGGCGGCCGCTCTTGCCGGGCTGGTCGGGTCGGGGGAGGTGGGCGTCTTGACCGGCAGCATCGGCGGGCTTGCGTGCCTCGCCGCCTTCCCGCTGTCTCAATCTTCGTTAAGACGACTGTCGAAGTGGTTTCCAAAGCTTATTCCGAGCCCGAGCGGAGAAGCGCGCCCGCGGGGGTGGAAGGTCGTCCTGGAGGCCTTCCTCGGGCAGGCCCTCTTCGTCGTGGCGAGCGCCGCCACGTTATCCTTCTGCGCCGCTCCTTTCGGGAGCGCGCCGTCCGGGCAGCTTCTCGCGGCCTGCTCGACGGCCTGGCTGGCCGGCTTCATCACGCCTGGAGCCCCGGCTGGACTGGGCATCCGCGAGGCGATCCTCGTCCTGACGCTCGAGGGGGCGATGGGGAGAGGTGGCGCCCTGGCCGCCGCTGTCCTCTTCCGCCTCGCCTGGACGGCATCGGACGTCGGTCTCTACCTGGCGTCACTCCCGCTTTCATACGAGAAGCGCAAAGAATAAAAGGCGCTTCGGCCCTTGCTGAAAAGGCCCTATTGAACTTTTGAAATGTTGGATTCCTGGGGCTCGAGCTCCATCCATCTGACCCAAGCCCCCAGCAATCTGGGGTCCTGGCTTTCGCCGGCGTCCAGGGGCGAGTGCGCGTCGGGAAAGACCAGGTCGATCCGGTTGTCTTCCGAGAGAAGCGCGCTCGGCAAATCGGTTTCGTAAACGGCGAAGGCGTCCGGGTTGTGCCGGAGCGTCTCCAGGGGATGCCCGTTGAGAAGGATCTCCATCCGCTGGGCCTGGTAGGTGTGAGCTTCGAAGCGGAGCTTCAGGGCCGGCGCCCCGCTTTCGATCCGGAACGCGACGGAGGCCTTTTCTCCCATCGTCCACCGCCCTTCCGGAGAGAGGCGCCCCCACCCTTCCAGCAGGTAGGGGTCGGAAGCGGGGCTGGACAGATCTATTTTCTGGAGTGGAGCCAACAGGGCGGGGCCGAGCTTCACCGCGGAGCCTTCTATCGGGCGCTGAAGCGCCCCCCGGAACAGAGCCTTGGGGATGAACTCGGCGCGTCCGGCCCCCGGAAGGGTGGTCGTGACGGAGGATGGGCCGAATCGATCGTGAAAGCCGCGCACGGTCTCCGGCTGCAGAAGATCCGTATATAAGATGATGCCACAGAAATCGTTGGCGGCCAGGAAGGAAGTCAAGAAGGACCATTCTTCCAGGTCGAAGTCCGCCCGCTGCCTTGCCGCTCTCTCGATGTTTGGAGAATCTGGCGTGAACATCCTGTGCCATCCCGCCCGCCACAGCGGGGCGACCTGCGAGGGATGCAGTCTTGCGAAATAGACCCCGAGCTCCTTCTTGTGATGGAATTGCTGGAGGGCGAATGTCCCGTAGAGCCGGTCGTAGTAGAAAATCCAGTTCGCGTCCCCGCCTCCTCCGGCGACGCAGAACGGCCACTGAAAGACAGCTTCGCCGGGGGCTCCTTTTACCGACGCCATGAATCTGTCGAAGCTCCGGTCGGGGAAAAATGGGGGCGGCTGGTGTCTTAGAAGGATCTGGTAGGCGATGCCGCCCTCTGCAAGGAACAGGCAGCCCAGGAGAAGCACGAGCGCTCGGGCGGGGAGACGCTTCAGGCTACCGGGTGGGAGGGTCAGCCCCAAGATGCAGCAAAGAACCGGGTAGATCGGCGTAAATCGCCCCCCGACCCTGATGAGCCCGAACCACGGAAAAACGGCCAACGCGGTGTGCCAGGGTGGGATGAAAAAGACGCAGAGCAGCAGGAGCGCCAGAAAAGGAAGGCTGACGGGGAAGAGCCGGCGGCCGAAGATCAACCCCATGAGTCCCAGGAGGACGAATGAAACCCCCGGCGTACCGCAAAATATTTTGTCCGGCATATCGTTGAAGAGGCGGCCGTAGGTCTCCGGGTTGAAGTGCGGCAGTATGGGAAGGAGCAGCCGCAAGGGAGTCACCCAGTATGTTCCCGCAGGAACGTGAGAGAAATCGAATCGCCTCACGTGCAGAAGAATTTGCAGGGAGAGGGGGACCAGCAGAACGAAGGCCGCAGCCGTGAGAAGAGAGAGCGCCAGGCATTGTCCGGGGTGCGTGCGTGCCGAATCGACGAGGCTGGACCACGCGCGCCTGAGGGGGACGGGCCCCAGTTCCTTTCTGCCGGCCAGGATGGCGGCGGCGGTCGCGCAGCAGAAGAGAAACGAGGTGAGGGCCAAGCCGTCGATGTAGGCGAGCCCGTTGCCAAAAATTAGCACCAGCAAAAGCCCCTTGAACAAGAGGAGGCGTGCGGAAAGGGGACGGCGCTCCCAGAGCCGCCGGAGCAGGAGGTAATCGGTGAAGAGGTTAAGGATCACCCAGTGAAGGCAGGAGAGGGTCTGGTGGTAGGGGTAGCTTGCGATGGCGTAGTAATTGCCGAAAGTCACCGCCAGCCCGACTGCCGCCGCAACGGTCCGAGAATGCTGCCTTGACAGGATCAGGTAGCTCCCGACGGCGGTGATGAGGACGGAGAGCGCGTAGTAGATCTGGAGCCACGGGCCTGGCCCGAAAAGCGCGTCGAGCGCGGCCCAGAAGTACTCACGTTCGAACCCCCACGTCTGGAAAACGTTGTCCATGCGGTAGGGATAGAGTAGCTGGTCGTTCACGAGGTCGAGGTGGGGCAGCGGCCAGAAGTGAATGTTCCGCGAGAAGTAATATCCCTGGTATCCCCAGATATTGACGTCGCCGGGGCCCAGAAGCGGTCCCGAGAAGTCCCTGATCACCCCCGCGGCAAAGAGGAGCGTCAGAACCGCCAGCAAGGCGGGCGCGGCCGCTTCATAAAGCCATTTGGGGTGTCGGTCTCTTGGGCCGGGCGCGCCGGGCCTCTCTCGGCCCAGGGCATCCAGGGGCATCCCGTCAACGGTTCCGGCCCGGTCAGGCATGGCAGCGGCCCGCAAGGGACTACCGACGGCCTGTTAGGGGGCAGCCTGCACGTGAAGGTCTATCGAGAGGAGTTGAAGCGACTTGTTCTGCCGGCTGAACCAGGCGACATTCTCCTCAACCAGATCAGGCCGTATGATGTACCTCCCCGGGATCGACGGCGCTTGCACGCTCAGCGCCAGCGCCACTTCGCCACCCGGGGCGACGTCGGACGTGATCGGGGTCCGGTTGCCATCCCAAGTGAGAAGCTCACCCGTCGAGCTGAAAACGTGGTAAGCCGCGCATAGCGGTTTCGTCGTCGCGGCCAGAGAAGCGGCTGGCCAAGCAGCACTGCTGGTATTCTTCAAGGCGATCTGGACCTTTCCGGTTTCGCCGGGACGCAGAACCGGAGGCGCCGAGACCAGGCTCGCGCTAAAGCTGTAGGCGTCGGCCGAAAGCGAGGCCGGCGCCTGCGCTTCCGTCTTGGGCGGCGGTTGCGGCTGAGCCTCTTTTTCGCTTTGGCCGGAACAGCCGAGCAACGCCAGCATCAAGAACGGCAGAAGGACTCTCCGTGCCTTCATGACCCCTCCCTTCATCCCGAGAAAACCTGGCACCACGTTTCCCGACAGCGCCATTTATACCACTCGGGCCGGGTTCTGACAACTTCCTCTTACCCAGCCGGGCCGGAAGGCTGTATAATGCTTTCCCTGAAGCGCCGCCTTGTTGGCGGGCTTTAATCCGTTGCCATCGGGGAGGGCATGTACGACATTGAAGGCTCTTTTGACAGACAGATACTGGCCCTGGCGAAGGACCGGCCGACAGTCATCTTCACCGAGGCCCAGGACCCACGGGTAGTTGAAGCTGCCTGCTACTTGACCAGGTTCGTGAGGCCGGTTTTTCTGGCTCGCGAGGATGAGGTCCGGGAGCTGGCCGCGAAGTCGCTTGGCCACCTCGACCCCAACCGGCTGGAGTTCGCCTTCTCGGAAAGCGCCTTCGTGGACATCTCCGAGAAGAATGCGCTCGTCGACGAGTTCTCGGGCGAATGCTTGGCGACGGGCGGCTGCCACGGGGCGGCGCGCGACGCCGAAGCCGCCAGGAAGCTCGCCTCGGAGCCGGGCCGGTTCGGCATCTACGCCGTGAGGCTCGGCCACGCGGACATGGTCGTCGGCGGAGCCAGGCACGAGGCGAAAGCGTTCTTCCGCCCAATGACGGAGCTTCTGTCCAACCGGCCTGTCGTGGTGGAGACGGGCGTCTTTGTCCTCTCGGACGACCATCCAGAGGGCTACTTCCCCCACAACATAGTCGTCTTCGGCGACGTCGGGGTCAACGCCACGATGACGCCCGAGGTGCTCGCCCATGTGGCCGTCGGCACTTGCGCGGTCGCGAGGGACTTGATTCCCGCCGAGGTGCTGCCGGAAATCCACGGGGCGATCATTTCCTATTCGAACCGCGGGTCGGACGAGGGCCCCTCTCCCGAGAGGATCCGAAAGGCGATGGAGATCGTCCCTGGCCTGCTGGCCGAGCGCATCAAGATGAACGCGCGCTACGCAACGATCGAGATCACCGGCGAAGTGAAGATGAACGTCGCCCTCTCGCGGCGCTCCGCCCAGCTCTATGGCCAGGGCGCCACCGACGAATGGGACGGCGGCACCAACGTCATCATCGCCCCCAACCTCGAATCGGGGAACCTTCTCTACCACCTCTACTCCGTCCGGTTCCCGAAGGCCAAGAAGTTTCCGGTCCTCTTCGGCCTCGGCTTCAGGGGCGTGGACCTGGCCATGGACTGCACGCCGGAGGACATCCGCCTTGCCGTGAAGGCCTCCGTCTTGAGGACCCACCGCTTCGGCCGATGGACGCGGACGCCCAAGGACACATTCTTCAAGCGTTACAGGGTGCTCGCCGTCAACCCGGGCTCGACCTCGACGAAGATCGCCATCTACGAGGGGACGCAGGAGGCCTGCTCGACCGAAATCCAGCACTCGATGAAAGATCTTGCCCCCTATGCAGGCAAGAAGATCACCGAGCAGCTCGCCTTCCGCAAGGACGAGGTGGAGAAGGCGCTTCGGACAGCTGGATTCGGCATCGCGGACCTCGACGCCATTTCCGGACGCGGCGGCCTTCTCAAGCCGATTCCCCACGGCACTTACGCCGTTGGGAAAGAGATGGCCGGAGACCTGCTCGCCGGCTACGGCGGCGACCACGCCTCCAACCTCGGCGGCGTCATAGCCTACGAGCTCGGGAACGCCGCAGGGAAGCCGGCCTTCATCGTTGACCCCGTCGTCGTTGATGAAGCGCCGGAAAGGGTCAAGATCACCGGCCTCAAGGAGATCAAGAGGAAGATCATCAGCCACGCCCTCAACCAGATCGCCACTGCGCGCCGCTACGCCGAGGAGAACGAAACCTTCTACGAGAAGGTGAACGTGATCGTCTGCCACATGGGCGGCGGAATCACCATCGGCGCCCATCACAAGGGCCGCTACACCGATGTCAACAACGGCCTCGACGGCGAGGGCCCCTTCACTCCCGAGCGCTCCGGCTCGCTTCCCGTTGGCGCCCTGATGGCGCTGTGCTTCTCCGGCAAGTACACCCTGGCCGAGTTGAAGAAGCTCAACAAGGGGGCCGGGGGCCTCGTTGACCTGCTCGGAACCTCCGATCTGCGCGAGGTGGAGCGGCGCATGGCCTCGGGTGACGAGTGGCCGACCACGGTTTTCGACGCCATGGCATACCAGATTGCCAAATGGATCGCTTCGCTCGTCCCCGCCTTCGATGGCGAGAAGGTGGACCAGATCCTGCTCACCGGCGGAATGGCGCGCTCCAGTGCTCTGGTCGAAAAGATAAAAGGTTACACTTCGGCGATGCCCTGCGGCCTCACGGTCTACCCCGGCGAGAACGAGATGGGGGCGCTGGTGAAGGGGGCTTTGCGCGTCCTCTCGGGGAAGGAAAAAGTCAGAGAGTATGCTTTCAAGGAGAGGGGCTGATGCAACCGATAAGAACGCTGGCCGGGATGGTTGAGACGCTGAAAGGCGCGGCCCCGATGCGCGTCGCCGTCGCGGCCGGCCACGATGAGCACACGATCCAGGCCGCCGCGAAGGCGGCGACGGAAAGGATCGCTTCGATCACGCTCGCCGGCGACGGCGGGAGAATAGCGGACCTCTGCTCCAAATTCGGAATAGACAAGAAGCTCTTCAATATAGTTGACGAGAAGGACGAGAAGGCCGCGGGGAAGATCGCCAGAGACATGGTCCGCGAGGGCGAGGCGCAAGTTCTCATGAAGGGGCTCATTTCCAGCGACGCCTACATGAGGCTCATCCTGGACAAGGAGAGCGGGCTTCTTCCAAAAGGAAACGTCCTTAGCCACATCACCGTGCTGGAAATACCCGCCTATCAAGCGAGCCACGGAAAGCTATTGTTCGTGAGCGACGTGGCGGTGCTGCCCGCGCCGGACCTGCCCGCGAAGGTGAAGATGGCCGAATACTGCATCGCCGCGGCCAAAAGCTTCGGCATCGAGACTCCAAAGGTGGCCCTGCTGGCCGCCAGCGAAAAGGTCTCCGACAAGATGCCTGCCACGCTCGACGCCGCGGCCATCGCCAAGATGGCCGACCGGGGCCAGATAAAAGGCGCGCTCGTGGACGGGCCTTTGGCGATGGACGTGGCCATCAGCCCGGAGGCTTGCGCCATAAAAGGGCTCAAGAGCGCCGCCGCCGGAGACGCCGACGTGCTTATCTTTCCGAACATCGAGACGGGCAACGTCTTCTACAAGACGGCCACGCTTCTCGCCGGCGCGAAGCTCGCCGCCGTGGTCGCCGGGGCGGCCGCGCCGTGCGTACTCACCAGCCGCGCCGACACGGAAGAGTCGAAGTTCTTCTCCATCGCCCTGGGCTGCCGCCTGGCGGCGGCGCGCGGCTGACGGGCTTTCGCCGATTTCAGGGGCAAGCGCCGAGCGAGTGGTGGCGGACGTCGCCAAGCGGCCTTCGCAGCAAGAGAGAGAGAAGCCTGTCGGCGCCGAGGGCTATTCCGGCGCTCGGCGGAAGCGAATCCACCGCCGCGAAAAACTCATCGTCCCTGGGGTGGGGGGCCTTGCCCATGGCGCTCCTCTCCGCTTGAAATTGTTCGTACCGGCGGCGCTGTTCGGCTCCGTCGCAAAGCTCTTGATATGCGTTGGCCAGTTCCACGCCAGCCGCGAAAAGCTCGAAGCGGTCTATCACCCCTGGCTCGCCTTCCCTTTCGGCCGCTAGCGCCGCTTGAAACGGCGGGTAGCCAAAGAGCGCGGCCGGACGCCCTAGCCGGGCCAGCCCCGGCTCCACCCGGGTGAGCATCAGGTAGCTGAAGCAGTCATTCTCGGACCAGCCTTCGGTCTCTCCGGAGCCGTGGAGTTTTGCGGCCTCTCGCCACTGCCGGGCGGTGCGAAGTGCCCGCCAGTCCACGCCAACGAAGCGCTCGAAGGCATCGCCTAGCTCCAGCTTGGCTACCTTGGCGCGCAAATCGCATTCCAGGCCTTCGCGCTTCACCACGCCTCCGGGCGAAAACGCCACGGCCACCTTCTTTAGCAAGGCTTCGGCGTCCTTTAGTATCGCGGAAAGGGTCTCGCGCGGCCTGTACCATTCGAGCATGAGAAACTCGGGGCTGTGGCCGCTGCCGGAAGCCTCGTCCCTGAAGGAGGGCGCCAGCGAAAAGCAGGGCCCTGAACCGGCGGCCAGCAGCCGCTTCAAATAAAACTCCGGCGAAGTGGGGAGGAAAGCCTCCAGCCCGGTCGCGCTCCCCACGGCCTTGAACGGATCGAGGTGAGGCTCCATCCCAGCGCTGGCCACCAGGACCGGGGCGTCAACTTCAAGGAAACCTCGCCCGTGGAAGAACGAGCGCACGACGCGGAGGAACCTGTCCCTCTCGTGAAAGAGGAGCATTCGTTCGCGAATATCTTCAAGGGCCTTCGTCATCGCCGGTTCGAGTGCGGGGCTTCCATGCGCCGCCTCGCCATTTTATACTATACCCGATGGGCGAGAAGTTGCTCGGGCCGGAAAGATTCGAAGCGCTCTCAAGGTTGGCGAAGCTCCCGATTTCCAAAGAGGAGCAGGAGAGGCTTCTTCCGCAGCTGGATTCGATTTTGGAGTACGTCAGCAGATTGAAGGCCCTTGGAGTTGAAGCCGAGGCCGAGAGCGGCGCCGGTGCTTCCGCGCTTCGCCCCGACGAGGCGGAACCTGGGTTGGAGGCGGATGCGGCGCTCCTCGCCTCGCCCGATTCGGCCTCCGGATTCTTCCGCGTGCCCAAGTTCGTGAAGGGCGGCCGGCGGTGACCCTCTCCGAGTGGTCAACCGCGTCGGCCATCCGTGGCGCAATAGCCAGGGGCGAGGTTTCCTGCGCGGAGTGCGCCCGTTTTTTTCTCGACAGGATCAACCTTCTCAACCCGCGCCTGAATGCCATTCTAACGGTAACCGAGGAGCGCGCCATTGCCGCGGCAAGGGCGCTCGACGAGCGCGGGGCGAAAGGGCAACCCCTCCCTCCGCTTGCCGGAGTGCCCGTCGTCGTTAAGGACAACATCTGCACGAAGGGCCTGAGAACAACCTGCGGAAGCCGGATGCTGGCGGACTGGCTGGCCCCTTACGACGCAACGGTTGTCGAAAGGCTGGAAGCCGCCGGAGCGCTCGTCGTCGGCAAGGCCAACATGGACGAGTTCGCGATGGGTTCCTCGGGGGAAACGTCGGCTTTCGGCCCCGCCCTCAATCCATGGAACGTAAGAATGGTTCCCGGAGGAAGCAGCAGCGGTTCCGCGGCGGCCGTTTCGGCCGGGATGGCGCCGCTCGCCTTGGGGTCCGACACCGGTGGCTCCGTCAAGCAGCCAGCGGCCTTTTGCGGCCTGGTCGGTTTGCGCCCCACCTATGGAAGGGTCAGCCGGTACGGCCTCGTCGCTTTCGCCTCCTCCCTCGACCAGGTGGGGCCGATCGCAAGAAACGTGGACGACTGCGCGCTCCTTTTCTCCGCGATCAGCGGAGAGGATCCAAAGGACTCCACCTGCCTGAAGCTTCCTCCGGAAAAAGAAAAACTGGCGCCGTTAGAGGCGAAAAAGCTGCGGGTTGGGCTTTTACGGGAGCAAGCCGGGGACGGCCCTGACCCGGCGGTCCGCGAAGGCGTCCTTCGGGCCGCGGCTCTTTTGGAAGATGGTGGCGCGAGCGTGCGCGAGGTTTCGCTGCCGCACGCCTCCTACGCTCTTGCGGCTTACTACGTGATCGCCCCGGCCGAATGCTCCGCCAATCTCGCCCGTTACGACGGGGTGCGCTATGGTTTGAGCCCGGGCAGGCTTCAAGGCGCGGAGCGGGCCGAGGCGTCGAGGAGCCTTGGCTTCGGTGAAGAGGTGAAGCGCCGCATCCTGGCGGGAACCTTCGTTCTGTCGGCGGGGTACCGAGACGATTTCTACAACAAGGCGGTCTCGGTGAGGCGGGCCATCGCCGGTGATTTTGAAAAAGCCTTCAAGGAGGTTGACCTTCTGCTGGGACCGGCCACTCCCGGGCCAGCATTTCCTCTCGGAGAGCGAAGCGGCGACCCGATGCGGATGTACCTCTGCGACGTTTTCACGATTCCGCCCAATCTTGCTGGTCTCCCGAGCCTTTCGCTGCCGTGCGGTTTTGCGAGTGGCGGCCTGCCGGTAGGGGCCCAACTATCGGGAAGAACGCTCGGCGAGCCCCTTCTGCTGCAAACGGCGAAGTTTCTCGAAGAGCGCCTCGGCGTCTTTGAAAGGCACCCCTCATGAAGAGAACAGGGGGCCTCATACTTGCCGCGGCGGCCTTCTTCTTAGCCGTCGCCCTTGGCACGCAAGCCAGAAGCTCCTCCTCAAAAACGGTTTCGGTAGCGACCAGGCAGGGGCGAAGGGCCGTCGTAGAAGGGGACATCTACCTGCGCGTCCCAGTGCTCAAAAAGGGCGGACTCCGCGCCGTGGCCATCAGATATACAGGAGACGCCGGCAACGCGGAACCCATCGCTAAGGCCAACCCCAGGCGCAAAGGGAGGCGGCTTCTAGAGGCGCGCATCCCCTTCGACCTTCTAAGCCGTCCTTACGCGGACGAAGTCATCGGCGCGCTCTTCCCCAAGGACAGGCGAACCAAGAACGGGTGGGAGCATCGTTGGGAAAGGGGCTCGTGGAGCGACCTGGCGCGCTGGTTCGCGCGTGACCCAAAGAGCGGCCCGAACCTGAGGGAAGCCAATAAAAGGGTGAAGCATTTCCGCCGGGGTGAACACATTTTCATTCCATACGGGCTTCTTGGAGAGCAGTTCCGCGGTTTCGGGCAAGGCGCTGAAGAGGAACGGGCGCCTCAGCCAACGCCAGCGACCGAAGAGCCGCCAGCAACGCCTCCGCCCCCGCCGGCCGTTCCGCCGCCCCAGGCTCCAGCCACGGAAGAACAAGCCCAGCCAGGCGCGGCACGCGCGCTGCTTTCCTACGGCCAGGATAGCGAGGGCCGGTACGCCGCTTACAAGCTTCAGGCCAAGGAGGCGCTCTACTCGGCCGTGGTGGTGCGTTTCACTGGCAACGTTGACGCCTCTGACGTGAACGCTCTCGCGATGCAGATTGCAAAACGCTCCGGCATCAAAGACGTGACGGCGATTCCGGTCGGATTTGCGGTGAAAATTCCCCTCGACAACCTCCTGCCGCAGTACCTTCCGCAGGATGATCCGCGCTACAAGGCGTGGCTCGTGAACCAGGATGAGACCAACGCAGTGAGCAACCCCATAAGAAGCGAGGCGCTCGACGGCGTGGTGGTGATCCTCGACGCCGGCCACGGCGGGCTCGACCGCGGGGCGGTCAAAAACGGCGTCTGGGAGGACTCGTACGTATACGACATCGTATGCCGGATCCACGAGGGGCTCGAAAGGCGAACCAAAGCCAGGGTTCTCCTGACGCTTCTCGATCCCGGCCTAGGCCTAAAGCCACAAGACAAAGCGGGCCTCACTCCAAACACGGGAGCCGTGATTCTGACGCATCCCTGGTTTCACCAGGAGTCAACGAACGAGACGAAGGTAGAGGTGAACCTGCGCTGGTACCTCGCCAACCAGTATTTTGAACGGCTCGTCAAAGAGGGACTCGATCCGGGGCGGATCGTCTTCACCTCCGTCCATGCCGATTCGCTGCATCCGTCGTTGCGCGGCTCGATGTTCTACATACCGGGCACGCCCTACCGCTCGACCAAGTGGAGCCAGGCTGGAAGCGCGTACGCGCGTTACACCGAGTACAAGGCGAAACCGGTCTACGCCTTGTCGGAGAAGCAGCTGATAAGAAGCGAAGGCCTCTCGCGCCAGTTCGCGAGAAAGATGGAGGAGGCATTCGCCAGCAAGGGGTTGCTTCTCCACCCTTACAATCCTACCAGGGACCATGTCGTAAGAGGCCGCAGGCCTTGGGTTCCAGCGGTTCTGAGGGATTCGGAAACGCCTTGCAGCGTGCTACTGGAAGTCTGCAACATAGCCAACAAGCAGGACGCCGCGCTTCTCAGGGACCCGAACTACCGGCAAGCAGTCGCCGAGGCATACATAGACGCGCTCATACGGTACTACTCTTGATCAATCGTTTCTAGCCAGCCGTGGACCGGGCCAATTTGGCGTTTTGGCGAGACAGATCCGGCTCCACTTCAGCCCTCAGCTTGGTCCAATGCCACTCTGGCCAGGGTGGCGCGGCCTTCTGGGCGCGCCCATACGGCACTCCCCCCAAAATGGGCTGTAAGATTCGCCTGAAGAGCGGGCGATAGTTGCGCTAAGGGCATGGAGGAAGTGCCGGCTCGAAAAAATTGCTTTCGATTTTTAGCGGCGCATCCGATGAAGGACAAAGGGGGCGGCCGCTCTGCAATCCCTGGCGGACGGTTCGGGCTGAGCCTTGCGATTCTGGCGGCGTGGCAAAGCGCCTTTGAGACGGCGAGAAGGCCGCCGGAGGGAGTTGAAGTTTCACAAACTTAGTTTTATCATATACTTTGAGTGAAAGCTAGAGTGAGGTTGCCATGGCTGAACAGGCTAAAAAAACAGAGCAAACTTTGAGCATCGGCGACGTTGCGGATCAGCTTGGGATACCTTCAAGCACGATTCGGTTCTACGAAAAGGAGTTCGGCGGCTACCTGCAAGTCCTCAAGACAGCCGGAGGTCATCGGCGCTTCAGGCCGCAGGACGCCGAAAAATTAAAGTACATCCATACGCTGGTTCACGAGCAGGGGCGATCATTGCGTGACGTGAAGGCCGCTTTAGTTTCAGACAAGGATCCGGTCCTTCTGCGCAAGGATATAGACCTTCTTTTGGAGGTTTTCGAGACGCTGGTGCAGGAAAATCAGAAACTCCACAACGCCATTCAGGGGTTATCGGAGAGGATCATCGCCCTGGAAGAGGGCGCGAAGGGGAAGAAGCGTTTCAAGATTTTTTAGGAGCGATGACAAGTCTCAGGACCCATCCTTCGCCGGTTCTCGTCAGGCGAGACTGCTCGATTTTCAAGTTGGCTTCGCCGCTATAACCCTTCGCCGTCCTCGCTCTCACTCTAATTTCGAGCGACGCAAGCTCCCTTACGATGTTTTCCGACAACAAAACCTCTGCCTGCTGGGCTTCCGGAAGGAGGGAGGCGCCTATCCGCTTGAGATCCTCGAGCGCGGGCCCGAGGTCTTTCACCTTCGGCCTTGGAGGCGCGAGGATCGGGCCCAAAAGGCTTTCTCTGATCCTGTCAAGCTCAGTGGCCACGCGCCCCGACGCCGTGGCCACCGTCCTGACCTTCGGCGCGGTTTGGGCAAGCTCTTGATCGCTCTGCTCGGTCTTCTGGGTCGCGAATTCGATTTCGGGGACTGGTGCCTGGGGCGTGGCCGGCTCGACCGGTTTCGTTTGAAGCGGCTGCGGCTCTTCCTCCGGAATGTTCGCCTCGCCCGCGTCCACGACCTTGACCCCGGACTCGGACGGGCGAATGAGCTTCGATGTCAGCTGCGCAAGGGTCAGCCTCGATATCCCTTTCAGCGTGTCGAAGACGCCCGCGCCCTTGATGGCCGAGGCCTCGACGTACGGCCAGCCCTTCGGGTTTAGCGCCTTCTGCATCACGTCAACTGGAAGCACGCTCGGCAGGTCGCGTTTGTTGTATTGCATGACGATCGGAATCTGGTCGAGGGAAAGCCCCATCTCCGACAGGTTGTGTTCCAGGTCCCGAAGGCTTTCCAGGTTTGCGTCCAGCACCGGTATCTGGCTGTCCGCCACGAAAACGACGCCGTCAACCCCCTTGAGCACCATCCGCCGGGTCTCGCCGTAAAAAACCTGCCCCGGGACGGTGTAGAGCTGGAATCGCGTCCTGAATCCGGCGATGACGCCTACTTCCAAGGGCAGGAGGTCGAAAAACAAGGTGCGGTCGGACTCCGTCTCCAGAGAGACCATCTCTCCCCTGGAGCGCGGCGCGGTCTTGTTGTAGATGTACTGGAGGTTCGTCGTCTTGCCGCACAATCCCGGGCCGTAATATACGACCTTGGCGGCCATCTGCATCGTCGCGTAGTTAAAAAATGCCATCCGCCCCTCCAGGGCCGTCACGAAGCGCTATAGTCGCACTAAGAGAGAAGCTTTTCAAGGGCGTCGTAATCCATATAGCGTTCCGGGTGACGGCGGCGGGCCAAAGACAAGGCGGCCAAGGCCATCACCCTGTACCGCTCCCTGCTTTCGGGCCATCTCTTGAGGGCGGACAGGTGGTTCTTCACCATGGCGGCGTCCCCCCGCTCCACCGGGCCGGTCAGCGAGGCAACCGGGCCCGACGAATAGACGTTCTTGACCGTTCCCTCGACGAGCGCCTGGAAAGCCGGCAGCGCCTCTTCGGGCCTTACGCCGGCCCTCGCCAAGAGCGTCTGGCTCTCCCACAAGAGCGCGACCAGGTGGTTTGCGGCCGTAACCGCAGCGGCGTGGTAGAGCACCTTGCTGTGCGGGGAAAGGGCGATGCACTTCCCCGATATGGCAAGCGCCATCGAGCGGATGACGGACAGTGCCTCCGTCCGCCCTTCGATCGCGAAAGTCGCCGAGCGCAGCGCCAGCGCGCCGGCCAGCGGATCGGGAAGGATCATCAAAGGATGCAGCGAGCCGACGCTCGCCCCTTTCAGGCGGCAGCGCGTCAGGAAACGAGACGGCACCGCCCCGCTCAGGTGGAATATGACGCGGCCTTGTATCGTCTCGTCGCGCGAGGCGATTTCGCGGTCAACCTCGGCGAGCGCCTGCTCTGGCACCCCGATCATAAGGGGAACGCCGGCGGGAATCTCCTCCGGGACCTTGAGCACCGGGCAGGCGAGCCACTGCGCCCCCGCCTCGGCGGAGGCCGCGCTTCTGGAGCCGCAGCCGGCGACGGCCCACCCGGCGCCCTTGAGAGCCAGGGCGACCGATATTCCGGCCTTTCCGCAGCCATAAAGCGCGAAGTTCTTATCCATGGCGGAACGCCTCAAGAACGGCTACAAACTCATCGGGCAAGGGCGACTCCACTGCCACCATTTTACCCGAAGGGCTCTGAAATTCAAGCCGCCCGGCGTGCAACAGGAACCTGCCGAGGGATGCCACCACCTGCCGCAGCCTGGCGGTGGGGATGCCCCTCTCGATTCTGCCGCCGTAGAGAACGTCCCCCACCACCGGGTGGTGAAGATGCGCGAGGTGAACCCTGATCTGATGCGTTCTTCCGGTCAAGAGCCGCGCCTCGACGAGGGTGGCGAAGGGAAGCCTCTCCATCACCTTGACGTCGGTTCGCGACGGCCGTCCCCCCGGCTTGACGGCCATTTTTTTTCTGTTGTGCGAATCCCTGCCTATGGGGGCGTCCACCGGGATGAAATCGTCATCGAAGTGGCCCCAAACCAGCACCGTGTAAATCTTCTTGACGCTCCTCGATGCGAACTGGCTGGAAAGAAAGGCCTGCGCCTGTTCGCTCTTGGCAATCAGGAGAAGGCCTGAGGTCTCCTTGTCAAGCCTGTGGATTATCCCGGGCCGCCCAGCCTCGTATCCAGGGGACAGGGGAAGCCTCGCGCCCAAGAGCGCGTTGACCACCGTGTCCTCCCAATGGCCCTTAGCCGGGTGGGTGACCATGCCGGCGGGCTTGTCAATGACGGCGCAATGTTCGTCCTCGTATAATACTTTCAGCGGGATCGCCGACGGAAGCGGCAATGCGGGAGGCTCTGGAGGCACCATCACGACCGCCTCCTGGCCCATGGCTACCTGCTCCGAAGCGCGCGCCTTGCGCCCGTCCAGCGTTATCCTGCCTTCGTCCAGAAGCCGGCTTATGCGCGACCGCGTTATTCCCCTGCCTGCAAGTTCGCGCGCCAGAGCGGCGTCGAGCCTTCGGCCAGGCTCGGAAAAGAGGACGACGATCCGCTCATCCATTTGCTTGCTTGCCGGCTTTGCGCTTCAAAAAAGCCCACGCCGCAAGGGCCGCGGCGATGGCAAATACGGCGACTATCTGAGAGAGGGAGACTCGGCCGCCGAAATAAAGCCCCCTGACGGCGTCGCCTCGCCAGAATTCGAGAATCCCGCGCGCCGTGGCGTACAACAGGACGTAAGAGAGGAATATCTTGCCTGGAAACGAGCGGCGCTTGTGAAAGAGCCAGAAGAGGAAGCCGAAGATGGCGAAATCGGCCAGGCTTTCATAGACCGGCCAGGGATGGACGCGCGTACCGTTGGCGCAGATGTCCACGGCGGGGAAGACGAGGCCCCATGGGAGCGTCGTCGGCTTCCCGTAACAGCAGCCTGCGAAGAAGCACCCCCAGCGGCCGATCGCCTGGGCCAGGGGCAGCGCGACACCGGCGACGTCGGCCGCGCTCCAAAACGGTATCTTGGCCCTTCTGATATACCAAACTCCGACCGCCACGCCGCCGATGAAGCCGCCGTAAAAGGCCCCAAAGGAGCGCAGGTTCTCTATCATGAACCGTACCGGGTGGTCCGCGAACTCGCCGAAATCGCCGAGGACCAGGGCGATCTTGGCCCCGACGAAGGAAGCCAGCAGCGCATAGATGAAGAGGTCCGTCAGCTTCTCGGCGTCGAGCCCGGCCCGAGGCGAGAGAATGCGCGCGAGCCACAAGGCCATCATGGCGCCAAAGGCCAAAATCACGCCGTAAGTTCCTATGGGGAAACCGAAGACGCTAAACAGGATTGGGTGCATTTTTTTCCTTCCCGTCCTCTTTTGAAAAGAGGCCAAGAGCGACAAGCAGGATGATTCCGGTGGAGAGGCAGGCATCGGCCACGTTGAACGCCGGCCAGCCCCATTTTCCAGAAGGAAGATGGAAATAAAGAAAGTCCACCACCGCCCCAAGCCTTACTCTATCGGCCAGGTTGCCGAGCGCTCCCCCGAGTATCGCGCTGATCAGGACGAGTTCCAGCGGCCCCTTCGCCTTCATGAAAAGGTACGCGAGCAGGCCGAGCCCCAGGATGGGCAGAGCAAAGAAAATGGCCATTCTGGGAACCGGAGAGAGATCCTGGAAGCTGCCCCACAACCCTCCCGTGTTCAGCCAGTGGACGATGGCGAACCATGAAAAAAGCGGCTTCGATCCTCCATTCGGTACCGTGGAGACGACCAGGGCCTTCGTCGCCTGATCGAGAATGACAACCGACGCCGAAATCGCGAGATAGGGCCAGCGTCTCATTTGACCCAAAGTCCGCGATTGAAATATCGTCCATTCAACCATAATCGTGCCACGCCGAAAGAAAAGAAGTTATTAATGAAGAGGGAGGGCCATGGCTTTTCTCCCGCGTTCCGCAGGCAAAGCCCGGCGGAATGCTCTGTCGCGCTTCGCGGCCCCCTCCGCTGGCAAAGCCAG
>JBBINO010000033.1:0-26791 GCA_037443845.1 Acidobacteriota bacterium
CGTAAACCTTCCTGTGGACGAGGCAGCGGCTCGTGGCCGTGCAGCGCTGGCCGGTCGTTCCAAAGGCGCCCCAGAGGACGCCTTCGAGGGCCAGCTCGAGGTCGGCGTCGTCCATCACGATGACCGCGTTCTTGCCGCCCATCTCCAGGCCGACGCGCTTGAAGTCCTTGGCGCAGGAGGTGTTGATCTGGCGCCCCACGCCGGTCGAACCGGTGAAGGAAATTAGCGCGACGTCCGGGTGCTCGCACATCGGCGTGCCAACGTTGCGGCCGCCTCCAGTCACCATGTTCACGACGCCCTTGGGGAAGCCAACTTCCTCTGCTCCCTTAACGAGATTGGTGACGGTTAGCGGCGTCAGGCTTGCCGGCTTTATGACGACCGTGTTTCCGCAGACGAGCGCAGGCATCATTTTCCAGGTCGGAATCGCCATGGGGAAATTCCACGGAGTGATGAGGCCGCAAACCCCCAGCGGCTCGCGAACGGTCATGGCAAACTTGTTGGGAAGCTCCGCCGGCGTCGTGATGCCGTACATTCTTCGCCCCTCGCCGAAGCAGAAGAGGGCCATGTCAATGCCCTCCTGCACGTCGCCGCGGGTCTCCTTGAGGACCTTTCCCATTTCGCGGGTGGCGTCGCGGGCGAGCTTCTCCTTGTTCTTCTTGAGCCAAAGGCCCAGTTCGAGGACCAACTCGGCTCGCTTGGGCGCGGGGACGAGCCGCCACTTCTCATAAGCCTTCCTGGCCGCCGAGACCGCGGCGTTGACGTCCTGTGGCCCGCTGTCCTGGAAATGGCCGACGACGTCGTTGTTGTCGGCTGGATTGATGTTCGCGAACGTCCTGCCCGACTTGCAGGCGACCCACTCTCCGGCGATGTAGTTCTTGTAAACGGGCGCTTTCTTAGCCATGTTGCCTCCTTCGTGCCGCCTAGTGACCGGTGACGAGTGACTATCGGCTGGCGTTTGGTTGCGCGTTGCTTTAAGGCGGCTGGCCGCTGCCTGCCGCTTTGTTTTCCAGGGCATTCCCTGGCCGCACGAGTGCAAAGTTTACCCGCCCACGCCCCTTCGCGTCAACCCGTTGTGCCGACCCGTTGTGCCGACACCCTTTGTGCCGCACCCGTTGTGCCGCTAGCCGTCGTGCCGCTAGTTTCTGCGGCCGGCCAAGGCCGGGCGCTCCGCTAATTATTCTTTCCCTGTCTGCGTTCCACCTTTACTATCCCTGGCCAACGGCCCGCTCGTTGGCGCTTTGGCGTCACAGTGGCGAAGTTTCCCATCGCTCCTCTGGATTCGCGCTGCTTAAAGGTGTACCTTGTTTGCATGAGGGTGCTGGTGGTGGAGGACGAGGCGAAGACGGCGGCGTACCTCCAGAAGGGTCTTCGGGAAAACGGGTTCGCGGTTGACGTGGCCGGCGACGGGGAACGCGGCCTCGAGCTTGCTCTATCAAATGACTACTCCTGCTTTGTTTTCGACGTGATGCTCCCAAAGCGCGACGGATGGTCGCTGCTGCGTGAGCTTAGGACGGACGGCGTCAACGTGCCGGCCATTTTTCTTACCGCGCGTGACGAGGTGGTCGACAGGGTGAGGGGGCTCGAACTGGGCGCAGATGACTATCTGGTCAAGCCCTTCGCCTTCTCCGAGCTTTTGGCCCGCATCAGGTCAATCCTCCGAAGGGGGGCCACGCCCGCGCCGCAGCGAATTTCGGTTGGCGACCTGGCGGTTGATGTCTCCAAGCGCAAGGCGTGGCGCGCCGGGCAACGGCTCGACCTGTCTCCAAAGGAGTTTTCGCTTCTTGCGCTCATGGCGAGCCACGCGGGCGAGGTTGTCACCAGGGCGAAAATCATCGAGGAGCTCTGGGACATGAACTTCGACTTTGACGCGAACGTCGTGGAGGCGGCCATCAGGCGGTTGCGGCGGAAGGCCGACGACCCGTTCGAGCGGAAGCTGATCCACACGGTGAGGGGCGCAGGGTACATCCTCGAAGAGCGGGAACCGGAAGAGGAATGAAGAGCCGGCTCTTGATGTCCTACTCGATCTCGGCGCGGCTGACCTTTATGTTCGCCGCCGCGGCCCTCTGTCTTCTGGCCCTGTCCGAGGGCTCTCTCTACTTTATGCTGTCGCGAAACGTCATGGAGCAGGGAAGGCGTTTTCTAGCCGACAAGCTCTCAGTCCTTCAACTGATCCTTCAAAACCAGCCCGGCAAGATGGAGCCCCTGCGCGAAGAGGTGCAATGGGAGACCGGCGCCAGGCTTCACGCCCGTTTCTTCAGCAGGGTGCTCGGGTCTTCAGGAAACGTCATCATCGAGACGCAGGGGATGAGCGCAATCTTTCTCGACGCTCCTTTTCCTGGCCCGGCGAGCGGCGGCACTGACTTTCAGCGAGGGGTGATTTGGCGGCCGGAGGGCGAAAAGTGCTACTTGCTAGGCTCGACGGCCGCCCAGGAGGGCGGCGCAGGCGGGCCATGGCGGAGACTTCAGGTAGCGGTTGACATCAGCGACTCGGACGAGCTTCTCGAGGATTACCGCAGGAACATGGGGCTCTCGCTCGCAGCCGGCCTCGTGGTCGCGGTGTTTCTGGGGTATTTTTCGGCCAGGCGAGGCCTTGAGCCGCTTGTCTCAATGGAGAAAAAGGCCAGGGAAATAACCGCGGAGAGGCTTCACGAGAGAATGGCCAACGAGACGTGGCCGAAAGAGCTTCTGGCGCTCGCCTCCTCGTTCGACGCCATGCTTGCGAGGCTGGAAGAGTCTTTCGTCAGGCTGTCGGCCTTTTCCGCCGACCTGGCCCACGACCTAAGGACCCCCCTGAACAACTGTCTCGGCGAGCTTGAGGTGGCGCTGTCGAAGCAGCGCGAGCCCGAGGAGTACCGCCGGGCGCTCGGCTCGGCCTTGGAAGACCTGACGAAGCTTTCCAGAATGATGGACAACCTTCTCTTCCTGGCCCGCGCCGACAGCTCCCAGGCGAAGGCCGACAAGTGCTGGCTCGACGCGGAAAAGGAGGTGGCGGCGATCTGCGGCCTGTACGAGGCGGTAGCCGAAGAGGGCGGCGTTGTTCTTGATCAGCGCGGCGAAGCGCGCGTTTACGCCGACCCGTTGCTCTTGAAGAGGGCGCTGGGGAATGTCCTCTCGAACGCGCTCCGCCTATCGCCGCGAGGAAGCCTGGTCTCGATTTCGGCCAGGGAGGCGCAAGGCGGGGCGGTGGTCGAGATTTCGGATTCCGGCCCCGGAATTCCCGAGGATGAACTCCCTCTCATTTTCACCCGCTTCTACCGCCCCGCCAAGTCGCGCGAGGAGCATCCGCAAGGGCTCGGCCTCGGACTCGCCATCGTCAAGTCAATCATGGACCTTCACCAGGGCTCCGTAAGCGCCCAAAGCGAGAATAACAAGGGAGCGCGGTTCATCCTATTTTTCCCGAATCCAACCTGACCGTTTCGTCATCTTTCCGTCACATGACTGTCATGAGGCTTCACTATACTATGGATGTCTTCCGGGCTTGGGTGCGCCAAGCCAAGGGCGCGAGCGGGAGAGAGAAAGCATGAGAAACGGTGCGAAGGCGAAGGGAATGCCCATCATCGTGGTCGCGGCCGCGCTGTTTTTCGGTGCCCTAACCCTAGCCCCGCTTTTCGCCCAGGAGGGACCGCTGGCAGGGACGATTGCTGGCACCCCGCCAGCGGGGGCGAGCGAAAAAGGCAAGGGCATCCTGAAGCTGGACGGAGAGTACTGGCGCGGTTTCTTGCTCGATCCCGTGGAGATGGCCCGGCACCACGCCAAATGGGGCGAGCGGCAGTGGCTTGGCCTCGGGCTTTTCTCGGCCACGGCTCTAGGCCTCTACCACTACGACGAGCATTTGCAACATTGGTCGCAGGAGCATAAAAGCGGCGGGAGCGACAGCGCCGCGCGCGCCGTGAAGCCGCTGGGAAACGGGTACATAAGCGTCCCCTTCTTGGCGGCTTACTACGTTATCGGCCGCGGCTTCAAGAACGAAAAGGCCCAGGAGACGGGACGTCTGGGCTTCGAGAGCTTCGTCCTGACCGCAGCGGCAACCCAGCTATTGAAATTCGTCTCCCATCGCGACAGGCCGAACGAATCGCTGGACAGCGGGACTTGGAACGGGCCTTCGTTCTCCAACCACCACCTTTCGTTTCCTTCGGGCGACGCGTCGTCGGCATTCGCCGTCGCCACGATATTCGCGACGGAATACAAGGAGAAGCGCTGGGTACCGCCTCTGGCGTACGGATTGGCGGCTCTCACCGCCATGGCGAGAGTGCATGACAACGCCCACTGGTCATCGGACGTTTTCGCCGGTTCATCGCTTGGCTACTTGATCAGCAAGTCCTTATACAGGATTCACCACTCGAACGCGAGGGGAGAAATGGTTCTTTTGCCAATCATCGGCCAAGGCAGGAGGGGGCTTGAAGTAGCATGGCGATTTTAGGCATGGAGGCTTCGGCGGGCGAAGCTCCCATAACCTGTTTCGGAGTGGCCATCTTTAGAGAGGAGGCCGGAATGTTGAAGAAGGCGGTTTCATTGGCAACGGCGGTTGCTTTTGTCGTTCTCGCCAGCGTCGCTGTATGCGCCCACGAGAAGAAAAACGTCAAGAAGCTAACGAAGGAGGAAGTTCCGAAGCCGGTGATCGCTGCATTTGAAAAGGCCCATCCGCAGGCCGCCGTGAAGGAGTACGAGCAGAAGAGCTGGCAGGACAAGGTGTGGTACGAAGTCGAATTCAAGGACGGCGGCGCCGTCAAGGAAGAGAAGTACTCCGCGGACGGAACGCTCTCCGGAAGCGAGGAGAAGATAGACGCCAAGGATCTGCCCGAGGCGGTAACCAAGGCCATTTCGGGGAGCGCCCCAGGAGCTAAAATCGTCAAGGCCGAAAAGGAAACTCATGGCCAGGCCGTGACCTACGAGATCAAGCTCGAAGAAAAAGGAAAGTTCCGCGAGATGAAGTTCGACGAGAAGGGCGTGGCCGTCAAGAAGTGCGAAACCATGAAGAAGGGGGCGAAGTAGAGTGACGCCCCATGTCTCAACGTTTTCAGTCGAGAGCAAAGGGGGCGCGCAACGCGCCCCTTCCCCCTCTCGGTTTCGGAGTGCCCATGACACGCGTTGCTAAGGTGCTCTTTCTGTTGCTGCTCTCGGGTTGCGCCGCCTACCACCCGCTTCCAATTGACCAGAGGGCGGAAGCGAGCGCGCTGGCGAAGCCAGACTGGCCGACAATTACGGAGGAAGCCTCCAAGATCAGCCACCCCATCCTCAAGCCGGTTAAGATAGACCTCAAGGAGGGGCTCTCCCCGGAGGATGCGGCCGTCGTGGCGGTGGTCTCCAATCCGGGCCTCAGGGCGGCGCGGGACCAGCGCGGCCTGGCCGAAGCGCAGCTGATTCAAGCGGGGCTGTTGCCGAACCCGCAGCTCTCCTATGAACAGGATGTTCCCACCGCTGGGGCCAACCAGGGGACGATCTCGGCCTATACGACGACGCTTTCGTGGGGCGGGCTGATGTCCCTCTTCAACCGCCACCTCAAGAGGAAGATCGCCAAAAGCGAGGCCCGCGCCGTTGACCTCGGCGTGGCTTGGCAGGAATGGCAGGTCGCCGAAGAGGCCCGGATGCAATGCTACCGCCTGATCGCCGTGCGCCGCGCCACGCCGCTCGCCACGAAGCGGGCCGCCGCCTTGAAGCGCTGGCTTGTGGCGCTCGAAGAGGCCGAGAAGAGGCAGGAGGTTTCCGGCGCGGCCGTGGCGCAGGCCCGCGCTATCAGTGATGCGGCGAGGCAGGACGAGCTTTACTTCCTCGAGACGGCGGAAGATGCGCGGCAAGGCTTGAACGCTGCGTTGGGTCTTCCTCCCGATGAGGAAGTGCCTCTCAAAGAAGGCGCCAGCCTGCCGGAATGGAATCAAGTTCCCGAAGCCGCCGAGCTTGCCTCGGGGATCGGGAGCCGCCGCCTCGACCTCCTCGCGCTCAAAAAGGGCTACGAGAGCCAGGATGGGCGCTACAGGCTCGCGGTCAGGGAGCAGTTTCCCCCCATCGGCCTCGCCGCTAACTACGCCAGGGACACGAGCAACGTCATCACCTACGGGCTGATCGCTGCCCTCGACATCCCGCTTTTCGACAGGAACCAGGGCAACATCGCCTGGGAGAAAGCCACTCGGCGCCAGCTCTACGACGAGTACGGGGCGCGGCTTTTCGATGCCAGGGCTCAGGTGGCTTCGCTTCGAGCACGGCTCGATTCGGCGGGGAAAAGGCTTCAAAGCGCCAGGGAGACCGTGCCGGCGCTGAGGGAGACGGCGAAGGCTTACGACGAGGCCCTCGCGCGTGGCGCATCGAACCTGGCCTCCTGGCAGGAGGCGCAGAGCGCCGCTCTTTCGGCAGAGCTCCAGCAGATATCCCTTGAGACGGAGGTAGCCCAGACGGGCCTGGCGCTTGAAACCGCATCGGGGGAGTACCTGCAGGAGGATAGCACCGGGGCTAAAGGGCCGGACGGAAAGGACAAGCCGTGAAAAAGATTCCAACGATTTTCATCCTCCTGTTTATGGCCGTCGCGTTCGCCGCGTGCAAGGGGGCGAATCCGGGGGATTCAGCCCAGGAATCGGAGCATGGGCCTACGGCGACGGTCAGGGCCGTCCCCTTAAAGGAGGCGGTCCTCTCGGAGCCCGTCACCGCTTACGGCACGGTGGTGCCGGCGCCGGGAACCCTCAAGGCCGTCAGCCTTGCCTACGACGCCAAGATTTTGGCCGTGGCGGTCTCCGAGGGCGAGGCGGCCCAGGCGGGAGCCCGGCTCATCGAGGTGGAAGGGGCGCCCGATGCCTTGTTGGCGCTGAGCGACGCGCGGCTGAACGCGCAAGCAGCCGAGCGCGCTTACGAACAGGTGAAGGTGCAGAACCAGCTCCGTCTCGCCGATGACGCCGCTCTCGCAAGCTCGTACCGCGACTACCAGTCGGCGCTCGCGAGGCAGAAGAGCATGGAGGAGCGCGGTCCGCTGGCGCCCAGGTGGATCACGTCGCCCTCCGCCGGAGTGGTGGTGAGGCTTCCAGCCCAGGCCGGCGCCATCGTTCCTTCCGGCTCGCCGCTCGCCGAAATCGCCGACCCCGAGCGGCTTGCCGTGAGGCTGGGAGTGGAGCCGGCGGCCGCCAGGCGCATCGGCATGAAAGGCCACATCGAGATTCGAGCCGTTGAAGACGCGGCCGGGAAATCGGCCGAGGGAGCGGTATCCAGCATTGCCCCGGCCGTCAATCCAGCCACGAGGCTCGTTGACCTATACGCCTCCCTCCCCGGCGGCAGCGCTTTCATCCTCGGTGAATACGTGGAGGGAAAGATAAATCCGGCCGGCATAAAAGGGCTCGTCGTTCCATACGAGGCGGTTTTGCCGCAGGGCGGGGGGCACGTCATCTTCACCGTCGAGAACGGCAAGGCGGTCCGCCGCGAGGTCAGGGTTCTCTCGGAGACCGACAAGGAGGCGCAGGTGGAAGGGGCCGGGCTCGCCCCTGGCCAGATGGTGGTGACCGTCGGCGCCTACGAGTTGGAGGAAGGCATGCCGGTGCGCGTGGAGAACGGGCCATGAGCCTGGCCGAAAGGGCGCAGCAGCACCGCCGTTCCATTCTCTTCATGCTTTCGGTACTCGTGGCGGCCGGGATCGGCTCGGCCTTCCTGTTGCCTGTTGGGCTCTTCCCAAGGGTGGATTTCCCGCGCGTCCGCATTTCGCTGGACGCCGGGGACAGGCCGGCCGACCGCATGGCCATAGAGGTGACAAGGCTTGCGGAGGAGGCGGCCAGGAGCGTGCCGGGCGTCAGGGAAGTGCGTTCCACCACGAGCAGGGGCAGCGCCGACATTGACGTGAACTTCGGTTGGGGCCAGGACATGGTCTCCGCCATGCTCCAGGTCAACGCCGCGCTGGCCCAGATCAGCGCGGAGCTTCCGTCCGGCACCCGCTACACCGTCATCAGAATGGACCCGACGGTCTTTCCGGTGCTGGCTTACAGCCTGACCTCAAAGACGCTTCCGCTGACTCAATTGCGCGACTTCGCCCTCTATCAGCTCCGCCCGCTTTTGACCTCGGTAAAGGGAGTGGCCAAGGTCCAGGTCCAGGGCGGGCTCGAAGAGGAGTACCGCGTCACCGTGTCGCCGATGAAGCTCGAAGCGGCGGGTCTCACGTTCGACGAAGTGGCAAAGGCGCTCTCCGCCTCCAACGTTATTCAGGCCGTCGGCCGCCTGGAAGACCACTCGAAACTTTACCTCGTCCTCTGCGACACGCAATTCAATTCGCTTGACGCGCTCAAAAAGACGGTCCTTCGCTCCGGGCCCCAAGGAGTGACCCTGTTGGGCGACGTGGCCAGCGTCGAAGACGGCGCAGCGCCCAACTGGACGCGCGTCACCGCCGACGGCAGCGACGCCGTCCTGCTGAACGTCTACCAGCAGCTCGACGCTAACACGGTCCAGATCGCGAAGGATACCAAGGAACAGCTTGCCGCCTACGCCGCGAGCTTCCCGCCCGGCGTTCACCTGGCCAACTGGTACGACCAGAGCCGCCTCATCGTGGCATCGGCCAGCAGCGTGCGCGACGCGCTCCTGGTCGGGGCGCTGATGGCCGCCGTCATTCTTCTTCTCTTCCTCAGGAACACGAAGGTCACGCTTATAGCGGTGGTGGCGGTGCCGGGCGTGCTGGCGATAACGGTGCTCGCGCTGATGTCGCTGCACATGAGCTTCAACATCATGACGCTCGGCGGAATGGCCGCCGCGGTGGGGCTGATCATTGACGACGCGATCGTCATGGTCGAGCACATCATCAGGAGGATACGGGGCCAGGAGAAACACGACCCGGCGCGCGTCATGCTGGCCGCGGAGGAGTTCGCCGTCCCGCTGTTCGGCTCGTCGGCCGCCACCATGATCATTTTTGCCCCGCTTGCCTTTCTTACCGGCGTGACCGGCGCCTTCTTCAAGGCGCTCAGCCTCACGATGGTTGTCAGCCTCGGCGTCTCGTTCCTGGTGGCGTACCTCGCCGTGCCACTGCTCGCGGACAAGCTTCTCACCGCGAAGGACGCGGCCGAGGAGGAGGGCGGCTCGCTGACAAGGCGGATCCACGAGGGTTACGAGGCGGTCATGCGAAAGCTTCTGGCCCGGCCGGCCCTCATCTTCGCGCTGATAATTCCGCTTCTCGCCGTAGGGTACCTGAGTTACAGGATGCTCGGTTCCGGCTTCATGCCCACGATGGACGAGGGCGGCTTCATACTCGACTACAGGAGCGCCCCGGGAACGTCCTTGAAAGAGACCGACCGGCTCCTGAGAAAGGTGGAGGCGATCCTCCGGGCAACGCCCGAAGTTGACACCTACTCCAGGCGCACCGGCATTCAGCTCGGCGGGGCGGTCACCGAAGCCAACGAGGGGGATTTCTTCATCAGGCTGAAGCCTTTCCCGAGAAGGCCGATTGACCTGGTGATGGACGACGTGCGCCGTAAGGTAGAATCAACGGTTCCAGGTCTCGATATCGAGATGGCGCAACTCATGGAGGACCTGATAGGCGACCTCACCGCGGTGCCCCAGCCGATAGAGATCAAGCTGTTTTCCGACAATGAAGCCGAGCTTTTGGGGCTGGCGCCGAAAGTTGCCGCGGCCATAGGCGGCGTCCCGGGGGTGGTTGACGTCAGGGACGGCGTCGTCTACGCTGGAGACGCGCTCGATATCAATGTTGACCGCACAAAAGCCGGGCTGATGGGCGTGGACCCAGACAGCGTCGCAAAGCTGGCTGAAAACTATCTGGCCGGGGTCGTCACGACGCAGGTTCAGCGTGGCCCGAAAATGGTGGGGGTGCGGCTGTGGTCACCGCAGTCGGTGCGGTTGAACACGAGGCGCGTGCGAGGCCTAATGCTGAGGTCATCCGATGGCCGCCTCTTTCCGCTGGAACGCGTCGCCCAGGTCGTCCCGGTGACTGGCCAGCCGCAGATCACCAGGGACGATCTCAAGCGGATGGTGGCGGTGACCGGTCGCATAACAGGCCGCGACATGGGGTCGGTCATCAGGGACGTGAAAGGGGTTCTTGCCGGGAAGGGGTTGATTCCATCCGGCGTTTATTTCACGATGGGCGGCCTCTACCAGCAGCAACAGATCGCTTTCAAGGGGCTGATGGCCGTCTTTGGAGCGGCCGTCGCCTTGGTCTTCTTCCTCCTGCTCTTCTTGTTCGAGCGCTTCAGGCCGGCGCTGGCGGTTTTGGCCACAGCGCTGCTCTCTCTCTGCGCGGTCTTTTTCGGGCTGTTCATCAGCGGGACGGAACTGAACATCTCCTCGATGATGGGGATGACCATGATAGTAGGCATCGTCACCGAAGTGGCCATCTTCATGGTCTTCGAATTCTTCACGGCGCCCGGGGAGCTCGACAGGAACGGAGCGCTGGTTTACGCGGGGGTACATAGAATGCGGGCCATAACGATGAGCACGCTCGCGGCAATACTGGCGCTCTTACCGCTGGCGCTTGGCATAGGCCAAGGATCGGCGATGCAGAGGCCCTTGGCCATAGCCATCGTGAGCGGCATGGCCTTTCAGCTTCCTCTTGTCTTTTTCGTTTTGCCGGTTCTCTTCTCGGTGCTCGGCGTGGAGCGCCCGAAGGGACAAAGTGGAGCCACGCCGTGAGAAAGGAAAAGAAGATGTCAAAAAGCAAAGCTCGCACCATGGCCCTGGTCGCCGTCTCATGTCTGTCTCTCGTGCTCTCCGCATCGCTCTTCGCGAAGAAGCCCCATTTTCCGGTGACGATGGAGCAGGCGCGCGCCGCGGCGCTGAAGGCCGTGCCCGAAGGCACCATCAAAAGCGCGGAGCTCGAGAAGGAACATGGCAAGTGGATTTACTCCTTCGACGTCCGGAACGGCAAGGAGCTTCGCGAGGTGTGGGTTGACCCCAACACCGGCTCCGTCCTTCAGAACGACGTCGAAAGCCCAGACAAGGAGAAAGCCGAAGCCAGCGCCGAAAAGCCCCATTTTCCCGTGACGATGGAACAGGCGCGTGCCGCGGCGCTGAAGGCGGTGCCAGGCGGGACGATCAAGAGCGAGGAGCTCGAAAAAGAGCACGGCAAGTGGATCTACTCCTTTGACATCAAGAATGGGGACGAAATCCGCGAGGTGTGGGTTGACCCCAAGACGGGCGCGATCTTCCAGAATGAAGTGGAGAACGCTACGAAGGAAAAGGCAGAGGCGGCCGCCGAAAAGAAATGACGGCGCCGTAACGTGACGGCGGCCGTATTGAATAAGGAGCATGACCGTGGCGCAAGGCGGAGAAAAAGAGAAGACCGTCGTTCCTTCGCAAAGGCGCGCCGCATGGCTTGCCGGATGTGCTGTTTCCTTAATGTTTGCGTGCCAAACGGCGCCGCCGCCGAAAGGCGGCGCCGCTGGCATACGTGACGGAGAAGTGACCAGGCGTGATTTCGCCAGCAGCCTGCCTTTCATCGGCCGGGTTGAAAGCTCAAAAGCCGTCGCGCTCGTGGCGCTGGGTAGTGGCCGCGTCGCAAAGGTCGTGGCTCGTGACGGCTCGGCCATGAAGAGGGGAGAGCCGCTCTTCGTCATGGGCGGCCCGCTGCTCGGCCAGGAGCTTTCCGCCGCTAGCGTTGAAGAAAAAATCGCCAGGGAGAGGCTCGCCCTTGCGAGAGGGGTTCTATCGCGCAAAAAAGCGTCCAATGAGTCAAAGCTCGTTGACCTGAACGAGCTGGCCTCGGCAAGGGCGGCGGTCGCCCAATGCAGCGCTGATTTGGCGGCCGCTTCCTCAAGGCTCAACGAGCTTCACGCCCAGGAGGTTTATCGCGCCCCGGTATCGGGCGTCTTCACCGACCGGCGAGTCAATGTGGGACAGGACGTCGAGATCGGCCAGCCTCTCGGCGAGATAGAATCCCCGGGCTCGCTCAGGGTCGCTGCGTTAATCTACGGGGACAATGGAGCGAAGCTGAACGGGCTTCCCGCGAAAATCGACGCAGGGAACAAGGAGGCGGAGGCCGTCGTCGTCCAGACGTTTCCTGAACGCAGCCCCGCCGGGGGAATAACCGTCTGGCTCGAAGGGGCGGGTCTCGCCGGGGAGTTCGGCCCCGGCGAAAGCGTCCAGGGAAGGCTCATCATGGCGTCGCATGACGGGGCGCTCGCCGTGCCGCGCTCCGCCGTCGTTTACGACGAGGCCGAAAAGCCATGGGTCTTCGTCGCGGCCAAGAGCGGCTACGTAAAGACGGAGGTCGTTCTGGGGTTGAGCGACCCCGAATGGGTCGAGATCGTCAAAGGATTGGAGGCTGGACAACGCATTGCCGTTGAGGGAGCCTATTCGCTCTACTACGAGGACTTCGCCAAGACTCACGCGGTGGAGGACTGATGCGGCGCTTTCAATCTAGGCCATCCTCGAGTGCAAATGATTTTGGTGCATCAGACAATCATCGCGGCTTGTCACTTGAGGGGGCGCACCTCAGGATCATCACGTCATCGCTGGTCAAGGGTGGCGAATGGGATGAAAGGAACCACCAGACTTGAACATGATCTATGCCTGGATGAAGAGAACAGGGCAAAGCCGCTGGCGGGATTGGGTCCTGCTAGTTATTGTCGCGGCGCCTTTCTTCTTCTTAGGCCAAGCGGGACGCTCTTTCTGGATAACGGATGAGCCTTTCGTCGCGGAGGTTGGCCGCGAAATGCTGGCATCCGGCGATTGGATGATTCCGCGTCTGAACGGGGAGCCTTTCTTGGAAAAGCCCCCTCTGCATTACGCGCTCGTTGCGGCTTCGTTCAAGGTTTTCGGACAAACACCATTCGCCGCCCGGCTCCCTTCGGCCCTCTGCGGGCTATTAACGGTTCTGGCAATATATTTCTTGGGCCGGAAGCTGTTTGGCCGGAGAAAAGCACTGTTCGGCTCTTTACTGTTCCCCGTTCTCTTCCTTCCCTTTTATGTCGCTCACTACACGCTCGTTGATGCCAGCCTGGTATTATTCGTGACAGCGGGGTTGGCCTTCGCCGTTCTTGCCCTTGAGCGCCCCAATGATGATTGGGCGATTCTGGGCTTGTGGGCGAGCGCCGGGCTCGCTTATATGGCCAAAGGCATTGTCGGACCTGTACTCTTAGGGGGCGGGCTGGTTGTCTTTGCGCTGGTGGAAGGCCGGCATGACATGTTTCGGCCCAAGAGGCACATATTGGGAATGACGGTTTTTTTGGCGATGGCCGTGCCGTGGTGGATTTCGCTCTGGGTGGAAGGAGACAGGCCCTTTCTCCGTGAAGCGTTGATTGCAAATACCATCGGCCGGGCATTTGCCATCAAGTCCATGGTGCCAGCGCACGACTCTATTTGTACCCACGCCGCCCCATTCTACGATTATATTGTCGGACTATTTGGGAATTTTCTGCCATGGACGCCTGCTTTGCTCCTGTCTCTGGCTCCGTCCTTGACAGGAACGGTGGGACGCCTTCTGAAAAGAAAGCGGCAACAGGGCGAGGACAATCTCTCTAATGCCGGCGTCCGCCTGCTCACATGGGTCTTCATAGTAGGATTCATCTTGCTTAGCATCGCTCATGCGAAGCGAGCAATGTACCTGGCTCCGCTTTTCCCTTGCCTTGCGCTCTTGACGGCTTGGCGCCTGCTTGACTTGGATCACCGCTCCCTCCGCTGGTGGGAAAAGGCTTTGCTGGTGGCGCAATCGGCTGTGTTGGGACTCTTTCTCCTGGCCGTGCCAGCGGCTCGCGTCTACCTGGAAGGAATCGTTGAGGGAAAGCGCATTTCGGCATGGACGTGGGCCAGCGCCGTCATCCTCTGGGCTGGAGCCGCGGCCGCCTGGTGGATATTCGTCGGTTTCTTCAAGAAGGGCAATTTTGGCAGGATGCATTTGCTTTTCTGGGGACAGGCGGCTACCGGTTTTTTCGCTCTGGTAATACTTTGCTTTCCTATGTTCGAGCATCAGAAGAGTTTTCGGCCCTTCTTCGAGAGAGGGCACGCGTTAGAGGCCGCGAGAGGGACCGTTCCAAGGATATTTACCAGCAACGAGAGCTATGTTGGGCTTGCCGGGCTTTACTTCGGACGAACCCTTCCCTTCCTTGAAAAGCCATTTCCCATTGTAGCGGTGGACGTCTTGACGGATGAGGATGGCCTCCATACCTTGCCTAAAGCTCGCGTTCGGGTGTTGCTATCGGAAGAGATACGAGGCCCAGGGCACTGGCGGGCTCTTTATCTGGTTCAGGTTAATCCAATTCATCCTAGAGTACTTCGTTCCGAAAATAGGCTGGCATTTGATCGCCGCTGCACCCCGCGAGGCGGCGTTGCCCGGACTTGGCATACGGCAAGCCTATACGCCAGCGTTCTTTCGCCTTGTCCTGCGGGCGCACCGGCGTCCTCGGCGCCTCGCCGTATTTCCAGGATTGAGCACTAAACCAATGATGGCTACTCGAAGCGCGGTGGAGGACTGATGCGGCGCTTTCTTGAATGGGTCATCGGTCACCCGCGCGTCGCCGTTCTTTGCGTGGCGCTAATTTCCATCCTCGGGGTATATTCCCTGTTTAAGATGCCGGTGGATATTTTCCCTCAGATGAACGTCCCGCTCGTGAACATCGTGACGCAGTTCCCCGGCGGCGCGCCGAAAGACGCCGAGCTTCTCGTTTCGCGCCCCATCGAAGACGCGATGCGCGGGATACAGGGGGTGGAGAGGGTCGCCTCGCAGTCCTACGTGGGGTTGAGCGTCGTGACGGTCCAGTTCACTTGGGGCACGCCCCTTGACCAGGCGCGGCAACTCGTGACCGCGCCCCTGGCGAGGATTCGCGGCCAGCTTCCCGCTGGCGCGGAACCCAGGATTTCCTACCTTGGCATGACGCTCCTGCAGGTGGAGGGGTACGTGCTTCACGGGGGAACCGGCCCGGTGGAGCTGAAGAACGGCGCTCAGTACGAGCTGGCGAGCCGCCTGGCCGGGGTCAGCGGCGTGGGCAGCGTCGAGGTCATGGGCGGAGAAGACCCGGCCTATGTGATCGAACTGAATCCTGAAACGGCTTCCGCCGTCGGGCTTTCGGTGGATAAGCTTTCGTCAATTCTCAAGGCCAACAATTTTTCCAGCCTGGAAGGTTTTCTTGGCCGCTCGTCAAAGGAGTACCTCATCAGGGGCGAGGCGAGGCTCAGGTCGCCTGGGGACGTGAAGTCAATCGCCGTCGGCACTGAAGGAGGGCGGCCCGTCCTTCTCGGGCAGGTGGCCCAGGTCCGGGAGTGGCGCGCACCGAAACACTACGAGGTCGAAGCCCAAGGCGCGCCAGCGGTGGCCATGCTGATTTTCAAGCAGCCAGGCGCAAGCACGCTGTCCGTGGCGCGCAACGTGGACGAGGCCATGGGTTCTTTGATGAAGCTCATGCCGCCGGGCGTCCGCGCTGAAAAGTTCTACGACCAGTCCGAAATAATCAAGCAGGGGCGAACGGAGATTTTGCACGACCTCCTCATTGGCGCTCTCCTTTCCGTGGGCGTTCTCTTTCTCTTCCTCGGCAGGCTGAAGCCGACGCTCGTCGTCGCGGCGACTTTGCCGGTCACGCTCCTGGCGACGGTGGCGGCGCTTCACGCGATGGGCGAGGGGCTCAACATGATCACGCTCTCGGCGCTGGCGCTGGGGGTAGGCATGTTCAGCGACGACGCCATAGTGGTGGCGGAAAACATTGCCCGCCACCGCCAGCTCGGCATGAGCGCTCACGAAGCGAGCGTGTCGGGAGCCGCCGAGATATTGGGGCCGGACGCGTCGGGGACCTTTACGGTCGTTTCGGCCTTTCTCCCGCTTCTACTGATGACGGGCCTTTCAGGCGTATTCCTCAAGCCTTTCGGCCTCAGCGTCAGCGCCGGGCTATGCGCGTCCCTCGTTTTGTCTCTGACGCTCGTGCCGCTGCTGATGAGCAAAATCAAGGAGGCCGGCGCGCCGGGCGGCTCTCCGGGCGCGCGGCTGCTCTCTCTCCTGAACGGTTGGTTGCAGAGGCTACTTCGGTGGGCCTTCTGCCACAAGTGGGCCGTACTCGGCCTTTTCGCGGCGCTACTGCTTGGCAGCATCGCGCCGCTGCCGTTCCTAAGCGGGTTCAGCCTTCTGCCGCCCATTGACGAGGGGGCGATACTCATCGAGTACCGTCTGCCGTCCGGCACGGCACTAAGAGACAGCGTCAGGCTCGGGGAGGCCCTGAGCCGCATCGCATCGAAAGACCGGGACGTCAAGACGGTTTACCTCCGCGTCGGGGCTCCGTCTGGCACGCTCGTCTCGGACCCGATCAACCGGGGCGAGCTTCAAATCAAGCTGAGGCGCCGCGGGCGAAGCCGCTCCCTCGGCGCCATCATGGAAAGCCTGAGAGAGCGTTATTCGAGGTATCCCGGCGCGGTCTTTCTCTACCACCAGCCAACGCAGGAGGCCATGGACGAGGCCTTCTCCGGGTTGCCGGCGTTCTTCGGCGTGACCGTTTACGGGCCGGACATGAACGTGCTTCAGAAGCTGGCCGCGGAAGTTCAAGCAACACTCCAGCGCGACCCGGCGGTGGGCTCGGTCGTGAACCCGAGCGAGATGGGCGCGCCGCAGATAACGGTTCGCGTCCGCTATCCAGATCTCGCCAGATTCGGCGCGACGGCCGAGGGTGTTCTCGATACCGTCGCGGCATACCGCTACGGCGTCGAGGCCACTCAGATCATCTCGGAGCGGCGCGTGACCGGAGTTTGGATAAGGCTCAAGGAGCCCGAAGGCGGGGATATCCATTCCGTGGCCGCCTTGAACAGCCTTCCAATTCCAACGGGCGGGGGCTACGTCCCCTTGGCCAAGGTCGCGGACGTTTCCATCTCGTCGGAGCCGGCGGTTCTCTCCAGGCTCAACGGCCAGAGGGAGGTGACGCTCACCGCCGACGTCACCGGCTCCATCCCGGGATTGGTGGCCCGCCTCGACAGGAACTTCGGGCGGCTCAGCCTGCCGCGAGGTTACACCATCGGGTATTCTGGGGAGTACAAGGCTCTCTCCGGAATGGCCGTTGAAATCCTGTTGTCAATGGCGCTGGCCGCCGCGGGGATATACTTCATCATGGTCATCCAGTTCGGCTCGTGGAAGCAGCCATTCGCGGTGCTGGCAGCCGTCCCCTTCGCTCTCGGCGGAGCCGCGCTGTCGCTCGTCGTTGCCAGGCAGCCCGTGGACGTATCGGTGGGAATGGGCCTCATGACTCTTCTGGGAATCTGCGTCAACAACGCCATCGTGCTAGTTGAGTACGCGAACCGCGCCGAGCGCGGTGGCCTCGGGCGCAGGGATGCTCTGCTTCAGGCGGCGTCCGTCAGACTCAGGCCTATACTCATGACGGCGCTCGTCACGCTCTTCGCCCTTCTTCCCGCCGCGGTGGTTTCTCCCTCTGGCTCGCGGATATTCCAGCCCTTCGCCGTGACTCTCCTGGGCGGCCTGTTCACCGCCACGCTCGCGACCCTCGTGCTGGTCCCGGTTCTCGCCGCTCCCAGGGCTCGAGACGAAACGGAATAAAGAATACTCGCCAACCGGCCGGTGATGGGGTAGAATGACCTCCTAGGAGGTCCGGTGGCGATAAGAGAGGAAGCTCTGCCCTTTGCCGTGCCGGTTTTCATTGCGGCCGCCGCTTTTGGCGCGGCCGGCATGTTCGTTGCGGCGGCGCTGTCCGCCTTGGCTGGGTTGTGCGTCTGCGCTTTTTTCCGAGATCCTGAGCGGCGGCTTCCAGGCAACGAGTCACTTCTGGTCTCTCCGGCGGACGGCGTCGTGTGCCAGGTAGTCCGCGATGGTGGCTCGTCAAAGGTGGCCGTCTTCATGTCGGTCTTCAACGTCCACGTGAACAGGGCGCCATTCGGCGGGCGCGTCGAGGCGGCCATGTACAATCCCGGCAAGTTTCTCGCGGCCTGGAACGACAAGGCTTCGTCGGACAACGAGAGGCTTCGCTACACCATCGGCACCGATCATGGAAACATAGAGGTCGTCCAGATTGCCGGGCTGATCGCGCGCAGGATCGTCCCGTTCGTCACGGTGGGGTCCAGCGTCGAGCGCGGGCAGCGAATAGGCCTGATAAGGTTCGGTTCGAGGGTCGAGCTAACTGTCCCAAGCGGAGGCGAGATTCTGGTCTCGGCCGGAGAAAAAGTTAAGGCGGGAGTCACCCCTGTCGCCCGCTGGGAGGCGCATTCATGAGGCCGCGCCATCTTCCCCGCCTCAAAAGGCCCGTGCCGCTGAAGAGAGGAATAGCGATTCTTCCCTCGCTATTCACGGTGGCGAACATGCTCGCCGGGTACTACGCCATTATCGCAGCGACGAGGAGGGATTTTGACCTGGCCGTCACGATGGTGGTTATCGCGGGCATACTCGATTCACTCGACGGAAGAATTGCCAGGATGACGGGCACGACGAGCGAATTCGGCAAGGAGCTTGACTCTCTCTCCGATTTTCTCTCTTTCGGCATAGCCCCGGCGATGGTTCTCTTTCACTGGGGGCTCGGTGACTTAAACCGTTGGGGATGGCTCCTCGCCTTCCTTCTGCCCGTCGGCGGCGCTCTGAGACTGGCGCGATTCAACGTGCAGTCGAAGATTGCCGACAAACGCTACTTCGTCGGCCTGCCGATACCTGCGGCGGCCGCGGCCGCGGTCCTGCCTCTTTACTACCTTCAGGACGGCCAAGACGGCCTGCCGCTGTGGCTCAAGCGCGCCGCCGTCGTCTATGTCGTGACGCTGGCGTGCTTGATGGTAAGCCTCTTCAGGTACCGCTCTTTCAAGGATCTGGACGTGAAGGAGAGACGGCCCCCGGTGATGGTCTTCGTCCTGGCGGCCATTTTGGTGCTGGTGCTCATCAATTATAGAGCCGTTCTTTTAGGCATGGCGGTAATTTACGCCGCTTCCGGGCCGACGGGGTGGTTGTGGGAGCGCCTCTTGGGGCGCAAGGCCGTGGAGGAGCCTGAATCTGTCGGCCAGGTTTCAGCTGGCCAACCGGAGCGGGTTGATGACAAATAGCGGCAAGTTGCTCGTGGGAGCGGTCGGAGCGGACGGCGAAGAACGCCGGGCCCTGGCGCATGGAGTGCAGGCGCTGGGGATCGAAGCCAGGGACGTCAGGCTCTTCTCTGGAAAGCCGGCCGCCACCGAGATTGACCTTGAATCTGACGAGGCGCAGGTGCTGCTCCCTCTCGAACGGGGGCTTCTCTCGGGCCTAGACGCGCTCTTCCTCTATCGTGCAAACGACGAGGCCGTAGCCTCCATACGCGACTGGGCCAAGAAGGGCAACTTCTGGCTCTTCGACCTCGGCAAAACCTGCGATGCTCCGCAGGTTGACCCGGAATGGAGCGCCGAGCGGCTGGTCAGTGCCGGACCGGTGCTTGGCATCCCAGAGGCAGGCGCCTATTGGTGCGCCAAGCTGCTGGACGGGCTGAGCGAATTCGGCCCGCGGGCGGCGACCTGTCATCTTCTGCTTCCGGCATCGGGAAGGGGAGAGGCGGGAGTGAAGGAGCTTTTCGAGCAGTCCGCCAGGGCCTTGAATTTTCAAATGAAGAGTGGCGAAACGCTGGCTTTCAGCGTCTTTCCTGAGCCGCAGAACGAAGAAGAGCCGCTAGCCTTTGACCGGACTATGAAGGCGATGGCCACCCACGTTTTGCCACGGGTCAGCAGAGTGGTGCTGAACGTGCCTGTTTTCCACATGAGCGCCATCTCGCTTGTGGTCCACCTTTCAAACCCCGCGAAGGCGAGAAAAGCGGCAGAGGCGGCGCTGAAAAAGGCCGGATTTGCGATCTCGAAAGGAGACAGGTGGCCGGTCGAAGGGGCTTCGATGGCGGAACGCCCTCCGTCAGGAAAAGTCGAAGCCCAAGAGGAATCGCTGTTCATTTGGCTGGTTTACGATAACGTGAAGGACGGCAAAAGTGCCCTTGCCGCTAAGGCGTTGGCCAAGCTTAGCTGGGCCGGGCGCCAAGATTTGTCAAAATGAACTGTCTTCGAGTGTCGGCGTGGGCGGGTCGTTGACGCCGGGCTGGGAGTAAATTTCAGGAAACTGCTGAAACACCCTCAGGCAAGTCAGCCCGCAAAAGCGGACGGGTTCGCCCTTGTACTGAAAATCCACTGTTCCGCGGACTCCCGCAAGGTTGCCGCCACATACCGGACAGGTTGCATTTGTAGGCATCCCTCCGCCTCCGCCCCTAGCTATGCAACAGTCATGCCGAAACGGCATTGTTCAGGAAAGCGTTGGCGGAAGCCCATTCGCCTCTACCCACTCTGGCAAGTGCAGGCAGTCCGTGAAAATACGTAACCGATGGTTACGCGTTTTGGGTTAAGAGCACCGACACAACGGGCGCCAATGCCGCTCCCCCGGTAAGAAAATAAATGGCGCGACGATACCCTCCTCGGTAAGAAAGTTAAATGGCTTGAATATCTTAATCCTCCTGCCTTCCCACTGCCTTGGCTTTCATGATTCGCATTTTGCGTCTTCCGAATGGCGATTTTGGGTGGAAGGTGCAATAATTCGCTGCTGGAGGTGGCTGGAGGGTGTCAAAGAACGAAAAGGTCAAGGTGGCGGCTGGCTCCGTTGGAGTGGCCGTGATCCTGACTGTCGGAAAACTGGCCATCGGCCTGGCCACGTCGAGCCTCGGCATTCTCTCGGAGGCCGCTCACTCCGGCCTCGATTTGTTGGCGGCCGTCATGACCTGGTTCGCGGTCAGCGTCGCCGGAAGGCCAGCCGACAAGGACCATCCTTACGGCCACCAGAAGACCGAGAACCTCTCGGCGCTTTTCGAGACGCTCCTATTGGTCGTGACTTGCGTCTGGATCCTCTATGAGGCGGCGGAGCGGTTGTTTTTCCGGTCAGTGTCACCGAAGGTGAATGCCTGGAGCTTCGGCGTCATGATCGTCTCTATCATCCTGGACTACACCAGAAGCAGGGCCCTCTACAGGGTCGCCAAGAAAACGAAAAGCCAGGCGCTCGAAGCCGACGCGCTTCATTTTTCAAGCGACATCGCCAGCTCGCTCGTCGTCATTGCCGGGTTGGGCCTCACCTCTCTGGGGTACGCGAAAGCCGACTCCATCGCGGCGGCTGGCGTGGCCATTCTTGTGCTGGTGATCTCCTTCAGGCTCGGCTGGAGGGCGATCGAAAAGCTCGCCGACAGGGTTCCGCCTGGTTATGTAGAAAAGGCCGAGCTGGCCGCCGCTTCCGTGGCTGGAGTCCTGGGCGTCTCACGGACGCGCGTGCGCGAAGCCGGGGACAAGTACTTCATAGACATGACGGTCGCCGTGAGGCGCGCCTACGGTTTCAGCGAGGCGCACGCGCTTACGGAGGAAGTCGAGAAGGCGGTGAAGCGGGTGTTTCAGAACGCTGACGTCGTCGTTCACGCTGAACCGAGCGGCTCGCCGGACGAAGATGTCTGGGAGCGCGTTCGCGCCCTCGCCGACGCGGAAGGAGCGTCGGTTCACGACCTTTCGCTCTTAAAGACGCCCAAGGGTACCGAGTTTGACCTCCATCTCGAATGGCCCCCCGAAACGCCGTTTGCCAAGGCCCACCGCGCGGCGACGAGAATAGAGGAACAGATCAGGCAGAAGGAGGCGGGCGTCGCCGACGTCACCATCCACCTCGAACCGAGGGCCGAGCCGCCGGTCTCTGGCCGCGAAGTCACCGGGGAGCACCCGTCGCTCGCCAAAGAGATCAGGCGGGCGGTCAAGAGCGAACCGGAGGTGGTGGCGTGCACCTCGGCGCGCTTGCGCGAGGCCGAAGAACGCCTGCACGTGGCGGTCACCTGCACGCTTGAAAAGGGGCTAACGCTTCCCCAAGCACACGCGGCCACGGAACGCGCCGAAGCCTCCATCCGGGCCTTGGACCCTAGGATAGGGCAGGTTATCGTCCACGCCGAACCCACGGAAAATTGATCCGGCGGCCTCGTTCTCGCCTCCGCAGCCTTTGCAGCCTTTGCAGCCTTGACCCCGCTGGCCTTTTGGTGTAACGTACACCACCGGGGAAAGTGGCTCTTCTCCCCCGTACGGTGAGCGTAGCTCAGCTGGTAGAGCCCCGGACTGTGGATCCGGTCGTCGCGGGTTCAATCCCCGTCGCTCACCCCAACTCCCCGCCAATCAAGCCAAAAGCGCTCTCCCTTGTTGCGTTGATCAAGACCACTCCCGCTCCCGCCGGCCTTATGGTATGCTTCGTTCGGGAGGAAGTTGCATGAGAAAAGAGCGGCCGCCTGAGAGAAAGGTTCTGCCTAACGGGTTGACGGTGGTCGTGGAGCACCTGCCAATTTTCCCGTCGGTGACGGCTGGGGTCTGGGTCAAGCAGGGTTCTAGGTGCGAAAGCCCGGGGATGCAGGGGGCCAGCCATTTCATCGAGCATTTGGTTTTCAAGGGGACGCCGTCGAGGGCCTACGGCGAGATATACAAGGCATTCGACCGGATGGGCGGCGTCCTGGACGCCTTCACGAGCAGGGAAATAATGGGCTTCTACTTCAGGGTCCAGAAGTCCCACTTCGGCGAAGCCTTCTCCATCCTCTCCGACATGCTGGCGCACCCGCTGCTTCCTCCGGAGGAGATCGAGAGAGAGCGCGGCGTCATTCTCGAAGAGATCAAGATGGTAAACGACACCCCATCCGACGTCGCGGGGGACATGTTTCTCCAGCGTGCATTTCCGGGGAACCCTCTGGGCCACCCCGTCCAGGGCACGGAAGCCTCGGTCGGCGCGCTGAAGCGGCCCGCACTGATGGCACATTACCGCAAGCTGATGCAGCCGCAGAATCTAGTCCTGACGATCACGGGCGACGCGACGATGGAAGAGTCGCTGCCCCTCGTTTCCAAAGTGCTCGGGAAACTTCCAAAGGGGAAGACCAGCCCGGCCAAGCCCCCGAGGTTCAAGCCGGGTCGCGAGGTTTTTTCCAAGGATCACATAGAACAGGCCCAAATACTAATGGGCTTCGGGGCGGACCCGGCCAACAGCCCGCGCTACTTCGCTCTCCTTGTTCTCGCCAACCTTCTGGGCGGGACGATGTCCTCCAGGCTCTTCACCGAGATACGCGAAAAGCGGGGCCTGGTCTATTCAATTTCGGCCGAGCATTCCGGGTTCAGCGACGCCGGCCTCTTCGGCATCCAGGCCGCCACCGGGCACAAGCAGGCACAAAAGACGGTGAACGAAATAATAAAGGTCCTCGGCGATCTGTGCCGCGACGGCGCCGCGGCCGATGAGCTCGAAGTCGCGAGGGAGAACCTCCTGGGCGGAACTATCCTCTCGCTTGAATCGCCGTCGAGCAGGATGGGACGGCTCGCGAGAAACGAGCTTTTCTACGGCCGCCAGCGCCCGGTGAAGGAATCGCTCGAAAGCCTCAGAAAGGTGACGTCGAAAGAGATACTGCTGCTGGCGCGCGACCTCTTCAGGGTGGACAACCTTCTGGTGGCGGTGATGGGCAAGCCGAGCGCGCTTGAAGGCCTCGACTTGGCCCCCCTCGAGGGAAAGCCGTGAAGCTAAGGCTGATGCGCCTTCCGAGCGGAGAAGGGCTTCCCCTGCCCGAGCCCGCGACCGAACACTCCGCGGGGGCCGATCTCCGCGCCGCCATTTCCGGCAAAGTGGTGATCGCCCCTGGCGAAAGGGCGCTCATTCCGACCGGGTTCGTCTGGGAGATTCCATGCGGCTTCGAGGGCCAGGTGCGGCCGCGCTCCGGGCTCGCCATCGAACATGGCCTGACGTGCCTCAACAGCCCGGGGACGGTTGATTCCGACTTCAGGGGAGAGGTCCGCGTCATCCTCGCCAACCTCGGTTCGAAGCCGTTCGCCGTCGAGCGCGGAATGAGGATCGCCCAGATGGTGATCGCACCAGTGGCGAAGTGGAGCGGGGAAGAGGCTTCGCCCCTGGGCGATACGGCCAGGGGAGCCGGCGGCTTCGGCCACACGGGGACTGCCTGATGCTGGAAGTCCGCGTGCTGGGCAGCGGCTCGACGGGAAACGCCCTCGTGGTGAGGGGCGGCGGATGCGCCATCCTCGTTGACGCTGGCTTTTCATTTCGCGACCTGATAAGAAGAATGGCAGGCGCCGGAGTTGACCCGGAGGCGATAAGCGCCGTCCTTCTGACCCACGAGCACGACGACCACGTCAAGGGGCTCAGGCTATTCTTGAAACATTTCAAGAAGCCCGTTTTCGCGGCGCCCGAATGCTTCGATACGCCCGCCCTGGCGGGGATCGAAGCGAGGGGCCGTGAGTTCCTGAAGGACGGCGGAGAGGTCATCATAGGGCGGCTGGGAATCAAGCCCTTCAAGGTTCCACACGACGCTGCGGCGACGTTCGGCTTCGTCTACGAGTGCGGCGGCGTGCGCGCCGGCCACGCGACCGACTTGGGCGTGGCGACGCCGCGGGTCGCAAGATCGCTGAAGGGGTGCCATTGCCTGCTCGTGGAGTTCAACCACGACGTGGACAGGCTGCTCACGGGACCCTACCCTATGAAATTGAAGGCGCGCATCAGGGGCGAGCTAGGCCACCTCTCGAACGAGCAGGGCGCCGGGCTGATCGCTGGCGCCGTCTGCGGCGAGACGAAAGCCGTTTACCTGATGCACCTTTCTCGCAACAACAACCTGCCGGCGCTGGCCCGCATGGCGGCTCTCGGCGTCACCGACGGATTGAACCTCCGCCTGGAGGTGGCCTCCCACTCGGAGCCTTCTCCGGCGTGGGTCGGTTAGGAGGGCAAATGATCCAGCGTTACAGGCGTCAGGCTATGGAAAGGCTCTGGTCCGACCAAAACCGTTACGGCGCGTGGCTGAAAGTCGAGCTGGCCGCGCTCGAAGCGCAGGCCGAAGCGGGGCTGGTCCCCAAAGACGCCGCCCGGGAAATCGCGGCTAAAGCCCGTTTCGACGTTGGACGGATAGAAGAGGTTGAAGCAGTGGTTCGCCACGACGTCATCGCCTTCACGACAAGCGTCGGCGACAGCATCGGCCCATTGAGCCGCTACTTTCACTACGGGCTCACCTCGTCGGACGTAGTTGACACCGCGCTGGCGATGCTCACCAGGGACGCGATGGAGATCATCCTCAAGGGCGTGGACGAGTTCAGCTCGACGCTGAAGAAACAGGCGTTCAAATACAAGGGCCAGGTGATGATAGGCAGGACGCACGGCATCCACGCCGAGCCGACGACCCTCGGCCTGAAGTTCGCGCTGTGGCACGCAGAAATGGCGAGAAACAGAAAACGCCTCGCCGCGGCGCGCGATTCGATCGCCGTCGGAAAGCTCTCCGGCGCCGTGGGGACCTTCGCCCACCTTCCGCCTTCGATCGAAGAATCGGTCTGCCGCAAGCTCGGCCTCGCACCGGACCCGGTCACGACCCAGGTCATCCAGCGAGACCGCCACGCGGAGGTCCTCTGCGCCATAGCTCTCTGCGGCGCTACGCTCGAAAAGATCGCGACGGAAATCCGCCACCTTCAGCGCACCGACGTGCGGGAGGTTGAGGAGCCCTTCGCCAAGGGCCAGAAGGGCAGCTCCGCCATGCCCCACAAGCGCAACCCCGTCGGTTGCGAGAACATCACCGGCCTCGCCAGGCTATTGAGGGGCTACGCGATCCCGGCGCTCGAAAACGTGGCGCTATGGCATGAGAGGGACATCTCCCATTCGAGCACCGAGCGGATAACGCTTCCAGACGCGACGACGCTCCTCGATTACATGCTTGACAGGCTCGGCTCCATTCTCGAAGGGTTGCTCGTCTATCCCGAGGCGATGGCCGCCAACCTGAACAAGACGCGAGGCCTCATATACAGCCAGCGCGTGCTTCTGGCCCTGGCCAAAGCCGGCATGGGCCGGGAGGAAGCCTACGCCGTCGTACAGACGGCCGCGATGAAATGCTGGGCCGGCGAAGGCGGCTTCATGGATCTGCTACTGGCCGAACCGGCCGTCGCCGCCAGGCTGACGAAAGAACAACTCTCGAAGGAGTTCGTCCCAGAGATATTCCTCCAGAACGTGGACGCCATCTTCAAAAGAGTCTTCGCCTGATTCCCGTCGCCGCCGTGCGGCGGGAAAGCCTCCTCACCACAGAGGTCACAGAGGCCACGAAGGGAAAGACTGCACCACGGCGCATGGGTGCAAGGCCCAGGGGCGCCGCCGCTTCGCGGCGGGAAAGACATCCCACCACAAAGGCACGAAGGGCACGAAGGGGAAGATTGAACCACTGAGGCGCCGAGGCACGGAGGGACGATTATAGTTGCGTTACAAGCGCCAAGGTCACAGAGGAAAGACAGCCATCCATGAAGTCAGTAGCCGGCGTTGCTTTGGGCGGCCCGTAGTCTGCAAGGTGCGCGGGCAACGGAGGCGCAAGGCCGATGGGCGCCGCCGTTTCGCGGCGGGAAAAGAATGTTCACCACGAAGGCCACAAAGGCACGAAGGGCACAAAGGGAAAGATTGAACCGCAGAGGCGCAGAGGCACGGAGGGAAGATTCTAGTTGCGTTACAAGCGCACAGGTCACAGAGGAAAGGCGCCCTTTCTTGAAGAAAGCGCGCGTCGTTGATTTGAATCACCCGTAGTTCGCGTGGTACGCGGGCACGGAGATTCTTCTAAACACCTCGGTGCCTCTGTGCCTCAGTGGTGAATAATCCGCGGCTGGCATCGGGGCCTTCCTCGCGCCTTCGGCGCTCTTCGGAGCCGCTTGTGCCGCGCGCCGGAAAGCGAAGACGCCTTTCAATGCGAAGGCCGCTTTCCTCAACGCGTCCCGTCGCGTCTCCACGCCCTTCGGGCTTTCGGAAGGCCCCTCATCCTGTCATTGCGAGCCCGCCGAAGGCGGGCGAAGCAATCTGACGTTCTTTCGTCATTGCGAGCGGAGCCGAAGCCGCGAGCGAAGCGTGGCGGGAAGCAATCTCATCCCACCCCACCCTTTTGGGACGCCGGCGGCGTCGGACCATCCCGTGAAGAGTTAA
>JBBINO010000034.1:0-26652 GCA_037443845.1 Acidobacteriota bacterium
ACTTACGGAGGGGGCCTGGTCCGTTACGCCAATGGGGAATTCTCCTCCTTGAATTCGCGCAACGGGCTCTCGGACGACTTCGTCTGGCAGGTGTACGAGGACAGAGAAGGCAATCTCTGGGTAGGCACCGCCGGCGGCGGCTTGAACAGGATGAAAGACGGAAAGCTCGTCGTCTATTCGAGCCGCGAAGGGCTTTCCTCCGACACCGTGAGGGTGGTCATGGAAGATGCCGGCAAGGTCCTCTGGATTGGGACCACTGGAGGCGGGCTCTGCCGCGTAAAGGACGGCCGGGTGGATATTTTCAACCGCCGCAACGGGCTTTCCAGCGACTCGATACGTTCCCTTTGCGCCGGGTCCTCCGGCTCGATATGGGTCGGCTCCGAAACGGGCGGCCTGGACCGGATCACGGCGAGCGGACGCATGGAGCATTACGGCGCTTCGGAGGGGCTTCGCAACGCGTTCGTGCTCTGTGTACTGGAGGACAGGCGCGGCCGTGTCTGGGCGGGAACGAACGGGGGCGGGCTGGCGTGCCTCGAAGGAGGGCATTTTACCACCTATACAACCAGAGACGGGCTGGGGGCGGACGTCGTCTACGCCCTCAACGAGGACCCTTCGGGGGCAATATGGGCTGGGACCGATGCCGGGCTGTCGCTGGTGCGCGACGGGCGGTTTGCCGATTTCCCCGACAGGGAGAGAATCTCGCGCGAGCTGATAACGTGCATTTTCAGGGACCGCGAGGGCGCCATCTGGCTGGGAACGGGAAGCAGCGGGCTGATAAGGATGAAAGAAGGCAAGGCCTCGCCTATCACCGGACGGCATGGGCTCTTTTCCGAGACCATCTTCGCGGTGCTCGAAGATTCCGAAGGGCGGTTTTGGATGAGCTGCAACAAGGGAATCTTCAGCGTCCCCAAGCGCTCGCTGGACGCCGTGGCGGACGGCAGGGCTTCGGCTGTCGAGTGCGCGGTGTTCGCCCGCGCCGAGGGGCTTCGAGACCCCGAATGCAACCTGGCGCAGCCTGCGGGCTGGCGAGCCTCCGACGGCCGGCTTTGGTTTCCCACGAATGGCGGCGCGGCGTGCGTCTCTCCCTGGGATATCAGGTCCAACCAGGTCGCTCCCAGCGTGGTCATCGAAACCGCGTTGGCCGACGGAGCGGCGATGGATATTCATAATCCGCCTCCGCTTCCGGCCGGGACGAAGGACCTGGAATTCACTTACACCGGCCTTAGCCTCGCCTCGCCCGAAGGAGTCCGCTTCAGGTACAAGCTGACGGGCTTTGACGGCGGCTGGAAGGAGGCCGGCTCGCGGCGCGCCGCGTTCTACACGAACGTTCCTCCAGGGCCTCACGCCTTCATCGTGACCGCGTGCAACGAGGACGGGCTATGGGCGGAGACGCCGGCCACCTTCGCTTTCAGCGTAAACCCCCACTTTTACCAGCGCATCTCCTTCTATCTGTTTTGCGCCGCCGTTGCCCTCTTTGGCGCATGGGGCCTGTACAGGCTCCGGGTCCAGGCGTTGAGAGCCCGAGAGCGCGAGCTGGTGGCTCTGGTGGAAGAGCGCACGAGGAGCCTCGTCGAAGAGAAAGAGAAGCTGGAGTTGGCGCTCGTCAAGATCGAATCCCAGGAGAAGGAGCTTGCCGCCTTCAACCGGGAGCTTTCGCGCAAGGTTCGCGAGCAGCTCGAGACGATACTTCGGAGCCGCAGGCTCGCCAGGTATTTTCCGAAGCCCCTCGTCGAAAAGGTCCTCGGGTCCGAAGACGACCTCGAAATCGCAAGCGACCGCCGCCTTCTGACGATTTTTTTCGCGGACATGCGCGGTTTTTCGACCATCACCGACAAGGTCGAGCCGGAGCGCACGACGAAGCTTCTGAACCAGTACCTCTCGGCCATGGCGGAGGTAATTCAATCTCATGGAGGCACGCTAGCCAGGTTCATGGGTGACGGCATACTGGGGTTTTTCGGCGCCCCTGATCCTATGCAGCCGGAGGAGCAGGCGGAGCGCTGCGTCAGGACGGCGCTCGCCATGCACCGAAGGCTGGCGGATCTCGCCCGCGAGTGGAAATCGGGTGGATTGGTGGAGGACGAGGTGCTGATTCGCATCGGCATCCATCAGGACTTCGTGACGGTCGGGAACTTCGGAAGCGACGAGCATATGGAATATACCGCGATCGGGCGCGGGATCAACCTGGCTGCGCGCCTCGAGTCGGCCTGCACCCCTGGCAAGATACTGGCCAGCTACCAGATCGTAGCCGCGACCAGGGGCCTCTTCCCGTTCGGCCCGCTCGAAAAGCGCGAATTCAAGGGATTTGCTCACCAGATTGCGGTGGCCGAGCTGGATCCGGGAAGCGCCAGGGAAACAGGCCAAGGCAACTCCTCTTGACATTTGCCGCCTCTTGGTGTAGATTTTTCCACGTAAAGGGCGGCGGAAAGTTGCGCCGCCGGGAGGCGTACCGAAATTTCCGGTGTGGCTCCGAGCCTGTTAGGGTGGCCGTCAGGACACCGCACCTTGAATAAAATGGGTTTCTAGATCGCATCCAGCCATGGGGGCTGGGCGCGCGTGTGCAAGAGGAAGGTCGAGTTATCGAGTTATGGGCAAGAAAGGAGAAGAAGTTATGAGAAAGGTTCTTTTTGGTCTGATGGTTCTGGCTCTTCTTGGTTTGGTGGCTTGCGCCAAGCCCCCGCAGCAGTTGATTGACTCCGCGAAGCAGGCCGTTGACGCCGCCAAGGCCGCCGAAGCCGCCACTTACGCTCCGGATTCACTCAAGGCCGCGACCGACAAGGCCGCCGCTCTTGACGCCGAGCTGGCCGTCCAGAACGACAAGTTCTTCAAGAGCTACAAGCTGACCGAACAGCTCGCCAACGAGCTCAAGACCCTGGCCGACAAAGCCAAGGCCGATGCGGTCGCCGGCAAGGAAAAGGCCAAGGCTGACGCCACCGCCGCCATCACCGCCGCCGAGACCTCCATCAACGACGCCCGCGAGGCCCTCAAGAAGGCCCCCAAGGGCAAGGGTTCAACCGCCGATGTCGCCGCCATGACTGGTGACGTTGACGCCGCCGCCAAGGGTGTTGAGGATGCCAAGGCCGACATGACCGCCGAGAAGTTCCTCGACGCTCAGACCAAGGCCACCAACGCCAAGGCCGCCGCCGACAAGGTGAAGGCCGATGTCGAAGCCGCCATCGAGCTGAAGAAGAGCACCAAGGGCCACAAGAAATAAGCGAGTTTTTTCGGATAGTAGTTGTCCCGCAATCGGGGGGCGGTTTCCGCCCCCCGGTTTTTTGAGCTTCGCGGAAAAGCGAGCCGGGTGGATTGGCGATGGTATTGTTCAACAGGCGAGCGGTTCCAAGGACCATTTTTCTTCTCCTTCTGCTGGCCTTGGCGGCATGGGCCTCGGAGGGACTCCCCCCATATTTCGACGGCCACACGAAGATGCCTGTTGACCCTGGGGGGCATCAAGCCGAAATGATCCTCGAACGGGCGGACCGGGCCGGAGCGATGGAATACGCCAGGGCCAAGAGGCTCCAGTGCGACGCCGGCCTGTCATCGCTCAGGAGGGAAATCGCCTTCCAGTCGTCGCTCGACTGGTACCAGAGGGACTACGGCAGGGCCCAGCGGCTTCTCGATGAAGCGACCTCCGACGCCTTGAGATTGTACGCTTCCGTCAGGGGCAGGGCAGACAGGGACAAGGCCGAAGCCCAGGCTATCATCGCGGATATAGAAGGGCGAATAGGCGAAGCCCAGAACCTCGCCGAACACACCTCGGTGGACGCCTACGTGAGACAGCGGCTCGCCTCTTCTGAAATCCAGTTGAGGAACGCCAAGGCCTTGCTTGCGAAGGGGAGGTACAGCGCCGCTCTCAGCTCCGCGAGGGAAGGCCTCAAGGCGGTCGAAGTCAGCTCCGAGAGGAGCAGGGGGCTTCTGGCCAGATATGACGACCCCTCGTCGGTCAACCGATGGCGCGGCTGGGTAAACGAGGCCGTGCAGGAGAGCCGCCGCTCGGGCATAGCGCTCGTGGTCATCAAGGAGAGACACCTGTTGCAGGTTTACAAGGAGGGACGGGTCGTACGTTCGATGCGGGTGGACCTCGGGGCGTACTCGCTCAGGCAGAAGAGCTACGCTGGCGACCGCACGACACCGGAGGGGCGCTACCACGTCACGAGAAAAAAAGGCTTCGGGCAGAGCAAGTACGGGCTGGCTCTGCTGCTCAATTATCCCAACGAAGAGGACCTTCGCCGGTTTCAGGCGGCCAAGGCGCGCCACGAGCTTTCTGGAAGGAGCAGGATAGGCGGGCTTATCGAGATCCACGGCCAGGGGGGAAGGGGAGAGGATTGGACCGATGGGTGCATAGCGCCCAGTGACGCGGACATGGCGTGGCTGTATAATCAGGCGGGAGTCGGGACGATGGTCGCCATCGTCGGCAGCGATGGCTCCGACGGCCCGATTCGTTCGAGCTTGAGACGCGTGAGGAGGGCCAATGAACGGCCTGGCGCCTGAACCCGCCGAGACGTCCCCCAAGCCGAGACGGCGGTGGCCGCGCCTGTTGGCGTGGACGCTCGCCTTCCTGCTCGTCATAGCCGCCTGCTTGGCGATAGCCGCCGCGGGGACCGGTTATAGCTACGGGCCGCTATCGAGGGAGACCGTCTCTCGCTGCGTGGCGCCAGAGCCCGAGGAGCTTCGTGGCGGCGAAGCCAAGAAAGCGGTTGGCTCCGCCGAGAAGGTTCTGGAAAAGCTCGCGCCCAAGGGCGACTTCATCGTCATTGACAGGGTCGAGAACAGGCTCTACCTTCGCGACGGCGACCAGGTCCTTTTGGACGCGGTCGTTTCCGCCGGGGCCGGCTCCGTCCTGGACGACCCGTCGGGAAAGAGGAAATGGGTTTTCGACACCCCGGTCGGCCGCTTCAAGGTCAAGGGCAGGCGCCAGGACCCGCTTTGGACGGCTCCGGACTGGGACTACATCGAGTCGGGAGAGCCGTTTCCAAAGAGGTACTCCGACAGGACCCAGGAAGGGATGTTGGGGGAATACGCGCTGGACCTCGACGTGCCCGGGTACATGATCCACGGAACGCTTTACACCAGACTGTTAGGGAGAAACGTAAGCCACGGCTGCGTTCGCGTGGGACGCGACGATCTGAGGGTCCTATGGAAAAAGTGCCCCATCGGTACCTCCGTTTTCATTTTCTGACCCGTGGCGCTCTGGCGGCCATTCCGCTGGCCATTGCCATGCTGGCCTCGGGCTGCTCCGCGCGGAAGCCGTCGGCGGTCACCGCGTTCTCTCCGGAGAGGCTCGCGGTAATGAGGGCGCCATTCGCCGCCTCCGGCCACTACTACTACGAGCTTCGCCTGAACGAGAAAGAGATCGTCCTGTGCCATTCCGGCGTTGACATCATGCACTACAAGGCAATCGGCCTTTCGGTGGGGCTGCCCAGGGCCGTTTGGTTCACGAGGGGCAGCTACGACCAATGGATAGGAACCGCTTGGGGCGAAGCGAAGCTTGACCCCCCGCTGGTCATCGAGCGCGTCCGGATCATTCCGGGCAACCAGTCAACGCTGCCGACGCCGGACGAAGCCGGCTTGGTTCCTCCGACGATGGAGGAGCTGACACCCGTTCCCGCTTCGTACAAGATTCTGTTCCCCGGCTCCCGCTGCATCCAGGTTGATCTTCAAGGGGAGATCACCGGAAAGCAGAAGCCGGTCAGCCGCGCCAGGATTTGGTGGCACGACTTCCTCCAAGGGCTCGGGGTCAGAAAAGCCGACGGACTCCGCCTCAGGCTTCAGGTGGACGCCAAGAGCGGCGCATCGCTCTACAGGACTTTCCAGCCCTCGCCGGAATTTCTAGTGATACCCTGACGGCCTGGTGAAAACCGGCGCTGGCCGTGGTGGAAACGAGCCGGACAAAGCGGCGCGAGCCGTCTCCAGGTGGGCTCCGCTTGTGCGGCGGGGCGGCCTGCGGTAAACTTCAACCCTGAGAGGGCACCACATGGCCGCGAAGGGCTTTCTGAAATACCTGCTTCGGACCGCCGGCGTCGTGGCGCTTTCGCTCCTGATGGCATTTCTGCTGCTGCACGTCCTGTTTCAGCCATTCCAGGTTTCGGGGCGAAGCATGTACCCGGCGCTCAGCGAGCGGGATTGCCTGCTGGTGGACAGGGTGGCCTTCCATCTTGGGAGCCTTCACCGTGGCGACATCGTGATCCTGCGCTCGCCATTGAACTCGCGTTACCTCGTCAAGAGGATCGCGGCGGTTCCCGGGGACGTGGTCGAAAACGATGCCGGCGGCACATTCAAGGTCAACGGCGCGGTCGTCGCCACGGCCTCCGACGACGCGGGGATCGCGCGCCAGGTCCCAGAGAAGATTCGGCTGGCAAAAGGCTCTTACTTCTGCCTCGGCGACAACCTCCCGGCGAGCGAGGACAGCCGCGCGTTCGGGCCGGTCACGTCCAGCGAGATATACGGCCGGGTGCTCTTCAGGTACTATCCTCTTCAGACGATCGCCAGCGCCCAGGAGAGGCGAGAGTGAACAACCAGCCGTCGGTTCCGCTCCAAGGCGACTTCTCCGCGCTCGGCCTTCCCGAGCTTCTGGACTATCTCCACACGATGGCCAAGACGGGCATCCTGCTCGTGCGGAACGGCGCGGTCACGAAGACGCTGCACTTCAAGAAGGGGCTGGTCGTCTTCGCCACGTCAAACGTTCCCGAGGAGCGCTTCGGCGACATGCTCGCGCGCTCCGGCAAGATATCGGCCGAGCAGCTCGCCGCGGCGGCATCTCATATAACCAGGGGGAAGCGGCTGGGCAAAATCCTCATCGAGATGCAGGCGATAACGCCAAAGGACCTCTGGAACGAGGTGCGCCACCAGGTCCAGGAGATCGCTTACAGCCTTCTCAAGTGGGACTCGGGCTCCTTCCAGTTCTACGAGGGAGAAGAGAGGACCGGCGAGAACATCACGACTTCGCTGACGGTGCCGGAGCTTCTGCTCGAAGGGCTGCGCCGGGTGCAGGACCCACGGCTTTTCGAAGAGCGCTTTCCGACGAAGGACGTCATCTTCGAGCGCGTGCAGCCGGCGCAGCGCCCGCAGAACCTGCGCTTCGAGGAGTACGAGAAGCACGTCTTCAAGCTGGTTGACGGCGAGCGGTGCGTGCAGGAGGTGATTGACCTCTCCGAGATAGGCGAGTTCGAGACGCTCAGGACGCTCTTCATCTTCTTCACCATCGGCTTTTTCCACGTCAAGAAGAAGAAGGACCGGTTTGCCCAGGAGCAGCAGGAACTTCAAGAGGCGCAGTCCGTAATCGCGGCCTACAACGGGTTGTTTTCCTTCCTTTACCACTACCTCCTCAGGGAGGTCGGTCCCATCGCGGAGAATATCCTGGAGAAGTACCTCGGACGGCTGAAGGTGTCGCTACCCGACATTTTCGGCCGCGTGGCGATAAGGGGCAACGGCAGCCTTTCCGAAGAGAGGCTCCTTGAAAACTACCGCGCGCTGCCGCAGCCTAGAAAACCGGCCCTCGTAAACGGCCTTAACGAATACCTCTATTCCGCTGTCCTCGCCGTCAGGAAAACCCTCGGAGAAGAGCACGAGCGCAAGGTGCTCGAAACGCTCAAGAGCACGAGGGCCGACCTTTTCGGCAAACCCTCTTGACCTCTGCGCTGGACCAACCGGTCCTGGCGGTTCTCGGCCCCACGGGCGTGGGAAAGTCAAGCTTCGCGATCGAGGCGGCGCTGGAATTCAACGGCGAAATAATCTCTTGCGACTCTATGGCCGTTTACCGCGGCCTCGACATCGGCACTGACAAGCCCTCCGTCGAAGAGAGGCGCGGCGTCAGGCACCACCTCATTGATGTTGCGGAGGCGGGCCAGCACTTCTCGGCCGGAGCCTTCAGGGCGATGGCCCTTGAGGCGATCGGCGAAATCAGCGGCAGAAAGGCCCTGCCGGTCATCGTCGGGGGCACCGGGTTGTACGCCAGGGCGCTTCTGAAGGGAATCGTCCCGGCGCCGCCCAGGAGCGAAGCCTTGAGGGAGCGGCTTGACGCGATTGCCGCGAAGGGCGGCCCGGAACGCCTCCACCGCCTTCTTAAAAGACTCGACTCCGCGAGAGCCGCCGAGATTCCGCCAAAGGACAAGCTGCGCTTGGTTCGCGCCATCGAGGTCCGGCTTTTGTCGGGCCGCACAATGTCGGGCATGCTCGCCGAAAGCCCCTTCGGAAGAGAGGGGTTGCGCAACTTCCTCGGGCTTTGTTTGACGGCCCCGAGGCAAGTGCTTTACAATCGTATCGAGCGAAGAGCCGAGGCCATGATTCATCTTGGCCTCGTGGAAGAAACAAGGAGGCTGATGGAGGCGGGCAAGCTGCATGGGCCGGCCGCCAAGGCCATAGGGTATGGAGAGGCCGCCAGCTATCTAAGGGGCGAGATCGGGCTTGACCGGGCCGTGGCCCTGATCAAACAGCGCTCGCGCAATCTGGCGAAGCGGCAGTTGACGTGGTTCAAGAAAGAGAGCGGGCTCATTTGGCTCGACATTGACAGGGAGGCTTGGAAATCAAATGCAATGGAACGAATCAGGCGATGGCGGGAAGCGCCCGGCTGCCAACCGGGAGATTAACATCCAGAACCAGCTCCTCAACTTCGTGAGGAAGGACCGCTCTCTGGTCACGATATTCCTCGTCTCCGGGAAGAAGTTCGTGGGCCAGGTCGTGGGCTTCGACCGCTACACCATCCACGTACGCGGCCGCGACTACGACCAGATCGTCTTCAAGCACGCGATCACCAACGTCTCCGTTCCCAGGCACGTGATGCAGAAGATGATGGGCGCGCCGCTCGATGACGTAGCGCCCGAAGCCGAAGCGAGCCTTCCCGCCCCCGAGGGCGGGGATGACGGCCATCACGACCCGGAGGGTTGATCCGTGGTTGACCTTGAGCTTCTAAGGAAGGTCGGCTTCTTCTCCGAGCTTGAGGCGAAGGACCTGGCGGCCATCAGGGACGTGGCCGAGGTTCGCCCTTTCCAGAAGGGGAAGCTGCTGTTTTGCGAGGGCGACCGCGGGGACGCGCTCTACCTCGTACTCAAGGGAAAGGTCAAGGCAACGCTGCTGGCGGAGGACGGGAGGGAGATCATCCTCTCCCTTCTCGGCCCTGGCGAAATCGTTGGGGAGATGGCCCTCTTCGACGCCGAAGAGCGCCGCTCCGCGACGGTCGAGACGCTGGAGGACTCGGAACTGATGGTCCTTTCAGGCCAGGCGTTCCTGGGCGTAATGGCCTCCCGCCCCGGCATAGCGATGAACGTCATCCGGACGCTCTCCCAAAGGCTCCGCGACACGTCGTGCCGGATCCGCAACCTGGTCTTCCTTGACACCTACAGCAGGGTCGGCCGCTACCTCGTGGAGCTTGCGCGCAAGCAGGGGCGCGAGCTGGCCGACGGATCGCTGTTTGTGATGCGCCCGACTCACCAGGAGATAGCCAACTATTTGGGCACCACGCGGGAGACCGTCTCCCGTTCCATGCACGACCTGCAGGAGCAGGGGCTCCTGAGGGTAGTCGGGCGCAGGGTCATCCTCTACAGGGTGAACTCCTGATAGGCTTGTTTGAGGAAGGAGCCGGGATGAAGGCCACGGCGTTCAAGAAATTCATTACGATCGCCGCCTTCACAGCCGCGGCCGCATCGGGCCGTTCCTTCGCCCAGCCCAGTTACGACCTCTACCTGCGGGCCGATTCCGGCGCCGTCTTCATCTGGCTGGACACGGCTACCGGGGATTTCCGCTGGCTCGACAGGGGGCGCTCGATAGACATCGAAGCGCGGGGCGCGCTCAACTTCCCCAACCTGGGCCCGATAGTTCTTTCCTACGCGGGAAAGGCGCCCGGGTACGACTGGGTTTCGCTGGCGCTCAAAATCTACGGGACGCGCGCGACCGGCTCGATGACGATATTTCCCGAAGGCGAGCCCGTTCGGAAGATCGTCTCCCTCTTTTACGACAAGGACACGAGGGACGACAAGCCTTCGTACGAGAGGACAAAACGGAAGCCGCAGCCTCCCAAGGTTGAAGGCCTCAAGGTGGAGCCCCCGGTCGAAATCCCGGCCGTCCCCAAAACGAAGCCCGCCAGGGTGGAATAGCGGGGCGATCTTTTACCGCCACCGGTGATACACCAGCCCATGAGAGTTGCGCCGCCGTAGCGCCCCGGCTTCAGACCTTCTCGTTGTTGATCTCTTCCTCGACCTGGAAAAAGACCCGGTAGCGCTGTTGGTGTTCCTTGATGCCGTCGTGGAGAATCTTGTCCAGCCGCTTGACGTCCTTCTTGCCGATGGTCACGTTCGCCCCGAGGATGAAAGCCGAGTTCAGGTCCATCGTGGCGAGGTCCGCCGAGATGAAGGCGACGAACATCTTCCTGCGCCGCTCTGGCGGCAGCGCGTTTATCGCCTGGAGGATCCTGTATCCGCCCTCCGGGTCGTCGGGAAAACGGCTGTCAACCGTCACCATGCTGTAAGGCACGGCGGCCAGGCGTTCGAGAGAGGCCTTCGTATTCGGCGCGACGTCGCAGCGGTACCCAAACTTGCCGAGCGCGCCGGCTATAACGCCCTGGAACATCTCCTCGTCCTCGCAGACGAGGGCCAGCATGGCCTCCTCGTCCTCCTCCTCCTCTTTCTCTTCATGGAGGGCCGTCTTCAGGCCGAACGACTTGAGAATCTCCCTCGTGACCTCGCGCCGGATCGTTTCCATCTGGTCAGGAGGAAGCTGCGCTCCCGCGCAGGCGTGACTGGATGCCGCGGGCGGTGGCGCTTCGGGCGCTCCGTTCGCCGGGGGCTGGATGATGACCTTTCCGCCGCAGGCGGTGCAGGCGAAGGCGGAGGGGGCGCTCGGGATTTTCTCCTCAGGAATCGAATAGGCTTTGTGGCACTGGGGGCATTCTACTCGCATGGTCACTCCATGAGGTCCTTCACGTCCACTTTGCCAAACGGGTCGGCCTCTTCCAGCTTTGGCGCTGGCTTGGGTTTTTCCCCGAGCGGGGAAATGTTGGAGAAGGCGCCCAGCCGTTTCTTTCCGTCCTGAGTCTGCTCATGGCCCTTGGAGCCGCCTGCCGCCGGCGCCGCTGCCGCGCCCCTGCCTTCCGTCGAGGAGGCGGCGATCCCGGACATCTTGAGCGCCAGGTTCGGCGCGTTGGTCGCGTAGGAGAGGGCCGTCTCCTGGTCGAGGACGCCTTCGCGCCAGAGCTTCTCGAGCTCCATGTCGAAGGTCCTCATCCCGTCAAGCGCGCCGTCGTTCATCGCGTCAAGCAACGAGCGGCCTTCCTTCTCGCTCTCGCCCTTGATCACGTACTCGCGCGTCCTCTGCGTTGATTTCAGGACTTCGCAGATCGCGAGGCGCCCGGAGCCGTCCGGCTTTGGCACGAGGCGCTGGCTGACTATCCACTTGAAGGTCTGGCCGAATCGCGTGCGTATCTGCTGTTCCTCGTCCTTCGGGAAGATGCCGATGATTCTGTCTATGGTCTTGCTGGCGTCTATCGTGTGAAGAGTAGAAAGGACCAGGTGGCCCGTCTCCGCCGCCTCGAGCGCTATCTCGGTGGTTTCAAGGTCGCGCATCTCTCCGACGAGGATGACCTTGGGCGCCTGCCTCAGCGCGGCCCTAAGAGCGAGAGCGAACGACGGGACGTCGGCTCCCAGTTCGCGCTGGTTTATGGTGGATTTCTTGTGGCGGTGCAGGTACTCGATCGGGTCCTCGATGGTGACGATGTGATAGGCCTTGTCCTCGTTTATCTTGTTTATTATCGCGGCGAGCGTCGTGGACTTGCCCGACCCCGTCGGGCCCGTCAGGAGGACGATGCCGTTGCGCTCATCGGCGATCTTGTTGATGACGGCGGGGAGGCCCATCTCTTCCACCGTTGGCACGCCGTTGGGAATTACCCTCAGCACGATGCTGTAAGTGCCCCGCTGGCTGAATATGTTCACCCTGAAGCGCGTCTTGCCGGGGATTGAATAGGAGAGGTCGGCGCTGCCCTGCTTCAGGAGTTTGCGGATCAGCAGCTTGTCGTTGTGCATCAGGTGGAGAGCAATCTGCTCCGTCTGGTAAGGGGAGAGTCGGCTGAGGCCCTTGATGGGAACCTCTCTCAGCTCGCCGTTCACCTCCACCAGAGGGGCGCGCCCGACGGAGAAATTCAGGTCGCTGATGCCGGGGGCGTACCCGAGCATGAACTCCAAAAGGTTGTCAATCTGTCCCGACACTTTTTCCTCCCGAGCGGCCGGAGGATGAGTCCGTCCTCTCTCCAAGATTGTACCGGCACAAGGCGAGAGCCGCAAGAGCACGTACGCGCCCCAATCCAGCGGTGGAAGTGCAACGGCGCCCCCAGAATGCCGATGAGCACGTCGTTTAGCCCCCAAAGGACGTTCACCCAAAAGAGATTGGGGAGCATCGCTCCCGGACTTGATCCGGGAGAGAGGGCATCGGAGGGCGGGGGCTTTTTAGGGCTGGCGGGAGGCGTGGCCCCGCCAGCCTAATGCGGCCAAGCCCCCATATGGAGAGCGCGTCAGCGCGACGCGCCGGGACGCGCATTCCGCGCTTCGCTTCGGAATGCGTACCCCACCCTGCCCCTGCAAAAGTTGTTTTGGCCAGGCGCGACTCGCGAAGCGCAATCCCCGGCTCGCGGTTTTCGCGGGCTGTTGAACAGGCCGCATGGGCCGCGCGCAAGAAGCTTGCGGGAGCCGTGGCGCCGGCAACGCGGCCTATGGAAGTTTCTCAGCGGCCTGCTAGAGGTCGCTTTTCATGATTAGCAGACGTGGCTGGGACGCTGAGGCCCGCGGCGAAAAGAACGCCGGCCAGGCCTTCGGCGTCGTCGCGGGTGAATGCGTTTGTCTCGTGGCTGTCGAAGTCCAGGACTGCCCAGCAGGAGCCGTTGGAGTCGAGCAGGGGAACAACCACTTCGGAGCTGTCCCTCGGGTCGCAGGCGACGTAACTCTCGCCCAACTGCTTCACGTCGGCGACCACCACAGGTGCTTTGGAGAGGTAGGCCTTTCCGCATACGCCGTGGAGGCCTATCGGGGAACAGGCTGGCTTCGGCTTGCAGCAGGCGAGCAGCAGAGCGTTGTTGTCGGCGGATGGCAGGTAGAAGCCGCACCACGACACGCCGCCGTGGCACAGCCCGTCCCAGAGGATTTCCGTCAGGGTGGAGAGCTTATCTTCCCTAGGGACATTTCTCCCAGCCAGCGATTTCGCCTTTTCGGCCATTGCGTGGTAATCCCGGCTCATCATTTTGGCTCTCCCAGGAAATCGGCAAGCTCGCGGGCAAAGGGGCCGGGGCATTCCAGCATGGGCATGTGGCCGCACCCTTCCAGTATTTTGAGCCGTGCTTTCGGCAAGACGCCCGCCGCGTACCGGCACTCATCCAGGAATGGATCGCTTGCGCCGCATAGAACGAGAACCGGCATGGTCAGGGCGGCGGCGTGGCTTTCGGTATCGAAGGCGCGGGCGGGAACATCGCTCATAAGGTCCGCGCCTTGGTATCCCTCCGTAGAGAGTCGCAGAAGCCTCATTCCGTCGGGCGAGGAGCGGAGTTTGCCGAAGAGGTTTCCCTCCTGTAGCTTCTTCATGGCCGCGCCGAGTCCCTGTTCGCGCGCGAGCCTCTTGACCTCGGCTGCCCAAGCGCTCGCCACCGGGCGGAAGTTTCGTTCCAAGGCCATTCCTCCGTGCGGCTCGGCCGACCCGGCGTAGACCAATTTTTCGACCCTCTCCGGGTGGCTCATCGCGAAAACACCGCAAATCCGCGCGCCTTTGGAGTGGCCCACGAGAGATGTCTTTTCAATGCCGAGCCCGTCCAGAACCGCGAGGAGGTCCTCCGCGTCAGCAACCCGCGAGTATTCGGCCATGGTGTTCGACGCCGATCGTCCAGACCCGCGAGGATCGTAGCGCACGATCTTGAAGCGCTTCGCGAGCGGCAGGACGGCTTTGTCCCACAGGCGCGAGTTCAGCGTCCATCCCGGGACCAGGACGACTGGAGGACCGTCGGCCATGCCGGATATTTCGTAATGGAGGGAGATTCTTTGCGGCCCGTTTTCTTGATGAACGTCCCGTATCAGAATGGGCATCGTCAGCCGCTCGAGTCCGGAATCATCTCGAACGTGTAGAGGACGCCAAGCCTGCCGCCGGTGAATCCCGGTGGGAACTTGGGATAAGGCGCGGCGTCGTAAACGGCCCTTATGACCGACTGGTCGAAGGTGACGTTGCCGCTGGACTGCACGATCTGAACCTCCGTAGCGCCCCCCGCGGCGGTTATCACGAAGTGGACGCTGGCCGAAAGGTTGACGTTCAAGACGGGCCTCTTCCATCGCGCCTTCAGGGCGTCCTCCAGGCGAGCCTTGTACCATTCGTACTGAAAGGCCGGTTCGTCCAGAAGCACGCCGGCGCCTTTGCCGCCCAAGCCCGCCGCCCCGGCCTTGCCCATTCCGGCGGCGACGCCGGGGGCGGCGTTTTTGACGGGCGTGGCTCCAGCAGGGCTTTTCGGCGGCGCCTTTCCAGGAAGCGTGGTTTTGGGGTTCGCCTGCTTCGAAGGCTCCGGCAGCGAAACCTTTGGAGGCTCCTCCGGCCTGCCTGCGTTTCCGGAAAGAAGGCCGCCCAGCCCGGCGGGGAGCTCGATGAGCTTGACCTTGATCGGCTCCTCAAACCGCGGGCCTTGGCGAAAGGCCGGAGTGAACAGAAGTCCCCATACGGCGGCCACGTGGATTGCCGCCGAGACGATTATCATCACCGGGAGCGTCAGCGGCTCCGGGCTGTGAAGCGGCCGCATGGTGGAAGTCGAAAAGCCCAGGGGCGCGCGCTGGCCGTTTCCGGCTGGCGGAGGGCCGGGGGATGGAGGGGCGAATCTTCCGTTCGCCGCTGCCACTGGCCCCTCCTTCTTACTTGGCCGGCGGAGGCTCGGTCGCGAGCCCGACCGTCTCGATGCCGGACTGTTTGACCTCATCCATCACCGAGAGCACTTCGCCGTAGGGAACGCTCTTGTCCGCGAAGAGGTAGATCGTCTTGTCGGTCCTCGTCTTGAAAATCTGGTCCAGGTACCCCTTCATCAGGCTCCGGTTGACCGGCTGGCTGTTGAAGTAGACGTAGTTCTTGTCCTTGGGGATGGTGAGGATGATCCTCTCGGCGCCGCTGATGTTGCTCGAAACAGTCTGCGGCAGGTTGACGTCAATGCCTCGCTCGAAAAGGGGCGTCGTAATCATGAAGATGACGAGGAGGACCAGCATCACGTCAACCAGCGGCGTGACGTTGATGTCGGAAACCGGGTCGCCTTCGTTTCTAGCAGATCCAAAAGCCATGTCGCCTCCTGTGGCTCTAAGCCCAGATGCCCGCTACTTCCGCGCCGCACCTAGGGCAACGGCCGCCGGCGATCCGGCTGCCCAGAAGGCCGAAGCCGGAACGCTCGATCAGTATTGTCGCACAATTCGGGCAAAATGTGTTCTGCGAGGAGTGGCCGGGCAGGTTGCCCACGTAAACGTGCTTAAGCCCGGCCGCGAGCCCCAAGTCCCGGGCGCGCTCAAGCGTGGAGGCCGGAGTCGCCGGGGAGCCGGTTCTCTTGAAGTCCGGGTGGAACCTCGACACGTGCCAGGGAACCTGGTGCCCGAGGGAGGCGATATGCTTCGCGATGGCGGCGAGTTCCTCCTCGGAGTCATTGAAGCCGGGCACGACGAGCGTCGTTATCTCTATCCAGACTCCCGCCTCTATTAGCGCTTCGATCCCTTCGAGCACGCCTTTCAGCGTTGCCCCGCAAGCACGCCTGTACCGGCCGTCGTCGAAGCCCTTCAGGTCAACGTTCGCGGCGTCCAAAAATGCTTTCGCCCTTCCGGCCGCTTCCCTCGTAATGTAACCGTTTGTCACGAACAGGTTTCTGAGCCCCGCTTCTCGCGCGAGAAGGCCGGCATTCTCGGCCGTTTCGAAGAAGACCGTCGGCTCCGTGTAGGTGAAGGCGATGGAGGCGCACCCGCTTCGCAGGGCTCCGTCGGTCACGGCCCCGGGCGGAACCTCTTCTCCCGGTATTGGCTCTGGGGCGAGCCTGGCGGCCTGGCTAATGCGCCAGTTCTGGCAGAAGTCGCACCTGAAGTTGCACCCCGCCGCGGCTATGGAGTAGGCGAGGCTTCCAGGCAGAAAATGAAAGAGCGGTTTCTTTTCGACCGGGTCAACGGCCGCGGCCACGAGCCTGTTTCTGACGAGCGTCTTGAGAGTTCCCGCCTCGTTGAGCCTGACCTTACAGACGCCGCTCCTCCCTGGAAGGATGTGGCACCGATGGGCGCAAAGGTCGCACGCCACCGCTCCACCGGCAAGCGGGCGCCAGAGAACGGCCTCATGAGCGTCATTTCTTTTCGTCGAGGTACTCAACGACCGCGCCACAGGCGATGCTCCCGTCGTGAGGAAGGTTGGGCATGACCGCCTGGGGAACCGGGCCCTCGCGGGCCGGGGCGATCCCCAGCGGCACAGAGAATGTAGCTCCTCCCCACGTCACAAGCAAGCTGGCCGCCCCTTGGCGTTGTACGATCGCCGGGAACTGCGCGCAGCGCGCCTCCACGTCGGCCTCCGGCATGATCAGCCGCCCGTCCGCGCTCATCTGGTAGCGCTGCAGGAAGTAGGGCAGCTTCAGCCTGAAGTGGGCCTGTGCGTTGCATGCTTTTGTCGGCTCGGTGCCCTTGACGAAGTACTGCTCGCTAACCTGGGTGCACGGCGTGTCCACTCCCGCGCGCAAGCCGGTTTGAGGATCAACGAGCACCTTGACGACGGTCTCGGGCATCGGCCAGTCAACGTCCTCCTGGCCGGCGCAGGCAGGCTCCATGAACTTCCGCCATATCGGCAGGCCGACGCGCGCTCCGGTTTCAAGCCTGCCCAACGGTTTGTGGTCGTCGCGCCCGGCCCAGACGCCGCAGACGATGTTTGGATTGAACCCTATGAACCACGAGTCGGTGTAATTGTCAGTCGTGCCCGTCTTGCCGGCGAAATGGCCCTTCATGTCGGCCGCGCTCGCCCCCGTCCCCCGCTTGATTACGCCCGTCATCCCTTGCACGGTGACGAACGCGGCGGCCGGGTCCAGGACCGGCTCGGGCACCGGATGAGTCTCCTCCAGCGTCTTTCCGTCCCTATCGGTGATCTTGGAGATGAAATAAGGCGCGACGTAGACTCCCTGGTCGTCGAGCGCGGCGTAGGCCGCGGTCAGGTCCCAGAGCGTGATTTCAAAAGCCCCCAGCGCCATCGAGGGGTAGGGCTTCAGGTCGCTTGTGACGTGCAGCCGCTTGGCGAGGTCTATTACTCTGTTCATTCCCACCTGGTTAAGCAGGTGAACGGCGCAGATGTTTACGGAGTGCTCCAGCGCGGTCTGGTAGGTTATCCATCCGAAGTAGTCCGGATCGAAGTCCCTTGGAATGTAGGCTTCGGTGCAGAGCTTGTCCGAATTCTCCCGGCCGGTGAGGAACGCGGTGGGCTCGTCCACCACGTTGTCGGAGAGGGTGACGCCGTCGGCGAAAGCGCGCGCGTATATGATCGGCTTGACGGCCGACCCGGTCTGCCTCTTGGCCTGTATGACCCGGTTGTACATTGAGGAGGCGAAATCGTACCCGCCGACCAGCGCGAGGACTTCCCCGGTGTGCGGGTCTAGCGCCAGCAGCGCCCCCTGCGCCGTCGGCGGCTGCTCGAGCTCGACGGAGGGCGGATCAGCGGCACGGATTACCTTTATCATGATCCTGTCGCCCTCTTTGAAAACTATCGAGGGGTGCATCGTCCCGGCCCACTTCAACTGCGCCGGGCCAAGCGTCAGGACGCGGCCGCAGGACGACGCCTGGATGGAATCGGGGGCGACCTGCTTGACGGTGGCCCACACCCTCGCTCCATCGGCGAATTCTGAAGCGGCGGTCGTTTCGTCCGGCGCGGCGTCGCCCCGCAACGGGCCCTTGAACCCGTGGCGGCGGCTGTATTCGTGGAGGCCGTCCTTGACGGCCCTGACCGCCAGCTCCTGGAGCTTGGGGTCTATCGTCGTGAAGACCTGGAGGCCCTTTTCGTAGAGGGCCTCCTCGCCGTACTTCTCCTCGCAGTAAATCCGCACCCTTTCGCTGATGTAGGCGGCGGCGCCCTCCTCCATCGCGCTTCTGCCGCGGACCTTGATGGGCTTGGCCTTTTCCGCGGCGGCCTGGGCCATAGAGATTTTTCCCGTGGCGGCCATTCTGTCGAGCACCATGTCCCTTCTGGACTTGGCCCTGTCGGGGTGGTTTATGGGCGAATACTGCATCGGAAGCTGTATCATCCCGGCCAGCAGCGCCGCCTCGCCGGTGGTGAGGTTCGACGCGGGCTTGCCGAAATAGAAGCGCGAGGCGCTCTCGATCCCGTAGTAGCCGTGGCCGAAGTAGACCTTGTTGGCGTACATTTCAAGTATCTGCTGCTTGCTGTACCGCTTCTCGATGTTGACGGCGAGTATCATTTCGCGGATCTTCCTGACCCAGAGCTTTTCGGGCGTGAGAAAATACTGCCTCGCAAGCTGCTGGGTGATCGTGCTGCCGCCCTGGCCCTTGCGCCGCTGGATCACGTCCTTGAACAGGGCCCTGAGCACGCCCCGGATCGAGACGCCGTGGTGCTGGTAGAAGGTGGAATCCTCGACGGCGACGAGCGCTTCGAAAAACTTGGGGGAAATCTGGCTGTAGGGGACGAGTATCCGTTTTTCGGCTCCGTACTCCTGAATCAACTGGCCGTCCCGGCCGTACACTTTCGTCGTGAGCCTCGGCACGGTGAACTGGAGGCTGTCCACTTGCGGCATGTCCCTGGTAAGGTAGACGCCGGCGGCCACCCCTGCTACTATGCCGCAGGCCATCAGGAACAGCGCGATCTTCAGCGCGCGGCGGTAGGTGCCCTTGTTTGTCTTGGCTTCTGTCGGCATCACGGCCCGTAGAGCTTGTAGAACTCTCTGAACTTGTCGTTCTCGCAAAGGGACTGGTTGATCGCGAAGTAGTCCTGGACCTGGTTCGTGGTGGACCTGATCCTTCTAGTCAGCTCTCTGGCGAGGTTTTTCCAGAGTTTTGATTCCAGAAGCGGCGACGAAGCCAGGAGCGACTCGAAATCGTCTTTCGCCAGGGACAACGTCGTCAGGCCACCCTCGGCTTCGACCGTCGCGCTGGCCAGCTCTCCGTCTATGATGCCCATCTCGCCGAAGGTCTGCGGGTGTTCAAGCTCCGTGATGAGGACCTGAGTGTCGCCGAGCCTTCTGAGCACCTTGGCTCGCCCGTCGAGCAGGATGAACATTCTGGCGCCGCTCGCGCCCTGCTGTATAATCGCGGTGCCTGGAGCAAAGCTTTCACGGCGAAGCTTCGCGGCGACGAGGGCGAGCTCGCTTTCGCTCAGCCCCTCAAATAAGTGGATGCGTTTTAGCGTGTCAATGGGCTCTGCCATGGGCGGCCTCCCACGCTGATATTAATATGATTGGAACATGGAGTCAATTTTGAGCGAAGCGGCTTCGGGGAGAGAAATGGGCGGCGGAAGCAGCCGGCCCTACGCGCTGCTCTTCGGCGGACAGGCCGGCGCGGCCGGAGGCCTGGGAAGGCGGCTTGCCTCGTGGCCCGGCTTCGGCGCTTGGCTGGACAAGGTCTCCGCCCAATCCGCGAAGGACGCGAAGTGGCTGATGCTTGAGGCTCCCGAGCATGTCGCCTCCGGCCGCTTCCAGGCGGCCAGGCTCATGGTCCTTTACAACCAGGCGTGCGCCGAAATGGCGCTCTCGGAGCTTGGCCCTCCCGTGGCTCTCTGCGGCTACTCGCTCGGCTTTTATGCCGCGGCCTGCGCGGCCGGCTGCGCGCCCCTCTCGGTGTTTCTCGAGTGGGTGGAGAGGGTCAACTCGGCCAACGCCATTTACTGTCCCGCCGGCTCCTTCGCCTTGGCGGTTACCGTGGGTCTGGACAGGGCGGCGCTCGAGGGCCGCTTCGGCGACTGGGGGCTGTCCGGCCTCGCTTTAACCGGAATCAACAACGCCACGCAGTTGGTTTTCGCCGGCCCGGCGCGGGAGGTGGATGAAGCGCTCGCGAAGCTCAAGGGCGTCTCTCTGGGCGCCCAAAGGTTGGGGATGGACGTCCCCCTTCACTGCCGCCACGTGGAGCCGGCGGCCCAGGCCGTCAAAGATTGGTGGGCGGGCGTTCCGCTCTCTCCTCCCCGCCTGCCACTGATTTCGCCAGTGAATGGCGAGATCGTCGAAAGTGGCGAAGCGTTTCGCTCGGTGATGCTCGAATCCCTGGTCTCTCCGACCAACTGGGCCGCGGTAGCGCGCCGGCTGGCCCTCATCGCGCCGGAACTGGTGATGGACGCGTCAGCAGGAGGAGACATCGGGCGAATGACGCGCTGGAACTGGAGAGGGGCCAGAGTCAAGCCGCTTATCGGGCCATGACGCCCTCGTATTGTTTGCAATTTAAGGCAATTATACCCAAGCTCCTCTTGACAAACAGTGCCAAAAAGGCTCATATTATTTGCGGACCCTGGGGCTAGCCCGGGGGATGGAGATTAAAGGAGGAAGCAAATGAAGAAATTATTGGTCGCGGTTTTGTTGGTCGTCGCCACGTTGGGAATTTGCGCTCAGGAAAAGTGGTCCGTTTCAGTGCTGCCGGGCTATCAGTTCAGCACCGGCGATGCAGACTCAGGCTTCGTTGCCAGCTTGGATGGCGTCTACTACTTCAGCGAAAACTACGGCCTGCACTTTGCTTACATGTACAACGAGGGGAAGTTCAAGTACACCTACGCGCCCTACGGCGAGTTCAAATTCAAGAAGAACTACAACCTGATAGAGGTCGGACCCGAATTTAAGACGACGGCCGGACAGAAGGGCGAAATTTATGGCCAGATCAACCTTGGGTACACTTTTGGCAGCACCAGTATTGACGAGAACTACATCGTCACGGTAGGTGGAACCCCTTACGCCGTTCACGTCACCGGCGAGCTAAAGAACGATTGGGCGCTCGGCGCCACTTTCGGTTACCGCTACTTCTTCAATAAGCAGGTGGGCATTGCCATGCAGGCAACCTACCATTACATGAACGGGCTCAAGGAAGGCGACTTCGACGCCAAGAACAGCTGGGATGCGCGCATCGGCGTGACCTGGAAGTTCTAAGAAGCCTTATCGTAGTCTCTTGGAAAGGGGAGGGCGTGCGCCCTCCCCTTTTTGTTTGGGCCGCGAAGGGATTTTTCATCCTTCACGCTTGCTTTTCCGTCCTCCACCCCTCGCTCTCCGCTCCGTACAGCCTTTTTGCCATTGCATTAGGCCGCCGCCTGTTTTATCCTGGCTCCTATGAGGCGGGCGCTGGTTCTCTTATCCCTGGTCATTGCCGGAGCGGTTTCAGCCGCGCTCTACTTATGGCAAGTGAACGGGGTGGTCAATGCCCCGCTCGGCCTCGCCACTTTCGACGAGGCGAGGGCTCGGGACAAAGTCCGCATAACCGTCGAGAAGCTCCTAGGCGAATCGCAGCCCTTCGCCCTCAAGTTCGCAACGAGGACGGACACCGCGACGCTGCGCCGCCTGCAAGAGCTCGTCGGCTTGAAGGCGGCGGTTTATCTGGCGGGGAGCAAGGTTCCCGTCCAGCAGTGGGTTTACAGCGCCGTGCCGCAGAACGCCATTTCGGTCTGGGCGAGGCGCGGCTCGAATGAGCCGCTGGTGACGATAACCGTTTCTAGCTCGGGCCAGATACTCGGCCTGGAGAACGCGGTCGCCCAAGCGCAGGCGCCGGCCAAGATGAACAGCGAAGAGGCCAGGCGCGACGCCGAGGACCTGTTGCGCTTTCTGGGCGTTGACGCGGGCGCCCTCACGTTGTCGGCTTACAACGCCGGCGAAAACAGCGGCAGGCAGGAGTACGACTTTACCTGGAAGGCGCCGGTGCAGGGGTTGCCAGGCGTCGTCTCGCAGTACGCGGTGACGCTCGAAGGCGGGTTCATAAAGTCGTTCAGCAGGAGCGTCAGCTTCGAAAGCTCTCAAGACACCTCCAGGGAAGGAACGCTTCTTTTGACTATCCTCACCCTGGCCTCGTGGTTTTTCCTGGCGCTGCTCGTCCTCTTCCTCTTCATTCAGCAACTGAGGAGGGACGAGATAGATTTGACCCACGTGAGGAAAATATCCATCATCTCCGGCGGCGCAACCTTCGTCGCCGCGCTCTTCAGGTACGACGGGCAATGGGGCGAGACGATCGTCCTTGCGTTGTTGATATCCGTCCTCGCGGCCATTTTCTTCACGCTCCTCTGGACGGTCGCGGAATCGTTCCTGCGCCAGGCGTACCCCGAGAAGCTCCGCATGAGCGACTTGTGGCTTAACAACATCTGGCGAGTGCAGGAGACGGGCAAGGCGGTTCTATTTTGCCTTTCCGGCGGCCTGGCCATGCTATCGCTCCCAGCCGCGGTCTTCTTCCTGGCGTGGGCGAACGAGCGCTCGGGCATATTCATGCTGCCGGTCAGCACGAGCATGGAGGGTTTCATGGCGCCGGGGGGACTTTCGGCGCACGCGTTCTTTGGGCCGCTCGCCCAGAGTCTGCTTCTAGGGTGCGTTTTCGCCGGCGTCCTCTATCCGTTCTTGAGGCTGCGGTTTCGTCCCGCGCCGGCCGCTCTCTTTTTCAGCCTTTTCTTCGCCGCTGGCGTCGCCGCGGCCGTCCCAGCGGGCCCTTTGTGGCTAGTGCTTCCGGCGGCGATGCTTGTCGGGGGGGCTCTTTTCGCCGCGATGGAATGGGGCGGGTTCCTATGCGCCATCCTGTTTCTTTTCGCTCCGCTGCTCTTCGCGCAGTCGTCGCTCCTTCTGACAGGGCGCGATCACCAGGTGGTCGCCCAGGGCCTTGTTGGGCTCGGAATCATAGGCTGCGCCGCGATCGCTGGCGCCATTCTCGTTTGGAAGGGAAAGCCTCTGTCCGAACTCCAGGCTTACGAGCCGGCCTACCTCAGCCGAATCAGGGAGAGAGAGCGCTTCGCCAGGGAGCTGGAAATCGCAAAGGGTGTCCAGGAGCGGTTCCTGCCGAAAGAGACGCCGGTCGTTCCTAACTTCACCGTCGCCGCGCGCTGCACGCCCGCGATGGAGGTGGGCGGCGACTACTACGACTACCTCTCCCTATCCGGAGAGCGGTGGCTCATCGTCTTGGGCGACGTCTCCGGGAAGGGCGTCAAGGCCGCCTTTTACATGACGCTCACCAAGGGCATCCTCCACTCGGTGACCTCCATGGACGACCGCGAGAGGGTAATCCTCTGCCACCTGAACCGCCTCTTCAAGAACCTGAGCGACGACGGAACGTTTCTCACGCTGTGCGCAGTAGCGCTCGACACCAAGGCGCGCGAGGCCACCATACTCTCGGCCGGCCACAACCCTCCCGTCTTCATTCGCCAGGGCGTTCCAGAGCTGCTCTCTCCCAAAGGGCTCGTCCTAGGGTTGATGGACGAATCCGTATTCCTCAAGACGATAGAGGAAAGGAAGGTCTCGTTCGAGCCAGGCGACGCTCTTCTGCTTTACACCGACGGCGTGACCGAGGCCATGAACAGGAAGCAGGAGGAGTTCGGTTACGAGCGGCTCCTGGCGTCGCTCGCGGGAAGCCGCAGCATGGAGCCCGAAGAGATTCTGGACCGCGTCAGCCGCGCCGTGGCGGTCTTTTCCGACGGCGCCCCGCAGGCCGACGACTTGACGCTCCTCGCGCTGAGAGCCGATGGCCCCTGACGCCAAGCAGCCTTCCCCGACGCAATTTCTGCGAGGGAGGCTCCGGGTCCTCCAGCCTTCCCGCGGCTACCGCTTCACGGTTGATTCGGTCATCCTGTCGGGGTTCGCGTGGCTTCTGCCACAAGAGAGCCTCCTCGACCTCGGAACGGGAAGCGGGATAATCCTTCTGCTGTTGGGCTACTTTCATCACCCCGGGAGCCTCACGGGCATTGAGATCCAGCCCGAGCTTGCATCCATGGCGGCCGAAAACCTGTGCGCGAACGGATGGTGCGATGAGGCGGGAATCATCGAGGGGGACTTCAGGCGCGAATCCGCGCTGCCCGCCGGCCGGTTTGACCTGGTCGTCTCGAATCCCCCTTATTACGACGCCTCGCGGGGAATGGCTTGCCACGACGAGAGCCGCGATGTCGCGCGCCATTCATCGGCCTGCTCGCTCGACGAGCTATGCGCCTCGGCGGCGCGCGCCATGAAGCCCGGCGGCCGCTTCTGTTTCCTGATTCCAGCGGCGCGCCTCGGCGAGGCGTCTAGGTCGCTGCAGGCGAACGGCCTCGCTCCGCGAATCGTAAGGCTCGTTCATCCTTCCCCGGCGGCTCCCCCATATTTGGCGCTGGTTCAAGCCCGGCGCGCCCCCGTCAAGGGCTGCGTCGAATTGCCAGCCCTTTTCCTCAGGAGCGAGGAAGGGATCTACGACCCAGAAGTGGAGTCCCTCCTTGAAGGCGACCTCGGAGCCCCGCCGCGGTTTCTCGCCGATGCGATGGTCGGAAAGCTGGCGCGCTATCTAAGGCTCTTAGGGGCGGACTGCGCTTATGCCAGGGCCGGCGACGACGAATGGCTGCTCTGTGAAGCCAAGCGCGCCGGGCGAGTTCTGCTGACCAGGGACGGGCCGCTCGTCCAAAGGGCGAGGAAAGAGGAATGTGAGGCGTTCGATCCCGGCAGCGACGAGGCGCTCTCGCAGGCGCGCGAAGTGGTTCGCCGTTTCGGGCCGCCGGGCGGGACGAGCGGCCCGCGCTGCATCCGCTGTAACGCCAAGCCGCTGCTTGTGACCCCGGCTTCCGCGAGGCCCTTCGTTCCCAAGTACACCGGACTGACTCACGACCGCTTCCACGCCTGCCCGTGCTGTGGCAAACTTACCTGGCACGGCTCGCACCTGGAACGGTTCAGGCTGCGATTTGAAAAGGAGACCCCAGATGAGCACGGAGCGTGAAAGGCTGAAAGAGCTTCTTCGAAAGCTCTCCCTCAAGACCGGCGATTTCCTCCTGGCCTCGGGCCGGAGGAGCAAGTACTACTTCGATTCCAAGCTGACGACGCTCACCGCCGAGGGAGCCTATCTCACCGGCCGCTGCTTTCTCGATGTTATCGCCGAGAAGAAGATCGCGGCTGACGCCATCGGCGGCATGACGCTCGGGGCCGATCCGATCGTTTCCGCCGTGGCCGCCCTTTCTCAGAAGGAAGGGCGCCCCCTGGACGCTTTCATAGTCCGCAAGGAGGCGAAGGGACACGGGACGATGAAGTGGATAGAGGGTCCGGCGAAGCCCGGACAAAAAGTCATAATCGTTGACGACGTCGTGACGACTGGCGGCTCCACGTTGAAGGCAATCGAGCGCGCGAAGGAGTTCGGCCTCGAAGTCGTCGCGGTGATGGCGCTTCTCGACCGGGAGGAGGGCGGTACCGAAGCGCTCTCCAAGGAATACGCGTTCTATCCGGTGACGCGCAGGACGGAGATATTCGGCGAATGAGGCTTAGCGGAAACCACGCAGGCCACCGGGCGCCGGGCAAGAGTGGATGCGGCGCGTTGAAAAGTTGCTTGCTGTTAACGGCGGCCCTGGTTGCCTACGCCGGGCTTGCCTTTCACGCCCAGCAACCGCCTGCAGGCTCGGGCGACCTCGTCGCCAAGGGCGCCAAGCTTTTGGCCGGCGGCCATCCCGAGGAGGCGGAGCCCATTTTGCGCCAGGCCGTGGCGCAGGCGCCGAAGCAGGCGCTCGCCTGGGACTACCTCGGACAGGATCTCCTCTCGATGCGCATGTCCAGAGAGGCCGCCGAGTGTTTCGAGAAAGCTGTCGCGCTTGACGATGCGGCGCCGGAACTGGGCCGTTCGCTGCGCAGGGAGGCGCTCGACGGCCTCGGGCTTTCGCTGGCGCTCGACAAACAGTACGGCGCGGCCAGGAAGGCTTACGCGAAGGCGATCGCGTGGGATCCCGATTACGCTGGCTTCCCTTACAACCTCGCCTGCGTCTGCGCCCTATCGGGAGACCGCGATGGAGCGCTGTCGAACCTTGGCCTCTATTTCGGCGCCGCGAAAAGAATGCCCGCCGACTGGAAACCGCCTGACCCCTCTCTCGACGAGGACCTGAAAGGGCTTCGCGGCGATCCCCGTTTCGAGGGGCTGCTCCTTTCGAGCGTAGGCCCGCAGCCTTACGACAACGCCGGAAGTTCGCTGGCGCGAAGGGCGGGCGGGTTTCTTGGAAAAGGGGAATTTCACGAGGCGGAGTCATTCGCGCTCAAGGCCGCCGAGGCCGACCCTTCAAGCGCCATGGCCTACTTTATCCTGGGCGGCTCGCAAGAGGCCCTCAGCGATTCAGCCGGAGCGGGGAAGTCCTACGAAAACGCGCTCAGGCTCAACGTCCCGCCGCACGACTCGCTGAACAAGGCGTCCGTAGCCCACGCCGCGATATTCGCTGGCAGGGTCCTTCTGGAGGGCGGCCATCCCAAGGAGGCCCTTCAAATGTTTGGCACCGCCGAAGAGGTGCGGCATTTCCACCCGCTGGCCTTCTACGAGGCCGCAAAAGCCTTGGTGGCGCTGAAGGACGGCCCCAAGGCCCTCGAAGCGCTGAAACGCGCCTTGTCTTTGAAGGACAACCTCACCGCCGTCGAAGCGCCCTTGCCCGACCCGGCCAAGGAGGCGGCCTTCGCCCCCTACGCCAAAGATCCAGCCTGGAAGGACATTTTCGGCGGCTGATGCGCGGAAAAGAAGAATTCACAACGGAAACACACGGCACGAAGGGGAAAGATTGAACCAC
>JBBINO010000035.1:0-1713 GCA_037443845.1 Acidobacteriota bacterium
CTCGGCTTCGCCCAGATGGGGCCGGTACTCTTTTTCGGGCTCTTCGGCGGCATCGTCGCCGACCACGCCAACCGCCACAGGCTCGTCATCACCACGCAGAGCCTTCTGCTGCTTCAGGCCGCGCTGCTCACGGCCGTCACGCTCACGGGGATCGTGCAGGTCTGGATGGTTCTCGTTCTGGCCGCGTTCTTGGGGCTGGTGAACGCTTTCGACATGTCGGCCAGGCAGGCGTTCCTTTTAGAGATGGTCGAGCGCGAGGACCTCAGCAACGCCATCGCCCTCAACTCCTCCCTCTTCAACGGCGCGAGAATCATCGGCCCGGCGTTGGCCGGCTTCGTCGTCAACCTCTGGGGCGAAGGGGTCTGCTTCGGCGTCAACGCGGTCTCGTACCTCGCGGTCCTGCTGGGCCTGTTCCTCATGCGCTTTCCGGACGCGCGCGAGCCCTCGCCTTTGAGCAGCCGCGTTCTTGGCGAGATCAAGGAGGGGTTCGCCTACGCCTGGAGCGCGCCCCACGTGCGCGACCTCCTCGGGCTCCTGATAGCGACGAGCCTGCTCTCCGCCCCGTACAGCGTTTTTCTTCCGGCCTTCGCGGGTGGAATACTTCACGTCGGGTCGGGGGGGTTGGGAATAATGATGACCATCATAGGCGCCGGGGCGCTTGCCGGAGCGCTCGCCATCGGCTACCGGCAGGGCGTCAAGGGGATGGGAAGGCTGGCCGGCCTTTCGGCCCTCTGCTTCGGCGTCTCGGTGGCGCTCTTCGCCATCTCCACCAACTATGCGGCGACGCTGGGGCTCCTCCTGCTGACCGGATTTTTCATGATGGTCGAGATAGCGTGCGTCAACACGCTTCTCCAGACGCTCGCGCCCGAACGCCTCCGAGGGAGAATCATCAGCTTCTACGTCGTGGCGTTTATTGGGATCACGCCGGTCGGCAGCCTCGCCACCGGAAGGCTGGCCCTTGCCTTTGGCACGCAGCGGACGCTCGCCGTTTGCGGCGCGCTCACCGCTTTGGCCGCAATCGTCTTTCTGGCTAGAGTCCCCGTGGTGCGCAAGGCTCTGGCAAAGGGAAGTGACGGCGGGACGGTATAACGGTGTCACGGAGAAAAAGAAACATTGCTAACTCCGGTACTCCGAAACCCCGTTACTCCGATACCTTCTTATCGCCCTGCGGCTTCGCGGGAAACCTTTGGCGCAGGGCCTTGACGACGGGGGGCGGGACGAACTCGTCCAGCGGGCCGCCGAGCCTGGCAACTTCCCGGACCATGCGCGACGAGAGAAAGGTGAACTCCTCCCGGGGCATCAAGAAGACCGTCTCGACGCCGGGCGCGAGCCTCCGGTTCATCAGCGCGATCTGAAACTCGTACTCGAAATCGGAGAGCGCTCTTATGCCGCGAAGGATGTGCCTCGCTCCCCTCGTGCGCACGTAGTCAACGAGGAGCCCGCTGAAGCAGTCAACTTCCACCCGCTCGATGTCGCGCGTGCACTCGCGCAGAAGCTCCACCCGCTCGGCGAAGGTCAAGAGGGTCTGCTTCTCCGTGTTTTGAAGGACGGCCACGACCACCTGGCCAAAAATGCCGGTGGCCCTCCGGATGAGATCGAGGTGGCCGTTGGTCGGCGGGTCGAACGAGCCGGCGTACACCGCTAGGTTGCTCAAGCCGCGCCTCCCTTTTTGGAACGGATGAAGCCGGCGAGCGAAGCGACGTTCTGAAACGC
>JBBINO010000035.1:1813-7979 GCA_037443845.1 Acidobacteriota bacterium
GCCGTCAACTTCCCGGTAGCGCTTGCCTTTGGGCCGTCCTTCAGGTTAGGCTCTCCGATAGGGGGTGTCATGGGAACGGCGGCGTGGAAGTGGTTCAAGGCGGGCGTGCCGGTCGTGGCGATGACCGGGTTTCTGGCGTGCGGGGGCCAGCCAAGGCGCGAGGTGGTCGTTTACACCTCCGTGGACCAGGTCTATGCCGAGCCCATTCTCAAAGCGTTCGAGAAGGCCGAGGGGATCAAGGTGCTGGCCGTCTACGACGTGGAGGCGGCAAAAAGCACGGGCCTTGCCAACCGCCTTTTGGCGGAGAAGAAATCGCCAAAGGCGGATGTTTTCTGGAGCTCGGAGGTTTCCCAGACCCTGCGGCTGGCTGAAAACGGCGTCCTGGCGCCCTTCTTTCCGCCGTCGGCCAGCGACGTTCCGCCCGAATACAGGGACCCGAAAGGGTTCTGGACGGGCATGGGGCTCAGGGGACGGATCCTTCTGTGCAACTCGAGGAGACTCTCTCCCTCCAGGATGCCTCGTAGCCTTGAGGCGCTCCTCTTGCCCGAACTCGATGGCGCCGATATCGGCATCGCAAACCCGCTCTTCGGAACCTCTTCGACGCACATGGCCGCTCTCTATGCCTCCATGGCGCCCGAAAAGGCCCGCTCGTTTTACAAGGAGTTGAGGGATAAGGGGGCGAAGGTCCTCGACGGGAACTCGGTGGTCAGGGATCTCGTCGCCAGCGGCGATGTCGCCGTAGGGCTGACCGACACCGACGACGCCCAGGTGGCCTTGGACAGCGGGGCCCCGGTCGAGATCGTCTATCCTGGAGACGGTGGCTCCGAAACCCTCTACGTCCCGAACAGCGTGGCGGTTGTCTCCGGGGCCCCTCACGCCGAAGCGGGCCGGAGGCTCTGCGATTTTCTTACCTCTGCGGAAACGGAGCGAAAGTTGGTTTCGGCGAAGTTCCTCTGCGCCTCCGTCCGGAATGCTCCCAGGGGCCTGAAGGTTTCGTGGCAGGAGGTGGGGCGCAACCTGGACCTTGCGCGTCGTGACGCAACGGGTATCTTCTTACGTTGAACAAGCCGCCGAAGCCCGCCTCTTCGAAAGCCTCCGCCTATGTTTGGGGGGGGCTGTTCCTTCTGCTCTCAGCCGGGCCTGCTCTCTTTCCTCTTTTTGACCAAGCGGCGTTTGCCGCCGGACACTCGGTCTGGAATGGGGAGCGCTCATGGCCCCTCTTGATCAGAAGCATCGGGCTGGCCGCCTTCACGGCCTCGGCGGCGGCGCTTCTCGGCGCGGGCTTGGCGGTGTGGATGGTGTCCGGCGGCGGTCCCGCGCGCAAGGTGGCGAGGGGGCTCTACCTTTTTCCCCTCCTGATGCCCGTCTATCTTTCCGCGATGGCCTGGATGACCGTTCTTTCAAGGGACGGCGCGCTCTCCACCCTCCTAGCGAGACGCGTGGGCTTCGTCCTGAGCCCCTTCGGGTTTTGGGGCGCGGCCATGGTGCTTTCCTTGAACCTGTTTCCGTTCGTGACCTGGATGGTGATCCAATCGCTGGAGGCGATGGATGCCGGCCCGGCGGAGGTGTGGGCGGTCCTGCGCGGCGGGCCGCCGACCTGGCGGCGCGGGATATTTCCTCGCCTCCTCCCGACCGTGGCGGCGGGGGCCATCCTTGTTTTCGCGATCGCGCTCGCCGAGTACGCCGTTCCGGCGCTCTTGCAGTTCAACGTATTCTCGATGGAGATATTCGCCGAATACAGCCGTTCGGGAGATCCCGCCGCGGCAGCCGCGCTGGCCCTGCCGATCACTCTGCCTGCTGTCATCGCCGCGCTGGCGGCGGCCAGCCTCGCCCGCAGATTCCCCGCGAAAGGGGCGCGAGAAAGCCGCCTGGCCGAATTCTCCGCCCTCGGCCTTCCTCTGGAGGGAAAGATCATCGGATTGCTGGGCCTCGCCTCCCTGGTGCTGGGCCTCGCCGTTCCGGTTGTGGTTCTGGTCATCCATTCGCTATCCGGGGGCGGGAGCCAGGCGATCGTGGAGGTGGGCGCTTCACTGGGTTCGCTTGGCTTCTCTTTCCGGACCGCCGCGGCTTCCGGCCTCTTGGCCTCGGCGCTCGCCGCCCCGGTGGCGTGGTCGTTTCACCGCTCGGAACCGGGACTCTTCTGGGCGGTTTGCCTCGCTCCGATAGCGGTGCCGTCGCCGCTTCTTGGAATCGGCCTAGCGCAGCTCTCGGCGGAGCCATTGCTGGACTGGGCCTCCAAGGGTCCTTGGATGCTCATTCTTGGCCATGCCCTCCGTTTTCTTCCGGTCGCCGCGCTCGTCCAGGCCGATTTCTGGAGGCGCTCCGACCCGCTGCTCTGGGATGCCGCGGTCACCTCCTCCGGTCTTTTAAGGAGAACCGCCAGGCTGTGGCTTCCCCTTGCGGCGCCGGGACTCGTTCTTTCGGCCGCGTTCGTCTCGCTCTTCTCGCTCGGCGAGATCGCGATCGCCGTTCTGCTCTGCCCGCCGGGTTCCCAGACGGTGGCGCTGAGGCTCTTCAACCTTCTGCACTACGGGGCCAGCAACTCGGTTTCGGCGCTGGCGCTCCTGATCCTTGTTGCGGCCTCCGCGTGCGGCGTTCCGCTCTGGCTGGCCATTCGAAGGAGGATGACGCTTTGATTTTGGCGGAAGGGCTCTCCAAGCGTTTCGACGCCACGGTTCTCGAAGACTTGAGCCTTGAAGTCCCGCGGGGTTGGGCCTGCGCGCTTTCCGGCCCTTCGGGAAGCGGCAAGAGCACCCTGTTGAGGCTCGTCGCCGGACTCGATGCTCCCGATTCAGGGAGGATCGTGATAGGCGGGATGGAAGTCTCCGCCCCCGGAAAGCTCGTTGCGCCGAGCTTGCGCGGCGTGGCGATCGCCTTCCAGCGCCCGGCCTTATGGCCTCACATGACGGTGCTTCAGAACGTCGCTTTCGCCGCCGCGGACGGCAAGAGGGCAGAGCGGAGGGCTCTGGAGCTCCTGGGCGCGCTGGGGCTTGAATCGCTCGCGAAGAGAAAGCCCCAGAACCTCAGTGGCGGCGAGGCTCAACGGGCGGCGCTGGCGCGCGCTCTCGCGCCGCGCCGCGAGGTGCTTCTGCTCGACGAGCCCTTTTCGAACCTTGACCCCGCTTCAAGGGAGAAGGCCGTCGCCCTGCTCGAAAAGGAGAGGGCCGAAACCGGATGGACGCTCCTCATGGCCACGCACGACGCGGCTCAGGTGGAGAGCATCTGCGACCGCCGCTACGTTCTGCGGGAGGGCCGCGCCAGCCAGGAGGGGGGGCAGCCGTGAGAGCCGTCCGCCTCCTCTGGCTTCTGGCCCTTCTCGCGGGGGCGGCGTGCGAAAAGGCGGGGGGGCCGCCGATTCCCGGCCTTTCGATCGTGCGTCCGCCGCACGAGGTCTCGGCGATGGCGATAGACGGAGACATGCTCTACGCGGGAGGCCGCGAAGGCGTCTGCAAAATCTCCCTCAAAACGGGACGGCTGATCGGGCCGCTCGATCCCCCCAGGCCCGTCACCTACGTCCGCGCCCTACTCGTAGATAAAAGTGGCGCGCTCTGGATCGGTTACGGGGAGGGGCTTCTGGTGCTTCGCGAAGGGGCGTGGAAGAGCTATTCGAAGGCGGACGGCCTGCCGGACGACAGGGTGAACTGCCTCATCGAGGACCATCTTGGTAGGATATGGGCGGGAACGTGGGGCGGCGCGGCGCGTCTCGAGGACGGAAAATGGTCAACCCTCGGAAAGGCCAACGGGCTCTGCGACAACATGGTCAACGTGATGATGGAGGACAAAGAAGGCGTCCTCTGGTTCGGCTCCTACGTCGCGCCCTCGGGCGGGCTGACGCTTCTCGATCCGGGGGGCACGGTTCGCCGCTGGACGGTTCAGGAGGGACTGCCGCACAACAACGTCAACGGCATCTTCCAGGACCGCGGCGGCGCCGTCTGGGCGGCCACCGGTTTTTTGGACAGGGGCGGCGCCTGCCACTTCGTCAAGGGCCGGGAAGGATGGAAGCTCGACGGCGTAATCGAGCGGAAGGACGGGCTCGCCGGCGACAAGTGCCGTTCTGTTTTTCAGGACAGCGATGGTATATACTGGCTTGGCTCTGAGTACGACGGCACCGCGCGGTACGACGGGCGTGCTTGGCGGGTGGTTACAGAAGCCGACGGCTTTTCAGGCCAGGAGGCGAAAGCGGAAACCGAGGATGCATACGGCGCGCTCTGGTTCGCCACGAACGACGGGCTGACCCGGCTGAGCGCGGAGGGGCGAAGGGCCCTCTCCAGGTGAGTTGGCGGGTGAGTGCATGAACTTCCAGGAAGCCGAAAAACGCTACGCGGAGCTTCGCAGGAGGCTTGCTGCAAGGCAGATTCCCCCGCAGGCCTTCGAGCGTGAGGTGGACGGGCTCCTGGTACGCGACCCGTCGGGCGCATCCTGGCGCATGAACCGGCGCGACGGTTCGTGGCTCAGGTGGGACGGCCGGGCGTGGGTCTCGACGCCGCCACCGCACAGGGCGGTTCCCCCTTCCGCGCCGCCGGTCGCGCGGCAAGTCGCTCAAGCACCGGGCCGTCCGCAGGCGCCCCCTCCTCAACATAAATCCCCTCCCCTGGCGCCTGCCGCAAGGGCACAAGGGCCAAGGCCCTCGCCAGCGCCCGGCCCGGCGCGCGCCGTGCCTCAGCCTGTAAGAAGGCCCGCCGCCGCGAAGGCGCCGCAGAAACCTCCGGAAACGCTGGCGGAACTGTTCGCGATGATGCTCAAGAAGATGCTGATAGGAATGCTCTGGCAGATCCCGGTCAGCATCGTGGTCTTCTTCGTTGTCTGGATTTTTCACACATACGTTCTCGTCGTAGTCAACGAAGGCTTCAACGCGGGAAGCGCGGGAGGCTGGCTCAACGCGCTGTGCATGAAAATGGGAATTAACCTTTCCGGGTCGTGGGCCGGCCAGCAGTTCATAAACATGTTCAGCGTCGTAGTGGACGGCATCATCGCCTACCGGGGAAAGGGGATCATCACGGGGACCCTCTTCTGGATGCTCTTCATGGGGCTCGTGACGGGCGCGCTCTTTAGGATGTTCAAGATGGGGCCGGGCAAGTACGTTTCGGGCCTCTTCGGGACGCCGGGCTGGATGGCCAAGATGGTGAAGCAGGCGCGCTCGGCGCAGGCGGCCCTCGGCCTTATGGCGCTAGGAGCCGGGGCCGGGCTTGGCATGAGCGTGATTCTTGGACATCCGGTTTTGCTGGCAACGCGGATGCTTCCATTCCTGCTCTTTCTCACGGCGCTCTCCATCATCTTCGCGCGGATGGACTCTTTCAGCATGATTTTCATGCGGCTTGGATGGTCCGACCTCCAACGGTTGCTCAACACCAAACAGAAGAAGCCTTTCAACCCCGCGTATGCGCTGATGCTCGTTCTTGGATCGGCGGCCGGTTTCTTCGCCGGTTCGCTTCTTCCTTTCCTTTTTATCTGCGGCTGTACCGGGGCGCTCCTTCTTCTGCTAGCTGCCATGGCGATCATCTTGATCCCGATGATGGGGAATAAGGGGGGACCCGCCCCCGCCGTAAGGTCGCTCGTGCTTCTGGCCCTAGTCTGCTTCGCGTTCGCCGCCTCGACGCCCCTTTGGGCGGATGACGGTGGCTGGCAGGAATCGGGCGGAACATTCCACGATTGGTGGCACAGCCAGGGGGCTGGCGAGGCGATAGCCCTGGGCGTGCCCCCGGCCATCGGCGCGGCGGCCGGAATTGCCGCCGGGGCCGCCGCCGCGGGCGCGGCAGCGGCGGCAGCCGGGGCAGGCTCGGGAGTGCCAGCGCCAACTGGATATAGCGAAAGCGGCGCTCCATACTGGGGCGATGGCTCGCCCCAGAATCCTTTCACCGACACGCCTCCAGGCGAAAGCCCTCTGCCGCCGGGTTGGTCGGGCGATGGCTCCGCAGAAGCCCCTTTCACCAACGAAGGGGCGCAGCCACCCGAACCGGAGACCGAAGAAGCACCTCCCGCGGAAGATTCGGGCGAAGAGGCGCCCTCTGAAGGCGGAGAGGAGTCACCCGCTGAACCGGCCGGCGGCTCCGCCGGAGGCGAAGGCGGCGGCGATCAAACGGGCGAAGTCGGCGGTGAACCAGATTCTGGCGACGGCGAAGACGGCCAGCAAGGCGAAACCGGTTCGGACTCCGGAGAAGAGGGCGAG
>JBBINO010000035.1:8079-26313 GCA_037443845.1 Acidobacteriota bacterium
GAGGGCGAGACGGGCGGCGACGAGGGCGGTGATGACAGCGACGGCGGCGCGGAGGAGGGCGAGGCCGCAGGTGGCGAGGGTGAAACGGAGACGACGGAGGCCGCCGCCGGGGCGGAGGGCGCGGACGCCGGCCAGAAGGGCGGCGCAGGGGCTGGCGACGAAGGAAGCGCCCTTTCCGACTGGGCGAGCTGGGGCAAGGATTTCGCCACGAACGTCATCGGCACCGACGAAGGGAAGGGCTTGATCAAGTCCTTCTTGAACCAGGTCGGCGACCTTGGCGCATTTTCCGATGAGAGCGTAAAGGCTTTCCAGGAGATGGTTCGCAACAACACCGTCATCGGGCTGGGCGGAGAGGTTAAGATCACCAACCAGGCCTGGCAGGACGCGATGCGGACCAAGATGTTCAACTCCTCCTGGGCATCTAAGATAGTAAGCGGGCTCGACTCCGGCGCTACGATCGTCGGCGTCATCTCAGACGCGATAAGCAACCTGGGTCAGGGCGACGCCTGGTACTACGGCATCGGCAAGGCGTGCGGAAGCAACGCGCTCATGTCGGCGCTCACGAGCAAGAACCCCGGGCTCGCGGTGATGGAGCTGACGAACTTTCTCGCCTTTGGCGGGTCGAAGGCCTCCGACATCATCAGCCCTGCGAAAAACATCGGCGGTGCCTTCAACATGATGACCGACAAACTGACCGACTCGGCCAACGGGACGAACGTGGCCGGCCAGCGGATCAAGAACGGCGACTACGGCTCAACGATCAAGAACGTGAACGACGCATCCGAAGTGGCCGCCGAGTGGACCTACGGCGACCGCGGCCAGGTCGAAAAAGATCTCGGCGACTGGGTCACCGACCAGAACAACTGGGACCAGGCCTACAACGACTCTCACGACCTCTGGGACCCGGGCAAAGACGCCGGCACGATCAAACAGACGCTCTGTTCGGGCGGCGAGCTGGCCACCGACGCCTTCATCAAGGGTGGCGAGCTGGCAGGGAAGGCTGGAAAGTGGTTGGGAAGCTGGTTCTCGTGAGAAGGCGAGGTCGCGGTTTGCGAGAGGGCGGTGTCAGCAGAATAGGGATCGTGAAGGGGCCGTTTCGTTTTTCGCGCGGTCTAGCAAGAGGTGAGCGCCGATGCCCATAATCGCCTACAGGCCGGAGGAGATGCTGCTCCTCTCCTCTTTCTGCGTCAAGCCGCCGAACGAGCTGTCGCCCATGCGCCGCCACTACATCCGCGCGGAGAAGCTCTCGACGCCGGAGACGGCCGCCTCGGCCATCGAAGGGCTCTTGAAGCGGGGACAGCTGTTCACCGGAAACGACGGCAAGATACACCTTGACCCGAACATCCAGCCACTCTTCTGGATGCTGAACGCCCCCTCTCAGGTGCTGGCCTTCAGCCGCTTCGCCCAGCCCGACATGGCGGAGTGCTACTTCTGCGCCTCCGGCTCGCTCTGGGTTCAGGACGTGGTCAATTTCAACGAGAAGGTTGAACTCGTCCTCTACCCCTTTTCGTGGGACGAGATCCAGACCTGGTTCTGCGACGACCTGCTGAAAGACGTGAGCCTCTCTCCGGGAACCGTCCCTTTGGGAAGTTTCGACCTTCACCTGGCCGAGCTTCTCCTTTTGCTCGCCGTTCAGGAGGAGTACGGGCGCCGCGTGCTCCAAGCCCGCAGGAGGCTCGACGCCAAGGAGATGTGGGTGGGCCTCGACCAGCTTTCTCGCCGCGACCTGCTCGACACGCTTGCGCCGGTGGCCGCCATCTTCATGCCGCCCGAGCGCTTCAGGGCCTTCATGGGGGACCGGGACCTTCTGGAGAAGATCGCTGAGGGCTTGGCCCGGCGCCAGTTCCTGCAGTCGAGCGGCGGTGCCGTCCGCTTCGCGCAGAGGGGAAAGCTCCTCTTCGATCCGGGGAGGATGAAGGCCTGCCTCACGGCGAAGTCTTTCGGCCAGACGCTCCGGGCGAAGGTTCTCTACGTTTACGGCGACGGCGCGCTCCTGCTTGAGGAGTCGGACCTGAAGGAACTCTCCATTCGTGCCTCCTGGATTCCAGGCTCGGCCGGAAAACAGGCCTTCTTCAAGAGGCTCACCGAAGGCCTCGTCGCGCCGGTCACACCAACGCAGGCCGGTCAGCGAAAAAAACCGCTGATTCGTAAGGCCGCCGCGAAGCCGCCTCAGGCACCGCCTTCGGTTACCGAACATGCAGTCGCGCCGGCGCCCCTTCCGAACGAGGCGCCGCCGACCGTCTACATGCAGGCGCCGGAACTGCCCCCGCTGAGAATGGCCGTCGAATCTGGCATCGGGACCGGCAAGACGATCGAGCTCAAAGCCAACGGCGTCCTGGGCCGCCTGGAGGCAAGCGCCGTCTTCGTCAACGACCCGAGGGTCTCCCGCCGCCACGCCGAATTCAGGAGGGCGCTAGACGGCTCGTGGACGGTAACGGACTTGAAGAGCGCCAACGGGATATTCTTGAACGAGAAGCGGCTCGAAGGCACGGCCGCCTTGAAGGCCGGCGACAGGCTGCGCGTCGCCGAAACGGTCTTCCTGGTCGAACCTTGACGCTAGATGCTTTTGCGGTATGATTAGAGCGTTGCAGTTTCACGCAGTGGAGGCCCAGGGGGTCGAACGACTTTCAAATGGAGGTGGTTATGGACGACGGAAACGGTGGAGCGGCGGCGGCTGGAATGTTGATGGGCATCTGGGGCTTTTTATGCTGTTTCGGCCTGCTCATCTACGTTTACATGTCGTTGAGCCTGATGAAGATCGCGCAGAAGCTTGGGGTGGACAACGCATGGCTCGCCTGGATACCGATCATTAACCTCTGGATCCTTGTCCAGTGCGCGGGCAAGGAGTGGTGGTGGATTCTGCTCCTATTCATCCCGCTCGTGAACATCGTCATTCAGATCATCATCTGGATGGCCATCGCCGAGAGGCGTGGAAAGCCTTCCTGGATAGGCATCCTAATAATCGTGCCCATAGCCAACTTCTTCGTTCCCGGCTATCTGGCGTTCAGCAAGTAACGATATGCAAGGGCCGCGGCTCTTTCGGCCGCGGCCCTTGCAGTTCATCCTCGTTTTCATAAGCGAGTCCGCCGCCGTGGCGGCATCCCGCCGGGATTCTCTCAGGCGCCTAATTCGAGTATGGTTCTCGTGTGGCGCTTTCCCGCCTCGACGCCAGGCTGGCCGAAGGGGTCAACTTCCAAAAGCGCGGCCGCGTATACTGTCGCGGCCATGAAAACGTAAAACGACTTGGCCAGGTCGAAAGCCCCTGCGGAGCCTAGGTCATACCTCCCCACGGGGACGCCTGAATCGCGCAGACCGCGCTGCGTCCCCATCCAGAGCGCCTCCTGCACCTGCCCGAGGTGAACGGCGCGCTCGGGGAGCCCGGCAAAGGCTTTGACCTTGGGGCTCAAGGCCGGGCCGGGACCTTCTCCGGTCAGCAGGAGAACCCACCTGGTTAGAGGCCCATCGGTGAATAGTTGCAGCAGGGAATGCTGGTCTTCGCTTCCGCGGCAGCAGAGCGGGGTCGCTCCCACGCGCCTCTCCGCTCCAGAGGAGACAATCCGCCTGCCCAACGATTCCGCCCAAAGCTGTTGGACCCAGAGGGCGAAGGCGTAAGCCCTCTCTCCGTACCCCCACAAGACCGCTTCGGTTCGCCCCGCCGCGAAAAACGAAACGAGCGCGAGCGCCAGCGAGAGCGCCGGATTGTTCATCCCTGAAAGCAGGAGGGCATCGTCCGCGCCGGCCTTCGCTCCCGTCGCGATGACCGAAGGATCGGTCCCCTGAAAGGCCGCCGGCAAAAGTCCCGCGGGCGACAGCACCGAATAGCGGCCGCCGACGGGAGCGGGAATCTCAAGGACCGGCACCGACTCGGAAGCCGCCCATTGCTGGAGCCTGCCCGAAGCGGGCGAAGCGGTCACCACAACGCGGCGGCGCCATTCGGTGGGATGGGCTTTTTTCAGCGCCTCCAGCGCCAGCCCCGCGTTGACGAGCGTTTCCATCGTGCCGCCGGACTTGGAAACTATGTTCAGCGCGGCCTTTCGCCAGTCAACCTCGGCGAGCGTCCTTTGGACGTAGTGAGGGTCAACTCCTTCGAGGAATGTGACACCGCCGCCGCCCGCGCAGAGCGCCTTCGCGCCGAGCGCCGAGCCGCCTATGCCGGCGACAACCAGCTTGTCGGCAAGCCGCCTGAGCCCTCTTGCGGCGTCGCGCGCCGCTTCGGCCGCTTCGTCCGAAGGAGGCATGTAATAAAAGGGGTGAGCGGGATCCTTCGATTGGGCCAGAAGGACGTGCCTCAGTCCTTCAAGCGTGGAGGCGAACCGCTCGAACGTCTCCGGCGCAAAGCCCTTTTCCAACCCGAAAAGCCCGTCGAGCAGAAGTTCCCCCATGCGCTGATGATGCCACAACATTCCGGCGCGGGCAAGTGGCCCCCGGCTCCAAGATTCCCTGATTAGGCCGTCTGGCTTGCCCTGAAACCCTGCGGCGCGGCCGCGGCTCGCACGAGCCCGCGGCCTATGGCGAGGGAGATGCCTTCAATTTCTCTCATGAGCCGCGTGAGCTGCTCCGGGTAGAGGGCCTGCTGGCCGTCGGAAAGAGCCTCTTCGGGATTGGTGTGAAACTCCACCATGCAGCCGTCCGCGCCCGCCGCCACTCCGGCCCTCGCCAGCGGAATGACCTTGTCTCTCACTCCTATCGCGTGGCTCGGGTCAACTATGACGGGAAGGTGCGTGAGCTCCTTGGCCACCGCGACGGCGCTCACGTCAAAGGTGTTTCTCGTCGCAGGCTCGAAGGTCCTGATCCCACGCTCGCACAGAATCACCTCGTAGTTGCCCCCGAACATAACGTACTCCGCCGCCATGAGCCACTCCTCGATCGTCGCGCTGATGCCCCGCTTCAGAAGCACCGGGCGCCTTGCTTTGCCGAGCGCCTGCAGGAGGGCGAAGTTCTGCATGTTCCGCGCACCGATCTGGAGAAGGTCCGCGTACTCGCTCACCAGCGGAATCTGGGACGCGTCCATCACTTCGCTTACCACCTTCAGGCCATGGCGGTCGGCGGCGTCCCTGAGGTGCTTGAGCCCGGTCTCGCCGAGGCCCTGAAAGGAGTAGGGCGAAGTGCGCGGCTTGAAGGCGCCACCTCTGAGAACGGGAATTCCGGCCTGCGCCGTGAGCCGCGCCATTTCCATGACGTGGTCGCGGCTCTCGACGCTGCATGGCCCGGCCATCATCACCACTTCGCCGCCCCCCACCGGCACGTCGCCGACCATCACCACCGTGGGGCTCGGATGAAAGGCGCGGCTCGCGAGCTTGTACGGCGTGGAGAGCGATATGACGTTGAGCACACCGTCGAGAGCGGCGAGCTCCTTCTTGGTGGCCAGGCCAGCCGGCCCGGCGACGGCGAAGGCCGCGAAGCCCGGCCCCTTCGAGAGGTGGACAGAGAATCCCATGCGGGCGAGCCGTTTTTTTAGCGCGCTCCTCGCCTCCTCACCCATGCGTGGATCAATTACCAGAAGCATCGCGGCCTCCCTGTTCCCTATCGTCCGTCCGGGCCTCGTCCAACGCCTTTCTGAACGGCTTGATGAATCCGGCCGCGGCCCTGGCGGCGTCCTGCGGGCTTTCGCACTCTTCAAGCACCCTCGCGAGCGCGCTGCCCACGATGACGCCATCGCAGTATCGCGCCAGTGACGCAGCCTGTTCCGGGTTCGACACGCCGAAGCCGGCGAGACAAGGCAGCGCCGTCGTTCTTTTCGTCCTTTGAAGAAAGCCGGCCGTATAACCCTCGACTTCGCTCCTGGCTCCCGTGACCCCCATCACAGCGACGCAGTAGACGAATGGGGGATCGAGAGAGCGGATTTGTCCCAGCCTTTCTTCCGACCCGTTGGGCGCGGCGAACTGCACCAGGGGCGGCGAGCCGGCGAGCATCCCGGCCTTCTCCAGTGGCAAATCCGGGATGATGCAGGCGGAGACGTTGGCGGCCCTGGCCCGGCGCGCGAACGTTTCCGCCCCCATCCTCAGAACCGGGTTGAGGTATGACATCAAGAGCAACGGCGTGCCGTTTGCCGCCGTGAACCGGCCGGCCATCTCCAGGGCCATCGAAAGCGTCATTCCGTTCTGGCGAGCCCTGGCTGAGGCCCGCTGGATCACAGGGCCGTCGGCGAGCGGATCGGAAAACGGGACTCCCAGCTCGATGCAGTCCGCGCCCTCCAAGGACAGAGCTTCGAGAACTGGAAGCGTCGCCTCAAGTTCCGGGAAGCCCGCGCAGACGTATGGCGCAAGCACTTTCCTTCCCGACTTCGCCTTCGCCCGCAACTCCTCGTGCATCTTCATTGCACCCTCCCCCTGCGCCGGAAGAACTCGTCGAGGTCCTTGTCCCCTCTTCCTGAAAGGCAGATTACCAGCGTCGCCCCGCCGCCCAACATGTCCTTGAGCTCTCCGATCTTGGCCAGAGCGTGGGCGCTCTCGAACGCAGGTATGATCCCCTCGATGACGCTCAGCTCCTCGAAAGCGCGGAGGCATTCCTCGTCGGTCGCCGATAGGTATGAGACGCGCCCGGTGTCGTGAAGGTGGCTGTGCTCCGGGCCGATTCCTGGGTAGTCGAGCCCCGCGCTGACGGAGTGGGCCTCGCTGACCTGCCCGTCGCCGTCCTGCAGCAGGTAGCTGAGCGAGCCGTGAAGGACTCCGGGGCTGCCGCACGACAGCGTCGCGGCGTGGCGGCCGCTCTCCAGCCCGTCTCCAGCGGCCTCGACTCCGAAGAGGCGCACCGAATGGTCATTCAGGAAGCCGTAAAAGAGGCCTATGGCGTTGGAGCCCCCGCCAACGCAAGCCACTGCGCCATCGGGCAGGCGGCCGAAGCGGGCGAGGCATTGCGCGCGCGCCTCCCTTCCGATCACAGACTGGAAATCGCGCACGATGGCGGGATAGGGGTGCGGGCCCACGGCGGAGCCAATCAGGTAATGCGTCGTCGCGCAAGAGGCCACCCAATCACGTATCGCCTCGTTCGTGGCATCCTTTAGCGTAGCCGAGCCGCCTCGCACGGGAGTCACCTTGGCCCCGAGAAGCTCCATCCTTAGTACGTTCTGCTTCTGCCTTGCGATGTCCTGTTCGCCCATGTAGATTTCGCACTCCATGCCGAAGCGGGCGGCCGCGCAAGCGGTCGCGACGCCGTGCTGGCCCGCGCCCGTCTCGGCAATGATCCGGCGTTTTCCCATCCTTCGCGCCAGAATGATCTGGCCGAGGACGTTGTTGATCTTGTGGGCGCCGGTGTGGTTGAGATCCTCCCTCTTCAGCAGGAGCCTCAGGCCGTAGCGCTCGGAAAGCCTCCCGGCCTCGTAAAGCGGCGTCGGGCGGCAGGTGTAGGTCGCCAGCGCCTCTTGAAGCTCGGCGTTGAAGGCGGCGTCGTTCTTCGCCAGAGCGTAAGCAGCATCGAGCTCGTCGAGCGCGGGCACTAGCGTTTCCGGCACGAACCTCCCTCCGTACCGGCCGAAATATCGCGCGGCATCCGGCCGCGGGGCAGCAGTCAGATCAGACATGGCCTTTCTCCTTTATCGCCATTGACGTTATTGAAAAGCGCTCTTAGCAATGCGTGATCTTTGACGCCCGGGGCGCGCTCCACGCCGCTGGAGACGTCAAGCGCCCACGGGCGCGCGATTCGCAACGCCTCGCGCGCGTTGGATGGATTGATCCCTCCCGCCAGGATCAGCCTGAACCTAACGGACAACTTGCGTGCCACGCTCCAGTCGGCCATCAGGCCGGTCCCCCCGCCGGGGCGGCCGCGGAGAAATGCGTCAAGCAGGAACGCCGACGCGCCGTAAGCCCTGATCCTTCCCTCGTCAAGAATATCCTCCGGCGTGAGGACCTTGATCACCGGGACAGTTATGGCGGCGCAGTCCTCGGGCGGCTCCTCACCGTGAAGCTGAACGCACGCCAGGCGCGCCGCGGCCGCCGCCTCGTTGATTCTTTCCGGGGGGGCATCCACGAAAACGCCTGCGCACCTGGCCTCCTCCGGAAGGGCGTCCCTGATGGCGCGGAGCCTCGCGAGCGAGACCGCCCTCGGGCTTGAAGGGTGCATCACGAAGCCGAGGGCCGCCGCGCCGAGGCCCCAAGCCATCAGCGCGTCCTCTTTATTTGTCAGGCCGCAGACCTTCACCGGAACCACGGGCATCCTCCATCATCGCCGCCAGCGCCGCTCCCGGCTCCGGCCTTCTCATGAACGCGCTCCCGACCAGCACCGCGTCATACCCGAGCGCGGCCATCTTGCGAAGCTGCGCCCCCGTTGAAAGGCCGCTTTCCGCGACCAGCGCCGCCCGCGCCGGAAGCAGCGGCGCCAAGCGCCCGGAAAGGCCCATGTCAAGTTCCAGCGTTTCGAGGTCTCTGTGGTTCACGCCGGCGGCCTGTACGGGCAGCCCTTCGATCTTGGATAGGTCCTCTTCGCCGTGTACCTCCACGAGCACGGCCAGGTCCATCTCGGCGGCCTCAAGCAGAAGCCGGCGGATCGCGCCGCGGCTCATGAACCGCGCGATGACAAGCGCCGCGTCCGCCCCGGCCTCTTTCGATTCGGCGACGTCTTGCGGCGAGACGAGGAAGTCTTTACGTAGAACCGGAAGTCCAGACGCGCGCTTCGCCCTCCCTATGAATGAGACGTGCCCGCCGAAATGCTCCTCTTCTGTCAGGACGGACAAAGCCTGCGCCCCGGCCGCGGCGTAGCTTTCGGCCACCGCCTCGACGTCCTTCGTCCCTCTTATTACCCCGAGCGAAGGCGAGGCGAACTTTATCTCGGCAATCACCGCTGGCGCGGGCTTCTTCAGCAAGGCGGCCAGGAAGGATGGCGCGCCGTGGCCGGGAAGGCCTCGTCCACCTGGGCGCTTCTCTCGCAAGAAACCGTCCGCTTTGGGGCTCGCCGCCAGCCTGCCCGCGTAAAGCTCGTCAAGCCACGACATCTGGCTCCGCCTTTCCAAAACCCCTCAAGCGCATCAGCTTGTCCAGGGCGGCTTTCGACTTGATGGACTTTGAGGCTCGATCGAAGCCCTCCTTCACGTCGGAAGCGATTCCGGCCACTACCAGCGCGCACGATGCGTTTGCCAGGATGGTGTCGCTCAGCGGGCCTTTCTCGCCGCGCAGCACCATTTCGATTCGCGCCGCGTTGAAGGCCGCGTCCCCGCCAACCAACGACGCGGGCGAAACCGGATTTGCGCCGAAGTCGCTCGGCGACAGGCGGAAGCGGGTGATTCTACCGCCAGCCACTTCGAGAACCTCGCAGTCGGCGGTCAGGCTGACTTCGTCATAGGGGCCAGGCGTGTGGACGACCCACGCCCGCTCAGCTCCAAGCGATACAAGGATTTGGGCCACGAGAGACTGGATTTCGGGCGAGGCGGCTCCAACCAGTTGGCGTCTGACGCCCGCCGGATTGAGCAGAGGGCCAAGCATGTTGAAGGCGGTCCTGAAGCCGAGGGCCCTTCTGACGGGACCGACGCGGGCGAAAAGCGGGTGGTAATCCGGCGCATAGAGAAAGGCCATGCCCATTTCGGCGGCCGCGCGCAAAGCCTCGCCGGGATTCATTTTGTATGGGACGCCAAGGGCGCGAAGAACGTCGGCGCTGCCGGTCTTCCCGGAGACCGCGTGGTTACCGTGTTTGGCCACCGTGGCTCCCGCGCCGGCGGCCACGAATGAGGCGGCCGTCGAGATGTTCGCCGTCCCCTGGCCGTCCCCGCCCGTCCCGCACAGGTCAATCGCGCCGCAGGCCGGCAGAGCGGCTTTGATCATTCTCTCCCTCGCCACCTCGACGAAGCCCAGAAGCGCTTCCGCGGTCTCCCCGTGGATGTGGAGGGCGGTGAGGAACGAAGCCAGGACGTCTGCCCCCGCTTCCCCGTCTGCAAAGGCCCGCAGAATAGACGCCGCGTCTTCTCGGCTGACCGGCTCGCCTCTCACGGCTCGCTGAAGAACGCCAACCTCCATCATGACGCATCCCTCCTTCTGTAAAGCCTCAAGAAGTTGCGGACGACCTGAACGCCGAGCGGAGTCAGCACCGACTCCGGATGGAACTGCACTCCCACGGCCGGATACGAGGCATGGGCCATGGCCATCAGCTCTCCGTCGGCGCTGTGGGCAAGCGGCACAAGTTCGGCGGGCAGCGTTTTTTCTTCGACAACAAGGGAATGGTAGCGACCTGCATCGAAGGGGTTCGGCAGCCCGGAGAAAATCCCCTTTCCGTCATGATAGACGGGGCTCGCCTTGCCGTGCATCAGCGTGGGCGCGCCAACAACCTTGCCCCCGAAAGCCTCGCCCATCGCCTGGTGTCCAAGGCAGACGCCCAACATAGGGATATGCGGGGCGCATCGGCGGACGATTTCCAGAAGATTTCCCGCCGCTTTCGGCTCGCCCGGGCCTGGCGACAGGACAATATATTCCGGCTCCATCGCCAGCGCTTCCTCCCCCGCGATCGCGTCGTTGCGCCTCACCTCTACCTTGCCGACAAGCGCCCCGAGCATCTGGACAAGGTTGTAAGTGAACGAGTCGTAGTTATCAACCACTAGAATCATGGCCGTCCTCCCAGCGCGGCTTTCAGCGCCGCGACTTTGTGGCCGCATTCGGCGAACTCGGCTTGCGGGACGGAATCGGCCACTATTCCAGCCCCGGCCTGCACCTGGACCTCATTACCACGGGCCACCAGCGTCCTGATCGCGATGCACGTGTCCACGTTGCCGTGGTAGCCGAAGTAGCCGACGGCGCCGCTGTAAACGCCGCGCCCGGCGTCTTCCAAATCGCCTATGATTTCCATCGCCCGGATCTTCGGGGCTCCCGTCACCGTGCCAGCCGGAAAGCAGGCAAAGAAGGCGTCCACTGGATGGACCTCCTTCCTCAGCCGCCCGGTGACGCTTGAGACGATGTGCATGACGTGGCTAAAACGCTCGACGCTCCTAAACTCCGCCACTTCGACGCTGCCGTATTCGCAGACCCGGCCGGCGTCGTTACGGCCGAGGTCCACCAGCATGACGTGCTCTGCGGCCTCCTTTGCGTCGCTCAGAAGATCCCTTTGAAGGGCACCGTCTTCCGCCTCCGTCGCGCCCCGCGGCCTTGTTCCGGCTATCGGCCTTACTTCCAGCCTCCCGCCTTCAATCCTTGCGAGCATTTCGGGAGAGGCACCCAGGATCACGGAATCTCCCTGGTCAAGATAGAAGTGATACGGGGAAGGGTTGGCCATCCGCAGCCGGCGGTAGAGATCAAACGGATCACCGTGGAATGGAAAGCGCTCCTGCACGGAGAGAACGACTTGAAAAATGTCACCCTTCCTGATGTGCGCTTTGGCCCGCTCGACTCCGCTCGTGTAGCCGCCGCGCGTGGTCCCCGAAAGCGGCTTCGCGTCATGGCTGGTGGAGCCAAGCGGTTGCGCCGCCGCGCCGGCCGCCGCTTTCTTCAAATCGGCGAGACGGCCCATGGCCTCGTCGTACGATTCGCGGATCGAACGGTCCTCCCCGATAGCGCCGTTAGCCACCAGCGCAACCTGGCCGCGCGCGTGGTCGTAGACGATGAGGTCATCAAAGCGCTCCAGCACCGCGTCGGGAAGCCCGAGCGGGTCCGGTTTCACGGGCAGCCGCTCAACCATCGCTGCACAGTTGTAGCCGATGTAGCCAACGTACCCCCCGCTGAACCGGCCGATCCCCTCCACGTCAAGAGCCTTTATCCCCTTGAGCCTCTCCTTTAGAACATCAGGGAATGGCTCGTCCCGCGACAATTCGCCGCGGCCGTTCCGGCAAAAGACCTGTCCGCCTCTCGCCGCGATGCGTTCACGAGGGTTGACGCCGATTATAGAGTAGCGCGCAAGGTGGCGCCCGCCGTCAACGCTCTCAAGCAGGAAGCCAGTAAGCCCGGCGCGCCGCGCCGCGAGGTACAAGCTGACGGGAGTCACCGTGTCGGCGGCCATGACCTCGTGCAGAGGAATCGCGGTATAACCCTCGGCGGCCGCCTTTTCAAAATCTTTGAAATCCATTTGAACCTCCATGAACGCAAAAAAGCCCGCCGGCGATCAAACGCCGGCGGGCTTGGGTGTCCAGGCTTTCCGCTAAAGGCTACGCTTCAAGCCCGCACCACTCCCGTCGGCTCCGGTTCCACCACCACCAGTTCTGACGGGTAATCGTACGGGTCATCATCCGTGCCACTCTCCTAAGACGGGAGAATACAACAAGCCCAAAGGCGAAGTCAAGGCCTGCGGCGATCCCAAGGGCTGCGCGAGGCGCTCGGCGATGGCCGGATTGCAGCAGGCCTGTGTTCACGGCAGCGACGGTTTTCCCAGCGAGAATCTGGCTCCAAGCGCCGCGTAGTTAGGAACCTTCGCGCCGCCGGCCGCGAGCCGCGCGACGGGCTGCCATTTATCGCAGGTGGCGCAGGCCTCCCGTTCGTCCCATATCCTTTCGGAGACGTGTACCGCCAGCGCCACAAGGATGAGAAGCGTCGAACGCTCGTTCAAAGGCTTCTCCTCGCGAAGCTCGCATTCCAAGGCGACTGGCGCCGCGGCGAGCCTCGGCGGCGCGACGAACGACGAGGGTACCGTTTCGAGCCCAAGCCTCTTTGCCTCGCTCACCTCGGGAGGCGCCTCGTCTCCAGAGGCGTGAAGCTGTTCCAGCAAAGCCAGTTCCGCTATATGAACGACGGCCTGGCGGCGCTCCCGAAGGTTGAGGTGCGTGTCCTTTAGCGATCCGTCCGAACGAAGCCCGATGTTGATCATGGCCCCTGGGGGATCGAAAAGCCCCATGAAGCTTGAAAAGGGGGCGAGGTTCACCTGGCCACCCCTTCCGAGCGTCGTCACCCACGCTATCGGCCTTGGGATGATGAGGCTCGAAAGCAGCCTGTAGCTCTCCCTCGGATTCATCTCTCTCAGGTCTTTCAGGATCATGCGCCTCTCCTTCTGGGCGATGATACCACCTCTCGGCTCCGCCAATAAGAACGGACGATCTCCCGGCACCCGTCACAATAGATCCTGGGCCTTCATCATCTCCGCGATCAGGAGCGTTCCGCCGGCGGCGCCTCTAATGGTGTTGTGGACGAGGGCGACGAGGCGGAGGTCGCCCGCCGCCGTTTTCCTCACCCTTCCCACCGTCACGGTCATTCCGCCGCCGGAGTCCCGGTCCAGCCGCGGCTGCGGCCTTGATTGATCCTCCATTACCACGACTGGCTTGTCCACGGCCGATGGCAGGCCAAAAGCGGCGATTTTTGATGGGTAAGAATTGAGGAGCGCCGAAGCTTCGGCCTCATCCAGCCGCTGGGCCGTCTCCACTGAAACAGAGAGAAGGTGGCCCTCCGTAACCGCGACGCGGTTGCATTGGGCGCTCACGGCAAGCCGCGCGTTCACGACGCCGGAGGATTTGATGTCTCCGAATATCTTGAGCGGCTCGCGTTCAAGCTTCTCTTCTTCTCCAGCGATGAAGGGAAGAACGTTGTCAATGGCGTCAAGCGAGGCGACCCCCGGATAACCGGCGCCGGAGAGGGCTTGGAGCGTGGTGACGCGCACCGCCCGCGGGCCGAGCGGCATCAGCGGCGCCAGGGCTAGGCACAGCCCTATGGTGGAACAGTTCGGGTTCGTGACGATCGCGCCCTTGTGCCTGGCCCTCTGGATCGGCGCGAGGGCGAGATGAGAGGGATTGATCTCCGGAATGATCAGGGGTACTTCGGGATCGAGGCGGCAGGCGCTGGCGTTGCTGACGACCGTGAAACCGGCGGCGCGGAAGCGGCGCTCCGCATCCGCCGCCACGCTGGAATCCAGCGCGGAAAGGACGACGGATGCCTCGATGCCGTCAGGAGAGGTCTCCTTCACAATCATTTCCGCCGCGCATCTGGGAGCCTCGCCACCGAGCCTCCAATTCACCGCCCTGCCGTAAGGGAGGCCAGCGCTGCGCTCGGAGCCGGTCACGGCGGAGAGTTCAAACCAGGGATGATCCTTCAGAGCCGCGACAAGTCGTTGCCCGACGACGCCCGTTGCTCCCAGCACGGCCACCCCTATTTTTGCGCCCATCACGACACCTCCCCCTCGATTGCGGCGCGTTCGAAGAACCGCCCGTGGAGCCTCCTGACGACGAGAGGCAAGCTGCTTTCGTCAACGACGAAGCTCAGGTTGATCTCGGAGCCGCCCTCGGATATCAGCGAAATTCTGACGTCCCTCAGGTCCTCGAAGATTTGCGAGGCGGTGCCCGGCGTTGACTTGATGCTCTCGCCAACCGCGCAGACGACGGCCTGATCCTTCCGGACGCTAACCGGCCCGTAATCGCTAAGTTCCCGGACAAGCGCCTCGACGCCGGCGCCGTCGCAAAGCGCAATGGCGACGGAGACTTCCGAAGTGGCAATCAGGTCCGGCGCCAGGCGAAGGCGGTCCATCGCGTTGAAGATTCTGGCCAGAAAGCCGTGGGCTTTGAACATGCGCGCCGAGACGAGCGTCACGAGGGTCATGCCCTCCTTGTATGCGATGCTCTTCACCGGCCTGCCATCGCGCGGGGCCTCGGCGAGGATGAGTGTGCCCCGGCTACCGGGGTTCCTGGAATTCATGACGCGGACCGGGATGTCGCTCTCCACGGCGGGCAAAAGCGTCCTAGGGTGAAGCACTCTGGCACCGAAGAAGGCGAGCTCCGCCGCCTCGCGGAAACTCATGACCGGTATGTTTCTGGCTTGGGGCACCAGAGAAGGGTCGGCCGTCATTATGCCATCCACGTCCGTCCATATTTGCACTTCTTCGGCGCCGAGGACGGCGCCTAGAAGCGAAGCGGTGTAGTCCGACCCTCCTCTTCCCAGATTGGTGATGGCGCCGGAAGAGGAGCGCGCGATGAATCCCTGCGTGACCGCAATCTTGCCTGACTCGTACAACGGCACGAGCCGCTCGGCGGCGAGCCGGGCCGTCGCCTCGGCATCCGGTTCCGCACCGCCGTGCGATTCGCCGGTGGCGACGATATCCCTGGCGTCAACCCAGGCGGCGGGCAGGCCTGCCCCGCTCATGGCCGCGCGCATAATCTGCGTTGACAACAACTCGCCAAATGCCAACAGCCGGTCAAGGACGGCCGGAGAGAGTTCTCGCACGACGGCAAGGCCGTTGGCCAGCTCGCGGATGTCGCCAAAAATGTCATCGCAGTAGGCCGCCACGCCATCTCGGTCATCGGCGCCGATGTTAAGGGCTTCCACCATCTGCATGTGATAGGAGTAGAGGTCCGCCGTGAGGGCGAGCGCCTCGCCGAGGCTGCCGGCGGCGGCGCGTTCCCCTATTTGCGCCAGACGGTCGGTGGTCTTTCCCATCGCCGAAAAAACGAGAAGCGGAACGTGGACGGCTTCCGACTTCGTGATCTCAATGGCCCTTTTGGCGCTTTCGGCATCACCGATGGAGGTCCCCCCGAATTTCAATATTCGCATCACTTCCTCCTCTCCAAGAAACCGCTCAGAAGCTCGTTGAGCCGCCCGCACTCCACCAGGAACGCGTCGTGGCCGTAGGGCGAATCCAGCTCGGCATAGCTGGCTTTCCCGCCAGCGGCCTTCAGCCGCTTAACCGACATTTTCATCTCGCGGGCCGGGAAGAGGACGTCCGTGCTTATGCCTACGACAAGGAGTTCGGCCGAGATTCGCCCCAGCGCCGGTTCAAGGCCCCCTCTTTGCCTGCCTATGTCGTGCAGGTCCATTGCCCCGGCCAGGCATAGATACGAGCGCGCGTCGAACCTCCCGGCCAGCTTCCAGCCTTGATAGCGAAGATAGCGCTCGACCTCGAAGAGGTTGGACGAATCGAAAACCCTTTCGGTGCCGTCGTCCTCGCGGTCTCGCGCGAAACGGCCCTCGAAAAGGGCAGGCGATCGGTAGGATATCATCGCTATCATGCGGGCCAGTTCCAGGCCCTTCCTCGGCCCCTCGCCTGAATACCTGCCCTCCTTCCATTCGGGATCATCGAGTATCGCGCGGCGGGCGGCGGCGTTTAGCGCTATCACCCAAGCGGAAGCCTCCGGCCCACCCGCGATTGGCACGACATTTTTCGCCAGGCCTGGGTATTCGACGGCCAGTTCCCAAACGACCATTGCGCCGAGAGAGCCACCGGCGGCAAGCTCGAGCTTCTCGATGCCAAGGTGGTCCAGGAGTATTTTCTGGGCTCTTGCCATGTCGCGCGTGGTCACGACCGGAAATTTGGCGAAGTCAGGAAGCCCCGTCTCACCACCTTCCTGGGATGGCCCCGTGGTTCCATAGCAGCCTCCCAGGAGATTCGCGCAGATGATGAAACGGCGCCCCGGGTCGAGGACTTTCCCCGGTCCAATCAGCCCCTCCCACCAACCAGGTTGCTCAGAACCACCGGAGCAAGAGGACGCGTGGGCGCTTCCGGTCAGCGCGTGCACGACGAGGACCGCGTTTTCGCGGGCGGCGTTCAGTTCTCCACAAGTCTCGTAGGCGATTCTAGTGTGGGGCAACGCCTGGCCGCAATCCAGGAGAAAGGGCTCGTGACGCAAGAAGATTTTCCTGCCCAGTGCCTCATCAAGTCCGGCGTGACGGTGCGCCTTTGCGCCATTCGCGTCGAAGGAATTCTCGCTCATGTTCGCTCCAAGGCCTGGCTCAGATCGCCGAGTATGTCGTCAATGTTTTCTATCCCTACCGAGAGCCTGACCATCCCGGGAGTTATGCCGCCCCTGGCCTGCTCTTCCTCGGAGAGCTGCGAGTGCGTGGTCGAAGCCGGGTGGATCGCGAGGCTCTTAGCGTCCCCCACGTTGGCGAGGTGGGAAAAGAGGCGCAGGCCGTCAATGAATCTCCGGCCGCCCTCCTTTCCCCCCTTGACACCGAAGACGACCACTCCGCCGTACCCATTCGAGAAGAGGTTTGAAGCCACCTTATGGGCCGGATCGTCAGGAAGGCCGGGATACCGTACCCACTCGGTCTTCGGATGGGCCTTAAGGTGCAGTGAGACGGAGAGGGCGTTCGAGCAGTGGCGTTCCATCCTCACCACGAGCGTTTCGATGCCCTGAAGCGCGTGCCACGCGTTGTCGGGCGAAAGACAGGCGCCGAGGTTGCGCATGGGGACGAGCCGTGCCCTGGTGATAAACGGGGAGGGATGTCCCTCCCTCAGGTCACGGGCAAAACGCAGGCCGTGATAACTCGGCTCGGGATCGCTGAAGAGCGGAAACTTCGGGCTGGCCCAGTCGAAACGCCCGGAATCAACGATGACCCCGCCTATGAATGTCCCATGCCCGCCGATCCATTTCGTCAGAGAATGGACCACGATGTCCGCGCCGCGTTCGATGGGACGGCAGAGAAAAGGCGTCGCAAAGGTGTTGTCAACGATCAGGGGCAGGCCGTGCTCGTGCGCAACCGCGGCCACGGCTTGAATGTCGGTCACATCAAGTGAAGGATTCCCGATCGTTTCAACGAAGACGGCCTTCGTTCTGCCGTTGATCGCGCCCTCGAAGCTGCCAGGATCTAGCGGGCTCACGAAGCGGGTGGTGATGCCGAATCGGGGCAGAATATCGTGGAATTGGGTATAAGTGCCGCCGTAAATGTTGTCCGCGGCCACGATCTCGTCCCCGGCGGCCGCGAGGTTGATGACGCTGTAAAAGACGGCGGCCGTTCCGGAGCTGGTGGCCAGGGCGGCGGCCCCGCCTTCAAGCGCCGCCATGCGCCTTTCCAGGACGTCGCAGGTGGGGTTCTGGAGCCGCGTGTAGATGTTGCCAGGCTCCTTGAGGCTGAACAGGTTTGCCGCGTGCCGCGCGCTCCTGAAGACATAGCTGGCCGTGCGGTGCACCGGCAGGGCACGCGAGCCGGTTTCGTCCGTGGATTGCCCGGCATGAAGGCAGAGGGTTTCAAAGCGCTGCTGCGTCATCGTCGTCTCCTTTCGGCCGGGACGTTCCGGCCCAATGAAAAAGCCCGCCGCGGCGTGAGCCGGACGGGCATCGTCCCGCTTTAGCCGCATTTCTTAAGCGCCCGCAAGCTGTGGTTCAAATCGGCGCTTCGTTGCTCACCCAACAAAAAAACCCGCCACAGCAAGCTGGACGGGTTCCCGCCCACGCTTTAGCCGCATTTCTTAGGCGCCCGCAAGCTGTGGTTCAAATCGGCGCCACCGTCACTTTAAGACAACCTCGCCTTTTTGTCAAGCGCCGCTAGCGCGCGAATCGCGTCCCCAAGAACCACTTGGCACCCCCCGGTCTTATCATGGAAGGCGCATTGCATGTGCGATTGAAAGATGCTCCCGTGTCTTTAAGAGCCTATCCTAGAACTAGGACATGGCCGCGACGGAGGCCAGCCGTGATGC